>PLRW01000241.1 GCA_003164955.1 Actinomycetota bacterium
GGGGTCCACCGCCACCCCCCACGGGTCGGAGCCGACGGGGATGGTGGCGGTCACGGCCCGGGTCGCCGCGTTGATCACCGACACCGTGGCGGCGCCGTTGTTGGTCACGTAGACGGTCCCGCGGGCGGGGTTCACCGCCACCCCGTACGGGTGGGAGCCGACGGGGATGGTGGCGGTCACAGCCCGGGTCGCCGCGTTGATCACCGACACCGTGCCGTCGTCGGTGTTGGTCACGTAGACGGTCCCGCGGGCGGGGTTCACCGCCACCCCGGTCGGGCCGGAGCCGACGGGGATGGTGGCGGTCACCGCGCGGGTCGCCGTGCTGATCACCGACACCGTGCCACCGCCGGCGTTGGCCACGTAGACGGTCCGGGCGGTGGGGTCCACCGCCACCCCCCACGGGTAGGAGCCGACGGGGATGGTGGCGGTCACGGCGCGGGTCGCCGCGTTGATCACCGACACCGTGCCACCGCCGGTGTTGACCACGTAGACGGTCCCGGCGGCGCGGTCCACCGCGACCCCGGTCGGGGCGGAGCCGACGGGGATGGTGGCGGTCACGGCGCGGGTCGCCGCGTTGATCACCGACACCGTGGCGGCGCCGTTGTTGGCCACGTAGACGGTCCCGGCGGCGGGGTCCACCGCCACCCCGTACGGGTTGGGGCCCACGGGGATGGTGGCGGTTACGGTGTAACCGCCCGCCGCCAGGGCGGGCACCGCGCCGGCCACCAGCGAAAGCGCGGCCGCCGCGACCACGGCGGCGACGCGCCAGCGGGCCGGGGCACCGCGCCAGCGGGCCGGGACGCCGCCGCGATGACCGGCCCCGGCATGACGGCCCCACTGTGCGCGCATAACCTGCCCCTCACTGTGTCCCCGTGCGCCGGCACCTGGAGCTGGCCCGCAGCCAGCGCGGGCCAGCCACGGCCCTCCCGGCCACATTATCTACGTAGAGTAGCTTGATGACTACTATTTGAATATGCCGGGTGGCCCGGCCGCCGTCGCTGACGCCGGTTCCGTACCCGGTCCTCACCCCCGGCGGGCCAGGGGTGCCGGTAACGGACTGTCCCGGGGGTGCTCAGACGCCGGCGCCGCGGCCGGCCGGGGCCCGCGCCGGGGTCCGCTCGAAGACGTAGTAGATGGCGACCAGGGCCGTAATGATCACTGAGGCCGGTGCGCTGGCGAACGCCACGCCGATGGCGATGAGATACGGGAGCTGCCCGAGGTAGAACCGGGCCCGGGCGGCGTTCCTGGCCACCTCGGGAACGGACTGGTGCATGCGCTCGTCCTCGTGCAGCGCCCACTCCAGGAGGCCGGTGAACGCCAGGCCCATCAGCTCGAACGTCCCCGCGTACAGGGCCGCCGCGATGTGCGCGTCCTCGCCGTGCGCGGTCAGGTAGGCGGCCATCGTCGCGGTGACGAACGGGATGGCCACGATGACCAGCAACAGCAGCAGGTTGAGGAAGAGCAGGGTCCGGTTGACGACCGCGATGTTCGCGATCAGCACGTGGTGGTTGACCCAGATGATCCCGATCGTGAAGAAGCTGATCACGTAGGCCACGAACGACGGCCAGTGGTGCCCGAGCTGATGCAGCAGCGTCCCGTGCCCGGGCCCCTCGACGGTCAGGTTGAGGGCCAGCAGGGTGATCGCGACGGCGAACACCCCGTCGCTGAACGATTCGAGCCGCCCGCGATCCACTGTTGCCGTCCCCCGTGACCAGAGAGCCGTTTGAAGACCAAAGGTAACCGTAAATGAGCCGTCCGGCGCGGCCCGCCATGACCTATGCCCCTACGCCAGGAGCGCAATCTGCGGCACCCTGGGCCCGTGCGGAGCGCCCCGTACGGCAGGGCAGGGAGGCAGTGATGGATAGCTTCGCCCGGCTGGTATCGGCCGGACCGCTGTTCTTCGTCAGCGCGTGGCTGCTGATGATCTTCGCCGGCATCGTCCACAGCGACGTGGGCGTCCACCCGTTCGGCTACATCACGTCCCTGGTGGTGACCATCGGCCTGTGGCTCGTGCTGGCCCCCGCCATCGGCGCGGTCGCCGGGGGCCCCAGCAAGAAATCCGGCACGAAGTCCTAAGCGCTACCTGTGCCCGGGGCTAGGCGGCGGCAGGATCGAGAATGGTGACGCTGCCGGCGTCGGCCGGCTGAGGGATGGGCTGCCCGCTTTCCCGGAGGAAGGCGATATGTTCTGCCATCGCCTCCAGCATCAGCCGTTCGGTCTTCGCACGGCTAGCGGCGGCGGCAACCACACCGGGGAGGTCCGGAGAGTAGGCCGAGTAGCCCGACTCGTCATCCCCCTCGAACACGACTACGTAGCCCCTCACGGCTCCTCCTTCCCTAGGAGCGCCTGTTTCAGGATGCTCGCTTCAGTCTTCGGCTTCAAGGTAGCGCTCAATTTGCCCGCCAAATCGCGCCGCCGATCAGCGCGGCCGACTCCGCGCGCCCCGGATAGCGCCGCCCCGGGACCGCCGCCGTCATCAGCACGCCGAGCATCTCTTCCCCGTGCCGGGCCCGGTGCTCGGGCGGGTACAGGGCCAGCAGCCGCCGGTACCGGTCCTCCAGCGTGCGCGCCCGGCTCATATTGTGCCCCCCGCCAGCCGCAGCCGCCGCGCGGCCACGTCGGTGTGGCTGCGCAGCCGCTCGACCTCGGCCGCGAGCCGTTCCGCGCCGGGCGGGGTGAGCCGGTAGTACCGGCGCAGGCGACCCTCGACGACCTCTTCCCGGTCGGTGTCGACCAAGCCCTCCGCGGTCAGCCGGTCCAGCGCGGCGTACAGCGTTCCCGCGTGCAGCTTGACCCGGCCCGCAGAGATCTCCGTGACGTCGTTCATGATGCCGTACCCATGCTGCGGCCCCGCCGCCAGCGCGGTCAAAATCAGGAACGTGGGCTCCTGCAGCGCTCGAATACTCATGTCATCTTTATATACGTGTCACCTGACCTCAGCAACCCTAAGACAGCTCCCGGACCGCCGCACCGAACAGTTCCGTGTGCAGGTCCACGGCGGCCTCGGTCGTGGCCGGGCACATCAGCGCCATGTTGTGGAACGGGGTCAGCAGCACGCCGCGGTTGGCCATGAACGTGTGCAGGTAGTCGTCAAGCTGCGGGTCGCCGGCCGCGGCGGCCTCCGTCCCGGTGCGCGGCGCGGGGCTGGCGAAGCGGTATTCGGCGCGCGCGCCCAGCCGGGTGACCGACCAGGGCAGGCCGTACCGGGAGATCACGCCGGCTACGCCGTCCTCGAACCGCTCCGCCAGCGTGATCATCTCGCCGAACGCCTCGTCCGTCAGCACGCGGGTCAGGGTGGCGCACACCGCCGTGACCGATAGCGCGCTGCCCGCGAGGGTGCCGCCCACGCCGCCCATGTCGATGAGGTCGAGGTCGGCCCGGCCCAGCAGCCGGTCGGCCAGTTCGGCGGACATGCCGAAGGCGGCGGCGGGGATGCCGCCGCCGATTGCCTTGCCCACTGTCACCAGGTCCGGGCTGAGCCCCCACGCGGCGGTCGCGCCGCCGGGCCCGGCGCAGAAGGTGTGCGTCTCGTCGTTGATGAGCAGCGTGCCGTACTGCCGGGTCAGATCGCGGACGCCGGCCAGGTAGCCGGGTTCGGGGAGCACGATGCCGATGTTGGTCAGGGCCGGCTCCATCAGCACGGCCGCGACGTCACCGTGGGCGAGTTCCCGTTCCAGGCCCTCGAGGTCGTTGAACTCCGCCACCCGGCTGGTCAGCGTGACATCGCAAGGAGCGCCGACGTTCCCGGCCCGCGCGGCCGCGCCGCCGTCCGGCGTGGTGACGATCAGCGACTCGTCGACGGAGCCGTGGTAGCAGTAGCTGTGGAAGAGGATCTTCCGCCGCCCGCTCATGGCGCGCGCCAGCCGGATGGCCCACCGGTTGGCGTCGGTCGCGGTCAGCGCGAACGACCAGCGGGCCGCGCCGAACCGGCGGGTCAGTTCACGCCCGGCCTCGGCCGCTTCCTCGGTGGGCAGCATGACCGCCAGGCCGCCCAGGTCCGCCGAACGCCGCTGGATGGCGCGCACCACCGGCTGCGGGGAGTGTCCCGCCATGGCGGCGGTGTCGCCGAGGGAGAAGTCGGCGAACGAGTGGCCGTCGATGTCCGTGACCCGGGCCCCCCGAGCGGAGGCAAGGTACAGCGGGAACCCGCCCGCCGCTTTGTTCATCCAGGTCATCGGCACCCGCCCGAAGAGGGAGGCGGCCCGCTCGTAGGCTCTGGCCGACCGGGCGTGCCGGACCGCGAAGGCGGCCCGCTCCCGCCGGAGCAGTTCCGCCAGCCGGGTGCGGTCGAGTCCGGTGGCGGCGTCGGCGTCCATGGCGGCCCTCCCGGCGGAAAGCGTTGCAGAAACCCGACGCTACCATCGAATCGGACGCTCAACCAGGCTCAAGCCAACCGATTCAGTTGCCGGGCCCGGGACGGTAGCGCGAGCACGCCGCGTGGGCCGGGCCATGCGGCGTTCCTGGCTCCGCGAATTAGGCTGCCCGGCAGCGCCCGCCCAGGATGGAATCCCCGATCTCGGGGGCCGGAGGCGCCAGGCGTGGTCCTGACGGGGCGCGCGGACTCCGCACACGATGACCCCGCCGTCCCTCGCCCGGATCCGGTTGAGTTACTTTCTGTATCGGAATACTTGCTTAAAGTAACGTCAATGGCGTGGCGTTCACGGGGAGACAGGCAGATTGAGCGAGAGCCCACGTACCGCGCGGGTCCTGGTCGTCGATGACGCCGAGGAAATGCGTAAGACGATCAGCCGCGCGCTCAGCGCTGGGGGCTATCAGGTTGATGTCGCCGGCACGCTTGCGGAGGCGGAGGCCAAGGAGCCGGCCGGGTACGATGCCGTGCTCGTCGACGCCCAGCTGGGCGACGAGTGCGGGATCGACCTAGTGGAAAAACTCGGGTCGAAGGATCGGGCGGCCGCCGCGCGATGCGTACTGCTCAGTGGCGGAATCCCGGACCGGCTTCCGGAGGGCACCGCGTTCCTGGCCAAGCCGTTCAGCATAGCGGACCTGCTCGAGGCCGTCCGCCAGGCCGGCCGGCCGCGGCCCGGCCCGTGGCCGCTGGCGGGGCCCGATCCCGGTGGGCTGGCCGCCCCTGTTGCTGGCTCGTCGCGCCGGGCGGAGCGTACGCCGGCCGAAGGTGAGCCGCCGGCCCGGCTGCTGCTCGCCGTGAACCGCCTGCTGCGCGCGCAGGAACAACGTGCGCTGGTCGCCTACCTGCACAACAGCCCGATGCAGGAGATCTTCGCGGCCAGCCTCGAACTCCAGCTCCTGCACCGATCGCACCCGGCCCTGCCGCCGGGGATTTTCGACAGCGTATTCCAGCGGCTGGACGCGGCGGCGGCCGCGCTGCGCCGGCTCCCCAGCGGCTCCCCCGCTGAGACCGGCCCGGTGGCCGCGGTCCTCGAGCGGCGGACGGCCTGGCTGCTCGCCGGTCCGCTGACCGTGGACGCCGGAGCGGGGAACGAGGGCGTGCCCGCGGCGGAGGTACCCGTAGTCGCCGACGTCATCGAGCTGGCCCTGCTCGGGATCGTGCCCGAGGGGCGCCGGGCACGCGCGTCCGCGGCGGTACGGGCCGACGGGCACCTGATCCGGATCGGACTGACCATCACCCCGGCGGGGGACGATCAGGAGATCGGTGACGTGGAATTGGCCCGCGCGTGGCTGGCACGGGTGGCCGCCGCCCTGGCGGCGAAGGCGAGCGGCGACCTGCGCGCCCGGTGCTGGTGGCTGCGGATCACGCTCCCGCGGGATCACCCGGCGAGCAGGGATGTCCCGTTAACGGCTGAGACCCTTTCACTCGCGCTCGGCTCGCGCGGGTTCCGCTGGCCGGGCGCTGCTGTCCTCCCCCGCTCTGTCCGCCAGCGACTGGGTCACCCTGGCCAGCAGCGCGGCCCGGGTGAATGGCTTGGCGATGAACTGCGTCTCCGGGGCGGGCCAGCCTTCCGCGACATCCTGTCGCTCGTAGCCCGACATGAACAGTACGGGGAGCCCCGGGCGGAGGGCATGGGCCTGGGTGGCGAACGCCTCACCCGTCATTCCGGGCATGACGATGTCCGTCAGGACCAGGCCGACGGGCCGTTCGGGGTCCCCGAGAAAGCCGAGCGCCTCTTGCCCGTCCGCGGCCGTCAGGACGAGGTAACCGGCGCTGGCCAGGACCCGGTGCGCGACGTTCCGTATCGCGGCATTGTCGTCGACCACGAGCACGGTGGCGGTTTGCTCTGCCGCCCACCCCTGGTGCCCGGCGGGCGCCGCACCGGCCTCGGTCACGGCCGGCAGCATCACCGTGACGGTGGTCCCGTGGCCCGGTTCCGACCGCAGCCAGGCCTTGCCGCCGAACTGCGTGGCGAACCTGCGCACGGCGGCCAGGCCGAGTCCCGCCGCCTGGTCTCCGCTCTTCGTGGTGAAGAACGGCTCGAATGCCCGTTCCGCGGTCAGCACGTTCATCCCTGCTCCGGTGTCAGTGATGCGCAGCCCGACGTAGCGGCCAGGGAGCAGTTCGGCGAGATCGGCGGCGTCCCGCGGGTCGGCCGCGCAGTTCGCCGGGTCAATGTTCGCGGTCTCGACGGTGACCCGGCCGCCTCCCGGCATGGCGTCGCGGGCGTTCACGGCGATGTTGACGATGACCTGCTCGAGCTGCGCGCGATCGGCTTCTACCGGCCACAGGCCCTCGCCCGTTCGGGTGACGACGGGGACGTGCTCGCCCAGCACCTCGCTCAGCAGCCCGGTGACCTCATTGACTGTCTGGCCGACGTTCACGAGCACGGGCGCTGCCTCTTCACGCCGCGCGAAGGCCAGCATGTGCTTGATCAGTCGCCTGGCGCGGTCGGCCGAATCTTCGATCTGCTCCACGTCCCAGCGGACGGGCCCCCACCGGGCCGAGCTCTCGGTCGCCTCGGCGACCATCACCTCCTCCCGGATCAGGCTCGCGTAGTTGGCGATCACCGTGAGCATGTTGCTGAAGTCGTGCGAGATTCCGCCGACCAGATGCCCCAGGCTCGCCAGGCGGCGCGATTGCTGCAGCTCGCGCCGGAGCCGGCATATCTCGGTCTGCGCCTGCTGGGCCGCCGAGATGTCCTCGATAAAGGCCGCAAGGTAACGGTGGCCAGTGGGCGGCTGGATCGCCGATCCGTTCAGGTCGCCGTGGACGATCTCGCCGTCCTTGCGGACCAGGCGCACCTCCGTCCGGATCAGGCTGGTCACGCCAGACATGACTCCCTGGATGAGGGTCTCAAGGGCAGGCTGGTCTTCGGGGTGAATATCACCCAGGAAGTCCCCTCCGTTCAGTTCTCCCCGTGCGTAGCCCGTCAGCTCGCAGTACGCGTCGTTGACCGCGAGGTAGAGGTTAGACCGGCCGGTGGCCAGGCTGATCATCACCCAACTCGTGGGTATGCGGCCGAACTGCTGCTCGCAGGCCCGCAATGCCCGGGCGGCGACGTCGGCCACCGCCGACTGCTCATCCTGGGCGGCGTTGCCGTTATGTGTCACAGGTGCCCCTCTCGAACCGGGCCCTACCCCTGACGCGAACGCAGAACTGATCCCGGCATACTTCCCGGTTATACCACAGAGTAATCATGTGGTATCAATATGTAATCGGATGGCTCGAGGGCCAGGATGTGCCCGGCGGGATACCCTGCCTTCTGCCGTGCTGAAGGGCGGCCCGCACCGGGACGTGTGGACGCATTCCCGCTGCCCGGGAGGCTCGCCGCCGCTCCTTGCCGCGTGACCCAACTGCGTCCGCGGCGAGAGGGCGTCCGCAGCGCCGGCTAGGGGGAGATCTGCCGTGCAATTCACGGATCACTTGCTGGTCGGGCTGCTGGAGGCGGCCCCGGACGCGATGGTGTGCGTGGACGCCGGCGGCCGGATCGTGCTGGTGAACGCGCAGACCGAGCGGCTGTTCGGGTACGGGCGCGAGGAGCTGATCGGCCAGCCGGTGGAGATCCTGGTCCCGGACGCGATCAAGGCGGTGCACCCGGCGTACCGGGCCAGGTATGTGGCTGATCCACAGCCACGGCAGATGGGCGCGGGGGCCGAGCTGACCGGGCGCCGTCGTGATGGCAGCACGTTCCCGGCGGAGATCTCCCTGTCGGCCATGGACACCGGCGAGGGCATCCTGGTGTCGGCCGCGGTCCGCGACGTGACCGGGCGGCTCGAACTGCAGGCCGACCGGGAGCGGCTGAAGACCCAGAGCGAGCGGGACCGCCTGGACCGCCAGCTGCACCAGTCGCAGCGCCTGGAAAGCCTGGGCCAGCTGGCCGGCGGGGTCGCGCACGACTTCAACAACCTGCTCGCCGTCATCTCCAACTACGCGGCGTTCGTCGCCGAGGAGGTCGCCAAGGCACCGCAGGAAGAGTGGAAGTCCGTGCGCGAGGACATCCAGCAGATCGAGCGGGCGGCAGAGCGCGCCGCCGGGCTCACCCATCAGTTGCTCGCCTTCGCCCGCCGCGATGTCGTCCAGCCGCGCGCGCTGAGCCTCAACGACGTGATCGAAAAGGTCGAGCAGCTGCTCATCCGTACCCTGGGTGAGCACGTGGAACTCTCCACTGACCTGGCCGCCGGGCTGGCCCGGGTGCTGGCCGACCCGGGCCAGATCGAGCAGGTCCTGATCAACCTGGCCGTCAACGCCCGCGATGCGATGCCGGCCGGCGGAAAGCTGATCGTCGCGACCGCCGGCACGAGCATCGACGCGAATCACGCAGCTAGCCGCGTCGGGCTCGGACCGGGCCGGTACGTCAGCCTGAAGGTCAGCGATACCGGCACCGGTATGCCACAGGAAGTTATCGAACGGGCATTCGACCCGTTCTTCACCACTAAGGCCAAAGGTGAGGGAACGGGCCTGGGCCTGGCCACCGTGTACGGCATCGTCACCCAGGCCGGCGGTTACGTGCAGATCTACTCCGAACCTGGCCTCGGCACGACCTTCACCATCTTGCTGCCCGAGACCAGCCAGGCCGGCCAGGAGCAATCACCGAGCCCGCGGTCACCCGAGAGGGGCGCCGGCGAGGTCGTGCTCGTCGTCGAGGACGAGGCGGCAGTCCGGCGGGTGATCCGCCGGATTCTGGCCCGCAACGGCTACGAGGTGATCACCGCCGTTAACGGGCTCGACGCCATCGAGGTCGCCGCCGGCCACCCCGGGAACATCGACGTGCTGCTCACGGACGTCATCATGCCCCAGATGCTCGGCAAGGAAGCGGCCGACCGGATCCGCGCCCTTCATCCGGCCGTGAAAGTCCTGTTCATGTCCGGCTACGCGCAGGGAGTCCTGGATAACAAGGGTGTTCTCGAGGCCGACCTCAACCTCATCGAGAAGCCGTTTACCGAAGCATCGCTCCTCGTCAAGCTACGTGAGGTCCTGTCCGCCCCCCTCGCGAGCGCACCGGGCTGATCGCGAAGATCCGCCCCGGCCGTTCAACGGCGGTTCACGTCAGGCCGGCGGACCAGGCCAGTCCGGGGTCCGGAGCGTCCTCGCGGATCACCGTGGCCTCGATGAGCCCGTAGGGCCGGTCCGCCGCGTAGAACACCTCACCGGGGTTGTCCAGCCCGAACGGCGCGAGGTCGGCGGCGAAGTGGTGCTTGTTCGGCGCGGCGAAGCGGATCTCGGCGACCTCCGGGTAGGCGCGCAGGACGGCGGTGCCCATGGCCTGCAGCGTCTGCTGCAGGGCGCGGCTGTGCGTGCCGGCGAAGGTGTCCAGGATCGCGGCGCGGATGCCCGCGTGCGCCTTGGCCCAGTCGGCGGCGGGCTCGCTGTAACGCCACCGCGCGACCAGGCTGGTGGCCAGGATCCGGTCGTCCGTCTCGGCCAGCGTGGTGTACCGGTCCTTGAAGAAGCCGCGGAACTCCGAGCCGGTGGACTTGAGGACCACCAGGTCCTTGATCCCGGAGACGACCCACGCGCCGGGTCCGTGGCCGGTCACGCCGACCGTCACCGTCGTCGTGCGGACGTCCTGCCCGCGCCGGACGAACGAGTGGTCGTGGCCGGCCCCGTCCGGGTCCTGGCCCGGGTCCTGGCCGCCCGGGTCCTCGGGGTCAGCCAGGTCGGGGCCAGGCCGGTCCGCGCCGACCCGATCCCAGGCGTAGGAGTCGACCGAGACCCGGGCGCTGCTCACCGCGGGGACGGTCTCGGCGAAGTGGCGCGCGAGGCCGAGCGCGAAGTCCTCGATCTGGTCGACGCCGCGTTCCCTGGCGAACGCGAACACGGTGTTCTTCTGGCTGTCGGTGGGCAGCACGTTGGCCTGGTCGCCGGATTCGTGCGCGGCGGCGAAGTCACCCCGCAGCGTGGTGGTCACCGAGAGGTCGTGGATCTGGTGACGTGGCGTGTCCCGGTCGACGGTCACCACCCGGATCTCCGCCTTGCCGTACTGGTTGGCGCCGAGGATGATCCCCATCGCTAACTCCCTCGGTAGGTCGCGTAGCCGAACGGGCTGAGCACGAGCGGTACATGGTAGTGACCCCCCGCGACCTCGACGAGGAAGCTGATCGCAACCTCGGGGTAGAAGGCGCGCTGCCCCGCCCGCGCGAAGTAGACCCCGGTGTCGAAGACGACCCGGTAGGTCCCGGGCGCCAGACCGGCCGGCCCGAACTCCGCGACCCGGCCGTCCTCGCCGGTGACGGCCTCGGCGAGGAGCGTTCCGCCGTCGGCCACGCGTTCCAGCCGGACCGGAACCCCCGCCGCGGGCCGCCCCAGCGCCGTATCGAGTATGTGCGTGCTGACTGTGCTCACGGTGTCGCCTTCATTGGGCTCGTCCCCTCCCGGGCGCTTCACCTGGCCGGCCCGGGCTTGTCCCCGGGGCGAGGGCGCTCATGAGCCGATGAGCCTGGTCAGGCGGAGGTCGTTGATCTTGCGCAGCTCGCCCCGCACGACGTGGCGCTCCGCGTCGGGTCCGTTACGCAAACGATCTTTAAGGATGCCGAGCAGTTCGCCCGCGCTGCGCCCGCTCGCGCACACCAGGTAGATGTGGCCGAAGCGCTCCTCGTAGGCCCGGTTGCCGGTGGCCAGCTCGGCGAGCACCGTGTCGTCCGCGCCCCCGACACCGGCCTGCTCGCGCTGTGACCAGGAGTTCTGCCCGGTCGCCGGGGCCTGCCCGATCCGCGGATGCCCCGCGAGGGCCTCGGGGACGTCGGCGTCGGTCAGCTCCTCGCCTGCCCGGGTCAGCAGCGCGCCGAGCGTTGGATAGGGCCGCCCCGCGGTCACCTTCGCGGCCCAGCGGCCCGCGTGGCAGCAGCCGATCAGGAGGTCGCGGGCCCGCTGGTCCGGGAGGGCGTTGAAGGCCGCCAGCCCGATGCCTTCCGGTGGCTGGTCCATGGCCGCGGCGCTGGTCGAGGTCACCGCCTCCTCAGGGCAGTCCGTCACGGGAAAGGAACCTCCAAATTACGCCGCCGTGCCGCGGCGTCCAAGGACAACGAGTGCCGCGCCGCCCGCCCGCGCCGCCCACCGGCGCGGCCGTGACACGCACGGGGGCGCTGGGGCGCGCGTTGACGCCCGTACGCGGGGCCCCTAACGTCGGCAGCGTGCCACAGCGCAGGATCATCATCGAGGGTGCCCACGTCGCCACCATGAACCCTTCCGCCAGCGAGTTTGCCGGCGGGAACGTGGTCGTGGAGGACAACCTGATCACCGCGGCCGGCCCCGGCCCGCTGCCCGGCTACGACGACGGCGTGCCGACCGAGCGGATCGACGGGACCGGTCATCTGCTCACGCCGGGCCTGGTCAACACGCATCACCACTTCTACCAGTGGCTGACCAGAGGCCGCGCGCAGGAGTCCACCCTGTTCGAGTGGCTCACGGCGCTGTACCCGGTCTGGGCCCGGATCGACCAGGAGATGGTCTACGCGGCGGCGCGCGGATCCATCACGGCCCTGCTGACCAGCGGCTGCACCACCGCCGCGGACCACCCCTACGTCTTCCCGCGTGGCGCCGGGGACCTGCTCGGCGCGGAGATCCAGGCCGCGCGCGAACTCGGCCTCCGGTTCCAGCCAGCCCGCGGGTCGATGGACCTGGGCGAGTCCCGGGGCGGTCTGCCGCCCGATTTCGCGGTCGAGGCGACCGGCACCGCACTGGCCGAGACGGAAAGCGCCATCGACGCCCACCATGATCCGTCGCCGGGCGCGATGGTCCGCGTCAGCGTCGCCCCGTGCTCGCCGTTCACGGTCACCGGGGAACTGCTGCGCGGCGCCGCGGAGCTGGCCCGGCGGCGCGGGGTCGCGATGCACACGCACGGCGCGGAGACCGTCGAGGAGGAGCAGTTCTGCGCGGAGAAGTTCGGTGTCACGCCGACGGAGTTCCTGGATTCCTATGGCTGGACCGGAAGTGACGTGTGGCTGGCGCACTGCGTGCACCTGGACGACCGCGCGATCCAGCGCCTGGGTAAGACCGGCACCGGCGTCGCGCACTGCCCGACCTCCAACGCGCGGCTCGGCACCGGGATCGCGCCGATTCCGGAGCTTCTGGCCGCCGGTGCGCCGGTCGGCCTCGGCGTGGACGGCACCGCGTCCAACGAGACCGGCCAGCTCGGCACCGAAATCCACGCCGCGCTGCTGTTCGCCCGCGCCCGCCGCGGCCCGACCGCGCTGACCGCGCGCCAGGCGCTGCACGCCGCGACCATGGGCGGGGCCCGCTGCCTCGGCCGCGCGGACGAGATCGGCTCCATCGAGCCGGGCAAGCTCGCCGACCTGGCGCTGTGGCGGATCGACGGCGTCCTGCACTCGACCATCGCCGACCCGGTCGCGGCGCTCGCCCTGGGCGCCCTGCCCCCGCTTACGCTCCTGCTCGTCAACGGCCGCCCCGCCGTCGTCGACGGCCACCTGGCCGGCACCGACGAGGACACCATCGCCCGCGACGCCGTCACCCAGTCCCGCCGCCTCTACGCCCGGGCCGGCTAGCGGGCCAGGCGTTCGCGCCGCGGGCTGGCCAGTGTGGAATGTCACGATGAACTTCACCCCAAGAAACGGGACAGTATTTTGAGGCAAGCTGGGCTGAAGGAGGATGGCAGCCAAGCCGATGATGATCCGCGAAAGGGGGAGTCGTGGCCCGGTACGTGATCGTGATCGAGGGTGACGGCTCGGCCAACTACAGCGCCTGCGCGCCGGATCTGCCCGGCGTGGTGGCAACCGGCGGCACACTCGAAGAGTGCGAAGCTGGAATGCGCGAGGCGATCGCCTTTCACATCGAAGGCCTGCGCCTTGCCGGCGAGCCCGTGCCGCCGCCGACAAGCCACGTAGCCACCGTCACCGTGGCTGCCTAGCGGGGGTTACCCGATCAGGCTGGTACGGGCTTCCGCCGGCAGCAAGGCCCATCGCCCGGAGACCGCCGCGGCGATTTCACCGGCCTGGGCGGACGGCAGGCCGGCGGCGGTCAGCACGTCCGCGGCCTGGGCCCGGGGCAGCGCGTCGAGCCAGCGGGACGCGGCGGCCCGGTGCGCGGCGGGGTCCGCCTCACCCCACAGGCGCACCCGGGCCATTCCGCCGTCAGGGTAGACGTCCAGCCGGGCCGCGGCCACGGGCGGCCCGGGCGCGATACGGAAATTGTGCCGGGTGTCCGGCTGGAGCCGGGTCCGCGGCAAAAGCTCGGACCATTCGCCCGCGCCGGAGTCAGCACCCGGGCCGGGCGCGCTCCCCGAGCCGGGACCCGAGCCGGGGGCAGGACCGGCGCCCGCTCCGCAGCCGGGGCCTGCGCCGCGGCCGGACAGGCTCGCCCAGCCGGGCGCGTTACCGACGAAACAGGACGTATCCAGCTCGGCGTAGCGGACGCGGCCCGGCAGCGCGAGGCGGAAGCGCACCCAGTCGTGCCCGTCGTCCCGGCGGCGGGCGTTCTCCCAGCCGTCCCCCATGGTGCGGGCCCGGCCGGGGGCGATCAGGTTCGCCGCCGAGGAGTAGAACATGTCCGAGCACCCGGTGATCACGCCGCCGTTCTCGGCCGCGGCCAGGTCGAACGTGCCCGCCAGGAAGCGCGGGTCCGGGACCACCTCGCCGTGCACCCGCAGCCGCGCGACGCCGCCGTCGGGGTAGATCGACAGCCGGACGTGGGTGTACCGGTGCTCGTCGGTCACCTCGAACGCGTTGCGCGCGTCACCCTTGGCCGCCGAACGGGACACGATCGTGGTCCAGCCGGCTCCGGAGGGCCCGTCGAGCTCGGCGGGGGAGGGGTAGCCCTCCGCGCCGGTCGCCTCGACCGAGACTTCGGGCGGGAAGTTGCCGGTGAAGAACGACGTGTCGACGACCACACCGCGGATGATCCCGGGCACCCCGAGACGGACGATGGCGCAGTCGTGCCCGGGCTCCCGGCGCCGCCGGGTCTCCCAGCCGTCGTAGACCTGTCCCTTCAGCCCGAACGTCGCTGGTGAGAAGACGGCCGGCCACGGCGTGATCAGGTTCTCCCGCTCGGCGTACAGCTCGTCGTTCGCGTAGACGACGCTCCCGCCCAGCGTCCGGACGGCCAGATCCGGCAGTTCGGTGAATGGAACCGGCTCCGGCGCCGTCGCGGTCACGCCTGCGCTCCTTCGCGGTCGGCCGCCGCCCGGCCCGCCTTCTGAGCAGCGCCCTCCGGAGCCGCCTCCGCCAGGGCGCCCGCCCGGGCGCCCGCCCGGGCCAGGAACCGACCGTGCGGTGCGCCGATGTGCACCGGCCGGCCCCGCAGCCAGGTCGCCTTGACCACCCCGGACAGCTCACGCCCGGCGTACGGGGTGATCGGGTTCTTGTGGTGCAGCCGCGCCGGGTCGACCACGAATCTCTCCTCCGGCGCGACCACGCAGAAGTCCGCGTCCCGGCCGGGCTCGATGGCGCCCTTCCGGTCCAGGCCGGCGATCGCGGCCGGGCGCTGCGCCATCCACCGCGCCACCCGGTCCAGGCCGAAGCCGCGCGACCGCGCCTGCGACCACACCGCGGGCAGCCCGAGCTGCAGCGACGCGATCCCGCCCCACGCCGCGCCGAAGTCGCCGGTATCCAGCCGCTTCAGTTCCGGTGTACAGGGTGAATGGTCGGACACCACGCAGTCGATGGTGCCGTCCGCCAGCCCGGACCACAGCAGCTCCCGGTTGGCCGCTTCGCGGATCGGCGGGCAGCACTTGAACTGGGTGGCGCCGTCGGGCACCTCCTCGGCGCTGAAGACCAGGTAGTGCGGGCAGGTCTCGGCCGTGACCCGGACCCCCTCCGCGCGCGCGGCGCGGATCTGGCCGAACGCGCCCGCGCTGGACAGGTGCAGGATGTGGACCCGGGCCCCGGTCCGGCGGGCCAGGTCCAGCACGAGCCCGATAGCCAGGTTCTCCGCGTCCCCGGGCCGCGACCGCAGGAACGTCCCGTACCCGCGCCCAGCCGGTTCCGGCGCCTGCCCGATCACGTGCGGGTCCTCGGCGTGCACGATCATCTGCGAGCCCAGCGCGGCCACGATGGCCAGGCCGGCTTCGAGTTCGGCCGGGCTGAGCGGCGGGAACTCATCGACCCCCGAGGGCAGCAGGAAGCACTTGAAGCCGAGCACCCCGCCGTCGTGCAGGGGACCGAGCTGCGCGCCGTTCCCGGGGATCGCGCCGCCCCAGAAACCCACGTCCACGTGGCAGCGCCCGGCGGCGGCCGCGCGTTTGACGGTGAGCGCGGCCGGGTCCACCGTCGGCGGCAGGCTGTTCAGCGGCATGTCGACGATGGTGGTGACCCCGCCCGCGGCCGCGGCGGCGGTGGCCGTGGCGAAGCCCTCCCAGTCGGCCCGGCCCGGGTCGTTGACGTGTACGTGCGTGTCCACCAGCCCCGGCAGCAGCACCACGTCGTCACCCAGCTCGACCACCGTCCCGGCGTGCCCTGCCGTGAGCGCGGTCGCGGACGGCTCGACGGCCGCGATCGTCCCGCCGCGGACCGCGACGCAGCCCGGCCCCTCACCGTCCGGCGTCACCATCCGCCGCGCCCGCAGCACCAGGTCGAAATCGTTCATGCGCCGACCGGGCCGCTGAGCGTGGCGCGGTAGGCGCGCCAGCTACCGTAGCTGGTGATGTCCGCATGGCGGCCGCGCCGCTGCTCTTCATCGCGCAGAATCATGCCGAACGAAAGCTGCGCGGACTCCAGCTCGACGATCGAGAGCTCCAGCTCCGGGGGCTCGCTGGCCAGCAGCGACCGCAGCAGCCCCATGGGCACGTCGTACAGCTCGCCCAGGATCGGCTGGCCGTCCGCACCGGCCCGTTCCGCGGGGTAGAGGCCGGGGTACTCGTCGCGGATCGAGTAGAACCGGTACCGCGGCGCGGTGCGGCGCTCGCCGACCAGCGGGACGCCGTCGATGTGCCGGTGCACGGGACCGCCGCGCATCCCGCCGCCGTTCAGGAACATCAGGGCCATTCATGCCTCCGTCCGGTCCGGGCCCAATGGCCCCGCGCCCCGGTTCGTTCCCCGCCCCGCCCCCGCCCACGCCCGTGACCCCTTTCATGATCGGCGTCAGCTTTCCGCAGATGCTGCGGAGAACCGGCACCGATCATGGTCACGCCGCCCGGTACGACGAGACCCGAAGGCCCGGGTCGCGCACATCAGCGAGCCCCTCGCCGTTGTCCCGGACCGGGATTGCCGTCACCTGTGGATCAGCTATCAGAACAACATCGCCCAGGCCGCCCTGATCCAGGAAAGTCGTCCCGCAATTGCTTGCGTCCGGCACGCCCTCGTTACTCAGGCCGCTGGCGCCACGTTGACGTCAAAGGTGACCGTTTCGGCGTCGGTATCGTAGTCCTGAGGGTCACCCTCAAGAGCGAAGGCAATGGCTGACAGGCATTCACGCTCGGCATCTTCCCGGGCCCGCGTTCCTCCGCCGTTGATGTGCAGGGCTGGGACGCGGTAGTGCCAGTTGCCGGCTTCGTCGTCGAAGAACAATTCGACCCGCAAGGCGCTCATCACTAGACCGTCCTATAGCTTTCGCAGCTCGGCAAGCGTGTAGCCGTAGTCACGGGCGACTCTGGCCATCGCCGGGCCGCCCAAGTCCGCACCATCATGGTAGGCCCAGATGCGCTGCTGGTCGTCCCTGACGAGCACCCGGTGCGAACCTGAGCGCCGGCACCGTAGAAGGCGGGAGTGTCAAAACCCTCCCGGACTTGCGAAGTATTAATCCGATATCGTAATATCCGAAATCGTGAAGCTGGAGTCCGTGCCGCTGCCCCGATCGGCGCTGCTGGCCCTGCAGCGCGCGACCCACGCCACCTTGCACCTGATCGCCACCGAACTCGCCGACCTCGACCTGACCGCCTCCGAGATCAACGCCCTGGCCAACCTCGCCGACGGGCAGGGCCGCACCGTCTCCCAGCTCGGCGCCGCGGTCGGAGCCCGCCCCACCACGCTCACCAGCGTGCTCGACCGGCTCGAACGCCGCGGCCACATCACCCGCGGCAGCCGCGCCGGCGACCGCCGCTCCGTACTGGTCGAACTGACCGGCTCCGGCCGCGAGGCCGCCGCCGTCATCGCCCGGACCCTGGCCGACTTCGAGCGCCGCGCACTGAAGGATCTGCCCACCGAGGCGATCGCCGGTTTCCATGCCGTCCTGAACGCACTGACCGAAGAGGGATCATGACCGCACGCGACCGCCACCCGCGTCCTCGCCACCCGGCGCATCCGCACCCGGTACCCGGGCCGCCGGCCGCCCCGGCCGACCGGTCCCGGCTCCCCGCGCACAGCGACCCTGGCGCTAACGAGGGGGCGGCGCCGTTTCCGGAGCTGATGGCAGAGGTGATGTCGGGCGCCGAACGGTTCGGGCATCGTCAGCACGTCCACCTGACCTGGCTCGCCGTACGCCGCTGTGGTACCGCCGCGGCCATACACCTGGTCAGCGACGGCATCCAGGGCGTCGCCCGCTACGCGGGCGCCCCACAGAAGTACAACGCCACCGTCAGCCGCGCCTGGGTCGAACTGGTGGGCCACCACGCCGGCCAGTCGAACGCCGCCGATTTCGGCACCTTCACCGGCCAGCACCCCGCGCTGCTCGATAAGAAGCTGCTCAGCCACTTCTATCGATCCTCGACGCTGGCGAGCATCGCGGCGAGGACCAGTTGGGTCGAACCTGACCTCGCCCCCTTCCCCTGGCAGCATAAAGACAAGTGAACCGGCGCACCGGGCACCGACGGTGAAAACCGCCGTGATCGACCCGCTCCACCTCGCTGAGCACCGCGCCTGATCCAGCCTCGGCGACGAACCAGAAAAAGACCCGCTTCCTGCCCGCTGGCACCTTCCGGCTCGTATGACGGCAGGGCCAGCGCGGCCGGGTTGAGCGCGGGGAGGACGAGGGCTGCGTCATGCCCCGCACGGCGCACCGCCCTGCGGGCGGCGGTCAGGGCGGCGGCTGCTGGCCGTAGGTGGCGATCTTCTTCACGACGCGGTCGATCTCGCCGGGCGGGAGCAGGCGCGGCGTCCCGGCCGAGGCGGCCCGCAGGTATACGTCGCACAGCCACTCCAGGGAGGCGGCGCGGCTGTGGGCCGTGGCCAGGCCGGGGCCGATCGTGACCGCGCCGTGGTTGGCCATCAGGCAACCGGTGCGGCCTCGCAGGGCGGCCACGACGCTGGCGGCCAGCTCGTCCGTGCCGTAGGTGGCGTACGGGGCGACGGCCACCGGGCCGCCGAACAGCGCGACGTAGTAGTGCACGGCCGGTATCTCTTCCACCAGCGCGGAAACCGCCGTGGCGGCGGGGGAGTGGGTGTGCACGATCGCGGCGGCACCGGTCGCCGCGTAGACGCTCAGGTGCAGCGGCAGCTCGCTGGTCGGCTGCAGCGGGGCCTCCACCGGTGAGCCGTCGAGCCGGTGCACCCCGACCAGTCCGGGCGTCAGCGCGGCGTAGTCCAGCCCGCTCGGCGTCACCGCTACCAGGTCGCCGTCGCGCGCGCTCACGTTGCCGGACGTTCCGGTGACCAGGCCGGCCGCGGCGAGCTGCCCGCAGACCGCGGCCACCTCCGCGCGCAGCGCACCGAGCAGCATGGCGCAATTCCTCCTCGGGTAGCTTCGCTCGTATGGAATCCGGTTCCGTTCCCCCCGGCGGGGTGCTGGAGGTCCTGGGGTGGCGTGACGGGCACGTCGTCGCCATCGACCAGACCGCGCTCCCGCACGAGGTCCGCATGCTTCATCTCACCACGGTCGATGAGCTGGTGGACGCGATCACCCGGCTGGCCATCCGCGGCGCGCCGGTGCTCGGCGCTGCGGGCGCCCTCGGGGTCGCCCTGGCCGTGCGGCAGGCACAGCAGCACGGCTGGGACGAAGCCCAGCTCGCCGCCGCGGTCAAGCGCATCGGGGACGCCCGGCCGACGGCCGTCAACCTGCGCCGCGAGGCCGAGGCGACCGCGGCCGCGATCCCCGATGGGGTGGCGGCGGTGGAGGCTGCGGCGCTGGCCACGATGGCCGCGACCGTCACCGCGACCCACCGGATGAGCGAGCGCGGGGCCCGCTACCTGCGGGAGACGTGCGGGCCGGAGCCGCTCCGGATCGGGACGCACTGCAACACCGGCAGCCTGGCGTGCCTGGGCTGGGGCACGGGACTTGGCGTCATCCGGGCGCTGAACAACGACGGGGGCGTCCGGCACGTCATCGTGGACGAGACCCGGCCGCTGCTGCAGGGCGCGCGGCTGACCTGCTGGGAGCTCGGCCAGCTCGGTATCGAGCACTACCTCATCCCCGACTCCGCGGGCCCGTACCTGATCAGCCGGGGACTCATCGACGCGATCGTGGTCGGGGCGGACCGGATCGCCGCCAACGGCGACGTGGCCAACAAGATCGGTACCTACAGCCTCGCGCTCGCCGCCCGGCACGCCCGGATCCCGTTCCTGGTCGCGGTGCCCGAATCGACCATCGACCCGGCCACCCCCGACGGCGGGCGGATCGACGTGGAACAGCGCGACCCCGACGAGGTCACCCACATACAGGGCGTCCCCGTGGCCCCGGCGGGCACCCGCGCGCTGAACTACGCGTTCGACGTCACCCCCGCCAACCTCGTCACCGCCGTAGTAACCGAGGACCGCCTCATCACCTCCTGGTAGCCGCCGTCCATGGCACCTCCTCCCGGGCATCCGCGTTTTGGAGACTGGGCGCCACGAGGACCTCCTCGCCTCCGGCGGCCGCTACGCCGAACTCTTCGCCCTCCAGGCCGCCGCCTACCAGTAACTAGCCCAGTGCAGGAGCGCGCCCATGACCAGCCCACTAACCGCTCGGACGACATTGCCCACCGGCGAGCCCCTGGCCGGGCGATGGGTCCGGCTTGACGCGCTCGGCGAGGCGGACCTTGACGAGCTGTACCCGATTCTGGCTGACCCGGCGGTTTACGCCCATGGCTACGTCATGCACCGTCGGCCGGCCTCCCCGGAGGATGCGCGCGATCTGGCCCGTTCGCGGTTCCTGGTCCCCGACAGCCCGCCCGACGGCAACGGAGGCGGGCGCACCGCCTACGCGATCCGGCTGATCGCGGACGGGGACCTTGGGCGGGCCGGAACACTGGTGGGCACCTCCTCGCTGGGGGAGGCCGACCTGCGCCAGGAGAGCATCCATCTCGGTGCGACGCTGTACGGGCCGCGCTGGTGGGGCACCCAGGTCAACCCCGAAGCCAAGCTCCTGCTGATGGCGCACTGCTTCGAGGACTGCGGCTACGGCCGGGTCAAGATCCAGACCGACGTGCTGAACACCCGCTCGCAGGCCGCTATCGCCAAGCTCGGCGCCACCCGGGAAGGAGTCCTCCGGCGGCACATGAGGCGCGAAGACGGCAGCTTCCGCGACACCGTCGTCTTCAGCGTGCTGAAAGACGAGTGGCCCGGCGTGAAGGGCCGTCTGACCGCCCGGCTGACCCCGTAACGGTTCCGTCCGGCCGACCGGGCTCCCGCCCGGACCGGGTGGCCCGGGCCGCGCGGTGACCAGCAGGGTCCGGCCCGCGGGGGCGCTTTCCTCCAGGTCGGCGGCGTCGACGGTCCGCGCTGCGTGCCACCCGGTGCTCCGGAGCAGGCTCAGCTGGGCCCGTTCGGGCAAAATCGTCCGCCACGGCTCGGTCCGGCCCACTCGCCGCCGCGCGTTGGCCGCCGCGACGACCGGCTCGGTGGGCAGGCTCTCGTCGTGCACCGCCAGGCTGGCGGCCAGCGTGCTGGCCGGCGCGGCGCACGAGGCGAGCCCGGACAGGAACCGGGCGAGCGTGGGCCGGTCCAGGTAAATGAGCAGTCCCTCGCAGAGGAACAGCGTCGGCTGGCCGGCGTCGTGCCCGCACCGGGCCAGGACCGCCGCGACGTCGTCCCGCCGGAAGTCCGCGGTGGCCAGCGTCAGCCCGGACAGGTCGGTGCCCATGGCCGCCAGCCGCCGCGCCTTGTCCGCCTGGGTCGGGCCCTGGTCCAGCTCGAAGAACCGGGCGCCCCGGGTCCGGAACCGCAGCGCCCGGTCGTCGTAGCCGGCCCCGCAGATCACGATTTGCCGGACGTTCCCGGCCAGGGCGCCCAGCACACTCTCGTCGAAGAACCGGGTGCGCGCCGTCAGCATGGGCCGCAGCCGGGTGGCCGGCGTCGTCCGCATGCCCTCGCACAGCCGGGCCTGGGCGCCGGGATCGCCGTCGGCGCTGTGCGGCCGTTCCATCCGGGCCCGGGTCAGCGCGACGGTCTGGCTGGTCCTGGAGATGCCAACGCCCACATCGCCATGGTGCTCGCCGTTTCCGCCGCCCCCGCCCGTTTCCCGCCGGTCCCGCAGCGCCCGCCGGTCCCGCAGCGCCCGCCAGATCCGCACAACCATAGGCCGGAGCGTACTAGCCGCGTGGCCCGCTACGTCACTCGTTAACGTGCCCCCGGACCGGGTAGTTAGCCAGCACGCCGGGTAGTTAGCCAGCACGATGGCCGGGTAGGCGCAGGCGGTAAGCGATGCCGGGCACGAAGTCCGGAGACGACGATCGAGGAGGGGGCACCGTGAGGCTGTCGAGGCGAGACACGTCCCCGGCGCGGCATAAGGCCCGGCCGGGAACCGGAACGGTCCCGCCACCAGCGGATACGCCGTTGGCCGAGGACCCGTCGGGCGAGGCGATCCCGCCGGTGCGGGACGTCGGCGGCGGCCCGGACAGCCCGCTGGAGATCGGCAGGACCGGCTGGCTGAACACCGCCAAGCGGACCGGCAAGAAGTACTCCAAGGACCGCTGCTCCATGGCCGCGGGCAGCCTGGCCTACCACTGGTTCCTGGCCCTGTTCCCCGCGCTGGTCGCCCTGCTGGGCGTGGTGAGCCTTCTCCATCTGGACGTGAACCAGGTGCATAAGATCGTCAACGGTCTCAACAGTGCCCTGCCGGCCGGGGCCCGGACCGTGTTCGACAACGCGGTCAGTTCGGCGACGACCCGGACATCGGCCAAGGGCTCCCTGATCACCCTGATCATTGGTGTCGTGCTGGCGCTATGGAGTTCCTCCGGCGGCATGGTGGCGCTGGAGACGGCGCTCGACGTCGCCTATGAGGTGCCGGCGAACGCGAAGTTCGTCAAGAAGCGGACCAAGGCGTTCACCCTCATGCTGTGCACCGTGGTGCTCGGCGGGATCGCCTCGGTCCTGATCGTTGAGGGTGCCCCGCTGGGCAAAGAGGTCTCTTCGCTGATCTCGTTCCACGGCACCGGGTTCAACATCGTGTGGGACGTCGTCCGCTGGGTGATCACGATCATCCTGGTCTCGCTGCTCTTCTCCAGCTACTACTACTTCGGCCCCAACCGGGAGTCGCCGAAATGGCAGTGGGTGAGCCCGGGCGGCCTCGTCGGCACGATCATCTTCCTGGCCGCCTCGCTGGGCCTGTCCTTCTACGTCTCGGCGTTCGGAAGCAGTTCCTACAGCAAGACGTACGGCGCGCTGGCGGGGGTCGTCCTGCTCCTGCTCTGGCTCTACCTGGCCGGCACCGCGATCCTGCTCGGCGGGGAGATCAACGCCGAGGTCGAGCGGGAGGCCGCCGCGCAGGCCGGTCACCCGGGGGCGCAGGCCAGCGCCCGGACGGTGGAGCAGAGCTCCGCGTCCCCCAGCTCTGACCGCGCCTCGAGTTAGCGGCCCCCCGGGTCAGCGACCTGGGTGATGCCGGGGCCGAAAGCGCCGTGCCTGCCTGCCCGGGGGCCCCGGCACCTGGCGGTCATCCCCGGCCCCAGCTCGTGTCCGTGAGCTCGGTGAGCCGGGGCGGATTGGCCCCGGCCCGCTCGCAGGTGATCGCGGACACCACGATCGCGTCGTCCAGTACCGCCGACAGCTCCTCGGGCGTGCGTTCCGCGAGCCGCGCCGGAGTGTGCCACTGCCGCCTCATGAGCGAGGCCAGCAGGCCGGCGGTGAACGAGTCGCCGGCCCCCACGGTGTCCACCACCTTCACCTCACGCGCCGGGCGGTGCAGCGGCGGGCCCGGGGCGGTGAAGAGGTCCGCGCCGTTGGCCCCGTCGGTGATCACGGCGACCGTCACCCCCAGCTGCAGCCAGTGCCGCGCGACGTCTTCCGGCGACTGGCCGGGGTACAGCCACGCGATGTCTTCCGTGCTGGCCTTGGCCACGTGCGCGACCCGCAGCCCGCGCTCGACCATCCGCTGGGCGTGGTCACGATCCCCCAGGAGACTGGGCCGGATGTTGGGGTCGTAGCTGACCAGCACGTCACCGCGATCCCGCATCCGGCGGCCGAGCTCGATGACGCGGGCGGCACCCGGGGAGGTCCATGACGCGATCGACCCGAAGTGCAGGACCGCGGTGCGGTCGGGTATGTGGCTGGTCTCCTCGGCCGTCCACTGCCAGTCGGCCGTGCCGTCGAAGTAGAAGTCGTAGGCGGGAGTGCCGGTGCCGTCGACGGAGACGACGGCCAGCGTGGTCGGCTCGCTCGCCTGCGGTGACGCGCCCAGGTCGATGCCCTCGCCGAGGGCGCGGTCCCGCAGGATGTGGCCGAAGGCGTTGTCGGCCAGGCGGGCCATCAGCGTGGTGTCCCGCCCCAGGCGGGCCAGGCCGATGGCCACGTTGTAGGGGCTCCCCCCGGGGGTCGCGCTGTACGCCAGCGGCGCGTCCCCGGGGACGAGGTCGATGAGGGCCTCACCGATGACGGTCACCTTCGGGTTGTACATTCCGCCTCCAGCCGTGCCCTGGTCATGCCGGTCGTCACCCTACTGTGGCGGGCGGTGGCCTACTGCGGCGGGTTCAGCCGGCCCGTGTTCGATTGCCCCGCGTTCAGGTGCCCGTGTTCAGTTGCCCCGTGTTCAGGTGCCCGTGTTCAGGTGCCCGTGTTCAGTTGCCCGTGTTCAGTTGCGCGGCGCCCTCGCTGTCGCCATGGGTCAGCGGGTTGTTCAGTTGCAGCGGCCCGCCGTCGGCGGGGCTCAGCGGGATCTCGGCGGAGTCGGTGAGCCGGAGCTTACGCCGGGCCCGCTGGTAGAACGTAGTGCGGCCGAGCCGGATGACGCTCGCGGCGTGCGGCCGGGCCCGCATCGTCACCTGTTCGCCCGGCTCGGTGTACCCCTCGACCATGCCGTCGACCTCGACGGCCAGCCGGCCGCTGGTCGGCAGCATGTCCAGCTCCACCGTCTCGTCGACGGACAGCACGAAGCCGCGGTTGTAGGCCGAATGCGGGGCGGCCGGCGTCACCAGCAGGGCCTCGACGGCGGGCTGCACGATCGGCCCGCCGGCGGAGAAGCTGTAGGCGGTCGACCCGGTCGGGGTGGCGACGATCACGGCGTCCGCCGCGTAGCTGACGAACGGCTGGCCGCTGACGTTCACGGACACGACGGCCGACGGGTGCCCGGGCACGCGGACCACGGCGACGTCGTTGAAGGCGGTGACGGTCTGCCCGCCGAACGTGGCGTCGATCGCGAGCCGGGGCTCGATGGTGAACTCCTGGCTGTCGATGGCGGTGAGGGCGTCGGGCAGGTCGGGCACGTCGACCTCGGCCAGAAAGCCGAGCTTGCCCAGGTTGACCCCGAGCACCGTGGTCTGCTGGCCGTCCGCCAGCCGCATCGCCCGCAGCATGGTCCCGTCGCCGCCCAGGCTCACGATCAGGTCGGCCCGCTGGCCCAGCTCCCGGTCGCTGACCGGCAGCGCCGCGCAGTTCAGCCGGACGATCTCGTTCGCGATGCCGTAGACGGAGATGCCCCGCTTGCCCGCCCAGCCGAGCACCGCCTCGACGGCTTCCGCGGAATTTCGCTGCGGATGCAGCACCAGTCCCACCGAATGCATGAAGCGCCTTTCGTCAATGTGCGCCGTTCGTTAATGTGCGCCGTTCGTTAATGTGCGCTGTTCGTTAATGTGCGCTGTCCCCGCAGCGGGGCCTGACGTCACAGACCGTACGCCTCGAGCAGGCGCAGCCATATCTCACTCATCGTCGGATACGAGGGCACCGCATGCCAAAGCTGGCTCAGCGGGACCTGGCCGACGACGGCGACGGTGGCCGCGTGGATCATCTCGCCGACGCCCGGCCCGGTCAGCGTCGCGCCGATGATGGTCTTCCGGTCCTCGTCGACCACCATCCGGGCCCTGCCGGTGTAGGAGTCCTCGAACAGCTTCGAGCCTGCCACACCGCCCAGGTCGTAGTCGACGACCCGGATGTTCCGGCCCGCCGCCCCGGCCTCCGCCGATGTCGGGCCCACCGAGGCGACCTCCGGCATCGTGAAGATCACCTGCGGGACGGCTGACTGGTCGGCCCAGGCCGTGGTGGCCGGCTCCTGGCCGCGGGCCCGTGCGGCGATCGCGTCGCCGCACACGCGCGCCTGGTACTTGCCCATGTGGGTGAGCAGCGCGATGTGATTGACGTCCCCGGCCGCGTACAGCCAGCCCTCCCCGATCTCTTTCACCCGGCAGGTGCCGTCGACGTCGAGCCACGATCCCGCTTCGAGGCCGACGCTCTCCAGGCCGAGATCATCCGTCCGTGGTGTCCGGCCGGTGGCCGCGAGCACTTCATCGGCTTCCACCGTCGTGCCGTCGTCCAGCGTCAGCGTGACCGGCCCTCCCGCGCCGGGCCGTTCCGCGGCGACGGCACTGATCCCGCACCGGACGTCGACGCCCGCGGCGGACAGGCCGTCAGCGACCATCGTGCCCACGAAGTCCTCCATCCGGTTCAGCAGCCGCTCGCCGCGGACGATGAAGGTCACCTGGGCCCCGAGCGCCTGCCACGCGCAGGCCATTTCGCTGCCGACGACTCCGCCGCCGAGGATGGCCAGCCGCTTGGGCACAACGCCGGAGCTCGTGGCCTCCCGGCTCGTCCACGGCCGCGCCTCCGCCAGGCCGGGGATGGGCGGGATCATGGCGCTCGTCCCGGTGGCGATGACGACGGCGTGCCGGGCCCGCAGTTCCGCTGCGGGGCCGTCCGCCTGGCCGACCGAGACCGTCTTGGGCCCGGTCAGCCGCCCATACCCGCGGATGAGCTCGATGTGGGCGCCGTTGAGCCACTTGACCTGCCCGTCGTCCTTCCAGTGCGACGCGAAGGAGTCGCGGCGGTCGAGCACCCCGGGCGGGTCGAGCCGCGTCCCCCGGACCCCTTCCAGGTGCCGGGCCCCGGCGACCGCGGCGACCGGGCGCAGCAGGGCCTTGCTGGGCATGCAGGCCCAGTACGAGCATTCGCCGCCCACCAGCTCGGATTCGATGATCACCGAGGTCAGCCCGGCCTTGACGGCGCGGTCCGCCACGTTCTCGCCGGTGGGGCCGGCGCCGATGACCACCACGTCGTATTCGTCGGGCACGGGATACGCCTCCTCGGGCAGCGGCCTGGGCGCCGAGTCTATCGATCAGCCCCCGGCCGGGTGTGTACCGCACCCGTGCGCTGCACTCCCGTTCGCCTGGTAAAACAACAGGTGAATCCTGCGCTGGCCGCGGTCTCCGGGGCTTCGGCCGGGGCCGGTTCGTGTGATGAGGTAGGAAGATGACCAGTCACGCCATCCCCAGCCCCTACGCTCTGCCGTCCCCCTGGTCGAAGGACCCGGCTGACGTGGCTCTCCTGGCCGGGCTGACCGTGGACGACAATGACGATGACGACCCGGTCCTGCTTTACCCCGACGGCCGCCCCGTCGGCACCTGGCGCGAGGACTACCCGTACTCGGAGCGGATGTCCCGGCACGAGTACGAGCACACCAAGCGCCTGCTGCAGATCGAGCTGGTCAAGCTGCAGAACTGGATGAAGGCGACCGGGCAGAAGCTGGTCATCGTCTTCGAGGGCCGGGACGCGGCCGGCAAGGGCGGCACGATCAAGCGCTTCATGGAGCACCTCAACCCGCGCGGCGCGACCGTCGTCGCCCTGGAGAAGCCGAGCGAGCGGGAACGGACCCAGTGGTATTTCCAGCGTTACATCACCCACCTGCCGGCCGACGGCGAGATGGTGCTGTTCGACCGCTCCTGGTACAACCGGGCCGGCGTCGAGCGCGTGATGGGTTTCTGCACCCCGGCCGAGTACCTGGAGTTCATGCGGCAGGCACCCGACGTGGAGCGCATGATCGTCCGGTCGGGCATTCACCTGACCAAGTTCTGGTTTTCGGTGGCCCAGACCGAGCAGCTGACCCGGTTCATCATCCGGCGGATCGATCCGGTCCGGCGGTGGAAGCTCAGCCCGATGGACATCGAGTCGCTCGACAAGTGGGACGACTACACCGAGGCCAAGGAGGCCATGTTCTTCTACACGGACACGCCCGACGCGCCGTGGACGGTGGTCAAGAGCAACGACAAGAAGCGTGCTCGCCTGGAGGCGATGCGGCACGTGCTGGCGCAGTTCGAGTACCCGGACAAGGAGACAGGGCTCGTCGCCGCCCGGGATGACAAGATCATCGGGACGGCCGCGCTGCTGTCCGAGCGGAAGTCCACGCAGCCCTTCCCGCAGCTGTGACCGGGCCCAACCGTGCCGCGCCGGAGGAGCGGTTCGAGGTCCTGGTCGATGACATCCTCGGCGTTCCGGGGGTGACGCCGCCCCGGAGCGGCCGCGGTTTCGGCCGCAGTGCGCTCCGCGTCGACAATAAGATCTTCGCCATGCTGGTACGCGGCCACCTGGTGCTGAAGCTGCCCCGCCCGCGCGTGGACGCCCTTGTGGCCGCCGGGGAGGGGATTCGGTTCGATGCGAACAAAGGCACCCCGATGAAGGAGTGGCTGAGCCTGGACCCGGCATCCGCGCTGCCCTGGCACCCGCTGGCGCTAGAGGCCCTGGAATTTGTTCGCGGTGCCGTCTGAGCGGCCCGCCCGGCCTAATCGCCCGGCCCCGCCCGGCCGGGCCGTTTGGCCAATGACCCGGGCCGCCGGCGTGGCTGGTTAACCTAATCACCCGGCCCTGTTCATCAGGCCGCCGGCCTAATCGCCCATCGCTGCTCATACACCCGCTGACCCGTACGTTCCTCAGCTAATTCACGGCTGCTGTTTACCTGGTTGAAACATCCGGTGACCTACCGTCAATGAGAGGTGCATAGGCTCTGCTATCCGCTCCGGCAGGGTGCTGGTTGCGAGTACGACGTACTAAATAGGTCAGGCTAGTCGAAGTCTCCCCGCTGGACTTATGTCATCCGCGGGCCTGAACGAAAGTCGTACATGAATATTACTGTGTGGGAATGGTTTGAGCAGCGCTCATTTCACTTCCGTGACTTCCGGGATCTCGCCGAAGGCGGCGCGACAAGGAACCCGCTCACCACGACACTGGTGCTGCCCACCCGCAACGTGGCGGACACCATCGGCCCGATCCTGGATACGGTCGCCCAGCTGAACGAACGCACCGGGCTGATCGAGCAGGTCGTGGTCGTCGACGCCGACTCAGCCGACGGGACGGCGGACATCGCCCGGTCTCACGGCGCGGAGGTGTACTCGGAAAACGAACTGCTCCCGGAGTACGGGGGAGCCCACGGCAAGGGCGACGCCATGTGGCGCAGCCTGTCGGTGGCCCGCGGCGACATCGTCATGTACGCCGACGCCGACTCGACCGACTTCCAGGAGCACTTCATCTACGGCACGCTCGGGCCGCTGCTTACCGACCCGGGTGTCCAGTTCAGCAAGGCGGCCTACCGGCGCCCGTTCACCCAGGACGGCAAGTCGGTCGTCGACGGCGGCGGCCGGGTCACCGAGCTGATGGCCAAGCCCCTGCTGAACTTCTACTACCCGGAGCTGGCCGGGTTCGTGCAGCCGCTCGCGGGCGAGTTCGCCGCCCGCCGCGAGCTACTCTGCAGCATCCCGTTCGTGACCGGCTACGGGGTCGAGATCGCGATGATGGTCGACGTGCTCACCGAGGTGGGCCTGTCCGCGATGGCGCAGGTTGACCTGGAGTACCGGCAGAACCGGCATCAGGCGCTGTGGGACCTGACCCGGATGAGTTCCGCGGTCCTGCGCGCGCTGGGCCGCCGGGTGGACGTGTCCGAACGGGAGCGGATTCCGTACGCGCCGGAGGATGTGCTGGCCCTGCCACGGCCGGACATCTACCTGCACGCCGTCGCCACCGAGAACGGGCTGCGGCTGGACGAGCACCTCAACGAGCAGCTCGAGCGGCCCGCGCTCACCCACGTCCTGTTGTCCGGCCGGGAGCGGGACACGGTCGCCTGAGGACAGCTCACAGGGCCGGAAGGGCCCCGTGCGGGGCCGGGCCTCCGGTCCGGTCCCGCACGATTACTTCAGTAACGGCAGCTCAGTAACGGCACCTTAGCGGGGGCCGGACCACGTCCAGGCGTAGCCACCGTCGTCGGCGGCCGTTCCGGCCTCCCCCAGCTCCAGCGGGCGGAACGTGTCGACCATGACCGCGAGCTCGTCGAAGTACTCGGCGCCCAGGCTGCGCTCGATCGTGCCCGGCTGAGGGCCGTGACTGTGCCCGCCCGGGTGCAGGCTGACCGAGCCCGGCCCGATCCCGGAGCCCCTACGGGCCTCGTAGTCACCGCCGCAGTAGAACATCACCTCGTCGGAGTCCACGTTCGAGTGGTAGTACGGCACCGGCACGGACAGCGGGTGGTAGTCGACCTTGCGCGGCACGAAGTTGCAGATCACGAAGCCGTCGCCCTCGAACACCTGATGCACGGGCGGTGGCTGGTGCACCCGGCCGGTGATCGGCTCGAAGTCCCCGACGTTGAACGTGTACGGGTACAGGCAGCCGTCCCAGCCCACCACGTCGAATGGGTGGGTCGCGTAGACGTACCGGGTCCCCACGATTTCGCCGCGCGATGATCGGTGCTTGACCAGCACGTCCACGTCGGTGCCCGTATCGCGCACCGGCTCGCCCGGTCCGTGCAGGTCCCGCTCGCAGTACGGGGCGTGCTCCAGGAACTGCCCGTACCGGGACAGGTAGCGCTTGGGCGGCGCGATGTGCGAGTTCGCCTCGATGACGTAGCAGCGCAGCGGCCCGGGGCCGTCCGGGAGCCAGCGGTGCGTCGTCGACCGGGGCAGCACCACGTAGTCGCCCGCGCGGACCGGCAGCGCGCCGAACACCGTCTCCACGGTGCCCGCGCCCGCCTCGACGTACACACACTCGTCCCCGGCCGCGTTGCGGTACAGCGGCGAGGTCTCCCCGGCCACCACGTAGGAGATGCGCACCTCGGCGTTCCCCAGGACCAGCCGCCGGCCGGTGACCGGGTCGGCGGCCTTCCAGTCCTGTTCCGGGAACAGGTCGTGCAGCCTCAGGTGCCGCGGCTTGAGCGGGTGGTTCGGGACGGTGGCCTGGTCGCCCGGCTCCCAGGTCATCGCGTCCACGATCGCGGACGGCACCCCGATGTGGTAGAGCAGTGAGGAGTCCGAGCTGAACCCCTCGGTACCCATCAGCTCCTCGTAGTACAGCCCCCCGTCCGGGCGCCGGTGCTGGGTGTGCCGCTTGGGCGGGATGTCGCCGTAGTGGCGGTAGTGCGCCATCAGAAGTTGCCCCGCTTCTCCTGCTCCCTCTCGATCGCCTCGAACAGTGCCTGGAAGTTGCCCTTGCCGAAGCCGAGCGACCCGTGCCGCTCGATGAGCTCGAAGAAGACCGTGGGCCGGTCGCCGATCGGCTTGGTGAAGATCTGCAGCAGGTAACCGTCCTCGTCCCGGTCCACCAGGATGCCGCGGGACTGCAGTTCCGCGACGGGGACACGGACGTTGCCGATCCGGGCCCGCAGGGCGGGATCGGTGTAGTAGGAGCCCGGGGTGCCGAGGAACTCGATGCCGTTGGCGCGCAGACCGTCGACGGTGGCGAGGATGTCGTTGGTGGCCAGCGCGAGGTGCTGCGCGCCGGCGCCCTGGTAGAACTCCAGGTACTCGTCGATCTGCGACTTGCGCTTGCCGATGGCGGGCTCGTTGAGCGGGAACTTCACCCGGTGGTTCCCGTTCGCGACCACCTTGCTCATGAGGGCCGAGTATTCGGTCGCGATGTCATCGCCCACGAACTCGGCCATGTTCACAAATCCCATGACCCGCTGGTAGAAGCCGACCCATTCGTCCATCTGGCCGAGTTCCACGTTGCCGACCACGTGATCCAGCGCCTGGAAGTACCGCCCCGGCGCGCCTGGCGAGCCAGTGGGCCGGGCGCCCCCATGGGGGGACACTGGCCGCCGCGCCACGTATCCGGGCAGGTAGGGGCCATGGTAACGGGACCGGTCGATGAGGCTGTGCCGCGTCTGCCCGTAAGTGGCGATCGATGCCAGCCGAACGGTCCCATGCTCGTCACTTACGTCGTGCGGAGCCTCGATGATCGTGGCGCCCTGACGGCGGGCGTGCGTCACGCACCGGTCGACGTCCGGCACCTCCAGGGCGATGTCGGTGATCCCGTCACCGTGCCGCCGGTGGTGGTCGGCGACCGGGCTGCCGGGGGAGACCGCGCCCTGCAGGACGAACCGGACCGCCCCGCTGCGCAGCACGTACGCGTGGTGGTCCCGGTTGCCCGTCTCCGGCCCGGAGTAGGCGACCAGTTCCATGCCGAAGGCGAGCTGGTAGTACAGCGCGGCCTGGGTGGCGTTGCCGACGGCCCACACTACGGCGTCCCAGCCGGTGACGGGGAACGGATCCCCGGCGGCGTCGTAGGTAACCAGCCCGACGAGCTGCCGGAGCTGATCGACGTCAAGGTCAGCGAGCCGTTCCTGGCTGGTCAGGGTCTGGTCGATGCTCACGGCTGGCCTCTTCCTGCGCTGGGTTCGCCTTTCGGTGCAGCCCCCCGCGCCGTTGCGGGGGGCTGGACGTGTGGCCATCAGAACCCGCCCGGACTCAGCTGCGCAAGCAAGCCCATCGCGACTGCGCATGTTGGTCAACTTGCCGGGTAAAACGGCATAATAGCTATACGAGTTGCTCATCTATTGTGAGCGGAGATGGAATGAGCGATGAACCTGTCCTCGATGCCCTCGACCTGGCGCTGCTGACCACGCTGCGGCAGAGCCCGCGCGCGGGCATCCTGGAACTGTCGCGCACGGTCAAGGTGGCCCGCGCGACCGTGCAGTCACGGCTGGACCGGATGGAGCGCGTCGGCGTGATTACCGGCTACGGCCCGGACATTGACATCGTTGTCGCAGGCTACCCCGTGCAGGCGTTCGTCACCCTGGAAATCGCCCAGGGTTCATTGGACAAGCTGCACCGGGATCTGTCGTCGATCCCGGGCGTGCTCGAGGCGTACGCGACCACGGGTACCGGGGACGTGCTGTGCCGGGTGGCCGCCGCGTCGAACGCGGAGCTTCAGCAGACCCTGCTGCAGCTCAACGGCTCCGCCTGGGTGACCCGGTCGACCAGCGCGGTCCTGCTGTCTACGGTGGTCGCGCCCCGGGCGATGCCGTTGCTGGAGTCCCGCCCGCGTCCGTCCGCGAGCCGGGCCCCGGCATTCCGCGATCCGGGGCGTGAGCCGGCGCGACGAGAGGTTGGCGCCTTAGTGCCTCCGCGCCGGGTTATCGCGCCGTTAAGAGCGCCGGGCCGCCGCGCCGCGCGGAGTCGAAGTCACCGGTGCCGTCCGTGGAGCGGAATCCCCGGCTCTCCGGGTAGGACCGCCTGCCCTCGGCCGGCACCGCTTCAGGACGGCCCGTGCCCAGGGAAATCTGCCTGATCCTCGCGAAGCGGATTATGTCCGGCCACCCGAGAGCGATGGCAATACCCAGCGCGACCGGGACCCCGAGCAACAGCATCTTGCGGATCATCTATTCACTCCCCTTGCGAGGGCCGCCCGCCGTCACGGTCACTGGGCAAGAACCGGACCGTAATCATCTGGGCGGTCGCCTGTGTCTTTCCCCCCGTGACGGAAGTTAAGCCAGGGACGGCGACGTTTTGCCCGGCCAGGGCGCCTTCGGCCGCGCCGGCCGAGCCCCCGCGCACATCGGCTGGCGCTGGTGCAGGAGAGAATCCTGCTATGACGTCATCCCGCCCGGCGTCGCCTCTGCCGTCCGGGGTGACGGCGTGGGCCCGGAATCTCACCCCGTTGCGCCAGTTTCTCCGGACCGAGACCGGCAGCGCCGCCGTCCTGCTGGCCGCGACGGTGGCCGCCCTGGCCTGGGTCAACATAGATCCGCGCTCTTACGGCACGGTCTGGGGGACCGAGCTGTCGTTCCACCTTGGCCGTGCGAGCCTGTCGGGCGACCTGTACACCTGGGTGAACTCCGGGCTGATGACGTTCTTCTTCCTGGTGGTCGCGCTGGAGGCCCGTCGCGAGTTCGACATGGGTGAGCTGCGCCAGCGGAGCCGGCTCACGCTCCCCTTGGTGGCCGGGATCGGGGGCATGATCGGGCCCGTCGCCATTTATCTCGCCTTCAACGCCGGGCGCTCGCCGGCGCGCGGCTGGGGCGTGGCGATGTCCACCGATACGGCGTTCGCGCTCGGCGCGCTCGCCCTCGTCGGCCGCCGGCTTCCCGACCGGGTCCGCACCTACCTGCTGACCTTCTCGGTGGTCGACGACCTGGCGGGCATCGTCGTCATCGCCGTCGTCTACAGCGGCCGCGTCCGGCCCGTTCCGCTGCTGGCCGGCGCCGGTTTCCTCGCCCTCGCCGCCCTGGCCCGGTTCCGCCGCGTCCGGTACGGGCCGGTCTACCTCGTGCTCGGGGCGGCGGCGTGGATCGCGGTGTTCTCCTCGGGAGTGGATCCCGTCGTGGTCGGCCTGGTGCTGGGCCTGCTGGCGTACGCCGGTTCCGCCAGCCGGGACGACCTGGAGCAGGCCACGGACCTGTTCCGGTTGTTCCGGGAGCAGCCCACCGCCGAGCTCGCCCAGGCGGCCAAGGGGGGAGTCCGGACGGCGATCTCCCCCAACGACCGGCTGCAGCAGATCTTCCACCCCTGGAGCAGCTACGTCATCGTCCCGCTGTTCGCCCTGGCCAACGCCGGGATCACGATCAGCGGCGGTTTCCTGGCCCGCGCCTATTCGTCTCCCATCACGCTCGGCATTCTCGTCGGCTACGTGGCCGGAAAGCCGGCTGGGACCGTGGGAGCCGCCTGGCTGGTCACGCGGCTGAGCCGGGGGCGCATCCGGCCGCCCATCGGGTGGGCGGCGGTGGCCGGCGCCGGAGCCATCGCCGGAATTGGCTTCACCGTGTCGCTGCTGATCGCGTCGCTTGCCTTCCATGGCACCGAGCTTCAGGAGGCCAAGGCCGGCGTGCTGTCGGCCGCGCTGTGCGCCTCGGGCCTCACCTGGATCGTGTTCCGGCTGACTGCGATGCTGCCGAAACGGCTGAAGATCCGCGCCCTGCTCGGCACGGCCGACGCGATCATCGATCTGGCCGTGCCGGTCGACCCGCACCGCGACCACCTGCGCGGCCCTGAGACGGCCCTGGTCACCCTGGTGGAGTACGCCGACTTCGAGTGCCCCTACTGCGGCCGCGCGGAGCCGATCGTGCGCGAACTGCTCACTGACTTCGGCGATCTGGTGTACGTATGGCGGCATCTGCCGCTGCGTGACGTCCACCCGCACGCCGAGTTCGCGGCCGAGGGGGCCGAAGCCGCGGCCGCCCAGGGCAAGTTCTGGCCCATGCACGACCTGCTGCTTGACCACCCGGGCGCGCTGACCGGCCGCGATCTCCTGGATTACGCCGGGCAGATCGGCCTGGACATCGACCGGTTCAAGGCCGACATGCGAGCGCACGCCAGAGCGGGCCACGTCGCCGAGGACGTGGACTCGGCCGACCTGTCCGGGGTGTCCGGGACGCCGACGTTCTTCGTCAACGGCCGGCGCCATCACGGCGAGTACGACATCGAGTCGCTGTCGGCCGCGGTCCGCGCCGCACGGGCCCGCGCCGTCCTGGACGGCACCGGTGCACCGCGCGGTGCGGCCCAGTCCTGAGCGGCCGCCCAGCCATAGCGGGCCGAAGAACGGGAGGAAGCCGTCGCCGGAGTGCCCTAGCGGCTCTCTTTGTCCTCGTCGGTCACGTGCACGGCCGCTTCCTCGGCGCCGGCCGCCCCGGCGTCGATGCCCACGTCGCTGGCCACGAGATCCTTCTCCTCGTCCGGGTGCGCGCCCTCGTCCTCCGCCACCAGGCGCCCCGCCCGCGGATCGGGCAGGTCGTCCTCCTCGAGGAACTCGTTCTCGGTGTCGGCGTCCTCGTCTTCCCGCTCCGCCTGGGCGTACGGGTCGATGTCCGGGACTTCCTCGGATAGCAACTGGTCCAGCGACTCGCCGGCCCTTTCCTCGGCCTCCGTCGTCCCGAATCCCTCGCCCGCTGACCATTTATCCGGCGGGATGATTCCGGTGTCGAGCGGATCGCCGGTCGGGCTGTCCCCGAGCGTGTCCTCGTCGCCCAGCTGATCGTCGGTCTCCGCCCCGATGGTCATATCGTCCACCTGGTCGAGACCCATCGGGTCGTCAGGTTCGCTGTCAGCCATATCGGGTGCCGTCTCCTCCATGCCCTGATCGGTACGTCGGGTAGGCCAGGCTATACCCGCCCCGGCACTTGGGCGGGCCTACCCGTTCCGCAGGCGCGCGCTGCGGTCCTGCAGCCGGTCGATGAGCTCCGACGCCTGCGCCTTGGACAGGTCCCCGGGTACGTCTTCGCCCGCCTCCCGCGCGAGCGTGCGGAGGTAGGACTCCTGCGGCGCGGTCATCGGCTCGTCGCCGGTCGTCCAGTCTTCCGGATCCTTTTCCACCGGTCCGTTACTCATGTCATCTCTCCTTTTTCGAACTCAGATTCGACCCTACCCGGCCCTGCCGCGGTCAATCCTCCGCCCCTCTGCCCCTCTGCTGCCGCTCCGCCTCTCTGCTGCCCAGCGCCCCTCTGCTTCCCTCCGCCTCTCTGCTGCCCAGCGCCTAGCCCGCCCGTCCGCCAGCGCCCCGATCCGCCCGCCGGGCCTACCCGCCGGGCTGCGCCGGTCCCACGCGCCGGCCGCGCCTGCCCTCTACCCGCTGATTCCGGCCCCGCACTTCTCTTCCGTCGCTCCCTGCTCAGAAGGCGCTTTTAGGTAGCCTCCCGTCCTCATAGGCCGCCGTTTACCGGGCAATGATCAGTCAGACCGTGAGAGCCACGGCTGTGACGGAGGCTGGCGCATGCGAACCTTTGGGGTCGAGGAAGAGCTCTTGCTCGTCGACGCGGAGACCGGCGTCCCCGTCGCGCTGGCCGACCTGGTCGCGCGCCCGGAGCCGGGTGATGACCCTGCCGCCGGGGGATACGACCCCGCGCCCGCCAGCGTGAGCGTGGCCATAGGGGTCAGGGACGCGCCGGTCCGTGACGCCGGGGACGCACCGGCGGGCGAGGCCGGGAACGTCGTTGACGACCGGCCCGTACACGAACTGCAGCGGGAGCAGATCGAGACGGATACCAGGCCGTGCGCCTCGCTGGACGACCTCGTGACCCAGCTGGTCGAGCGGCGCGGCGCCGCCGGGCGGGCCGCGCACCGTATCGGCGCCGAGGTCGCCGCCCTGGCCACCTCGCCGTTGCCGATCAGGCCGTCGGTCACCCTGGACGAGCGGTACGTGCGGATGTCCGAGCTGTACGCGATGACCGCGCAGGAGCAGCTCACCTGCGGCTGCCACGTGCACATCAGCATCGATTCAGAGGAGGAGGGGGTCGCGGTCCTGGACCGTATCCGCCCCTGGCTGCCGCCCCTGCTCGCGCTGACCGCGAACTCGCCGTTCTGGCAGGGCCGTGACACGGGGTATTCCAGTTACCGGCGGCAGGTGTGGGGCCGGTGGCCGTCGTCCGGGCCCACCGAGCTTTTCGGGACCCCGCAGGCCTATCACGAGACGGTCGATGCCATGCTGCGCACCGGAACCCTGCTGGACGAGGGCATGGTCTATTTCGACGCCCGCCTGTCGCGGAGCTACCCGACCGTGGAGCTGCGCGTCGCCGACGTGTGCCTGCGGGTCAACGACGCGGTCCTGCTCGCCTCCCTGGCCCGGGCGCTGGTCGAGACCGCGGCCCGCGAGTGGCGGCTCGGCCAGCCCCCGCCGGCGGTCCGGCTGGAGACGCTGAACCTGTCCTACTGGCGGGCCAGCCGTTCCGGCCTGGGCGAGGACCTGGTGCACCCGGTGACCGGAAAGGCCGCCCCCGCGGCGGCCGTCGTGCGCGCGCTGCTGCGGCACCTCGGCGACGCCCTCGCCGAGGCGGACGCCGAGGCGGGCCACCACGGCCTGACCACCGACCTGATGCAGGCCCTGCTGGCGCGCGGGAACGGCGCGGCGCTCCAGCGGAGGGTGTACCAGAGCACCAACGACCTGTCCGCGGTCGTCCGCAACGCCGTGTCGCACACGCTCACCGTCGAGTAGCCCCGCACCCCCCCCGCCGGGTCCCCCCCCGCCGGGTCCCCCCCCGCCGGGACAGCCCCCGCCGGGACAGCCCCGCCGGTCAGTCCTCCTTGGCCACGATGACGTCCGACGCCTTGATCACGGCAGTGACCATGTCGCCCACCTCCAGGTCAAGTTCGCGGACGGCCTCGACCGTGATCGAGGCCACGAGACGCACGCCACCCGCGTCCATCTCGACGTTCGCGGTGGCCTGACCGCCGTTGATCGCGGTGATCCGGGCCGGGAGCTGGTTCCTCGCACTGAGCCTCATGTTCCGTCTCCTGTGGGCGCTGGCCGGTGGATGATCTTGCGTGAGCACGCTAGCCCATCGCCCCGGCCCGATGACGGAGCACGCGCCGACGGCGCTCACCAGGTCCGTTTCGGCCAATCGGGGCAGACCGGAGCCGCCAGTCCTCGCGGGGCAGTCCTCCCGGGGCAGTCCTCCCGGGGCAGTCCTCCCGGGGCAGCGTTCCCGTGACAGTCCTCGCGGGGCAGCGTTCCCGGGCAGCGTTCCCGGGCCAGTCCTACCGGGCCAGTCCTACGGCACCGAATTCCTCGCCGCGCTCCAGGAGTTCGGCGGCGCCCCGGATGACGCAACGGAGCGGATCGTCCACCACCACGGTGGCGATGTCCGAGGACGACTCGATCCTGTTGGCCAGGCCCGGCAGCAGGGCGCCCCCGCCCGCGAGGCGGATCTTGCCGCGTACCACGTCCTCCGCAATCCCGGGCGGAATGTCCGACAGGATCTCCTCGATCGAACGGATGATGGTGGCGACGGTCTGTTCCAGCGCGGTGGCGACCAGCTTGCCCGGGACTCGCTCGACCCGTGGCGTGCGGTGGGCGGCGTCGATGCCGACGGCTTCGGCCCAGCCGAGCGTCCCGCCGGTGAGGCCCAGCGCCATCTTCAGGCTGGTGGCCGCCTTCTGCCCCAGGATCAGGCCGAGTTCCGTCCGGGCCGCGTGCATGATCGCGTCGTCCATGGCGTTCCCGGCCCGCCGCAGCGACTGGGCCCGCACCACGCGCGCGCCGGAGACCACCGCGACCTCGGTCGTCCCGCCGCCCACGTCCACGATGAACGCGCCCGCGCCCGCCGCGAGGTCGACGCCCGCCCCGGCCGCCGCGGCGACCGGTTCGTCGACGAGCCGGACCATCGCGCGCGGCCGCCGCGCTTCGAGGGCCGCGGCCACCGACCGCCGTTCCACCCACGTCGCGCGGCTGGGCACGCAGACCAGGACCGACGGGCGCAGCGGGCCGGAGTGCCGGCGGGCCCGGTGCAGGAAGCCGTTCAGCATCAGTGCCGTCGAGTTCAGGTCGGCGATGACCCCGTCCCGCAGCGGGTAGATGATCTCGATGTCTTCGGGTTCCTTGCCGGCCAGTGCGTCGGCCTTTTCGCCGACGGCGGCGACCTTCCCGGTCGTGGCGTCGAGGGCGATCGCGGACGGCTCGTCGATCACGAGTCCCCGCCCGGCGACCCAGATGAGCGTATTGCTCGTCCCCAGGTCAATCGCGATGCTTCCCCGCAGGCGCATGATGCTCATCCCTCTATCGGAAACGCAGTGTGCCTCCCTAAGTATGGTGGTTGATCCCGAAACATCATCAGCTGCATTCCAACCTGTGACCTGCTCGCCGCCCGCCCGCAGGCCGCGCCGACCCGCGAGCGTGCCGCGCCGTCCGCCGCGCTGCCCGGAAATTCCCCGCCGCCGCCGGTCGCGAGGGGCCAGTCCGCGGGCCGTCGCCACCGCTCGCGTGGGCCGGCCCCCGGGCCGCTGTCCGCTCGCGAGCGAGGGGGCTCCGGGGCCGCTGTCTGCTTGTGAGGGCCGGCCCCCGGTCGCTGTCTGCTCGCGAAACCCCGCCGCCATCCGTCCGTGAAGGTCGCCCCACCTCTGCCGCCACCGCCGGAAAACCCACGGGAATGTTTTGACGGCACCCCGGTGTTCGGGTATATAGTTGTCCTAAGCGAGAGTTCCTGCGATATACGTCGGGAGTCCGCCGGGGGATTTCAGTTTTTGCTCCGTCAGGCCGGTGAAAGTGCCAGGCTCGGCGTCGAGCGAATTCGCTTCGGAACGCACCCCGTTTAGGTGGTCCTGTCCCGTTGAGCTGTCCGTTTCTGGCTCGTTTTACCTGCTTATCGGCTTGCTGAGGGGTCTCCAGTTACTGAAGGGGCGCTACCTACTGCAGGGCCTGCGCTCACCGCAGGGCCCCGCCTGCGGAGAGATCGCCACCCATGGGAGACCTCCGCCAGCGGTAATGCCGCACCTGGCCAGTTGCGAGTCCGCCAGTCCGCTTATTTCGCCGATTCCCTTGCGGAATCCATATCGGCCGCGCCTTCTATTCGGCATGCCCGATTCTCCATCGAAAGGAAACACTTTGATGGCAATTCCTGCCCAGGCCGAAGTCATTGAGACCTCGGCTCAGCCCAGAACCCGCTGGGTTCCCCCCCCGGGGCAGTCCCCGGAGACACCGGCGCAGCCAGCCGTCTCCGGCATTCTCGACACCGCCGGTAACAGCGCGTTCCTGCGCACAGCCGGCTTCCGGGTCAGCCCGGACGACGTGTCCGTGCCCCCCTCGCTCGTTAAGCAGTACGGTCTGCGCCGCGGCGACCAGATCAACGGCACCGCCCGCCCGGCCGGCTCTTCCGCCCCGGCACGGGGCAGCCAGCCCAGGGCCCGTGCCCAGCAAGCCGTGCTGGTCCAGGTCGACACCGTGAACGGGCTGCCCGCCGCGCATGCCCACGACCGCCCGTCGTTCGACGCGCTGACGCCGCTGTACGCCGACGACCGGCTCCGCCTGGAAGACGGCTCGGCGTCGGCGACCGCGCGCATCATCGACCTGGTTGGCCCCATCGGCCGGGGGCAGCGCGGCCTGATCGTCTCCCCGCCCAAGGCGGGCAAGACCATGGTGCTCAAGGAGATCGCCGCCGCGATCGCCGTCGCCTACCCCGAAGTGCACCTCATGATGGTGCTCGTCGGGGAACGGCCCGAGGAGGTCACCGACATCCGCCGGTCCGTCCACGGCGAGGTCGTCTTCTCGACGTTCGACCATAACGCCCAGGACCACATATTGGTCGCTGAGCTGGCCATCGAGCGGGCCAAGCGCCTTGTCGAACTCGGCCGCGACGTCGTCGTCCTGCTCGACTCGATCACCCGCCTCGCGCGCGCCTACAACGTCGTCGCGCCCGCCAGCAGCCGCATCCTCGCCGGCGGTGTCGCCGCCTCCGCGCTGCAGCCGCCCCGGAAGTTCCTCGGCGCGGCGCGCAACGTCGAGCACGGTGGCTCCCTGACGATCCTGTCCACCGCGCTCATCGAGACCGGTTCCCGGATGGACGACGTGTTCTTCGAGGAGTTCAAGGGCACCGGCAACATGGAGCTCCGGCTCCGCCGGGACCTGGCCGAGAAGCGCCTGTACCCCGCGATCGACGTGACCGCCTCCGGCACCCGGCGCGACGAACTCCTGATGGCGCCGGACGAGTACGCCGCCGTCACCAAGCTACGGCGCGGCCTGGCCGACCTCACCGCGCCGCAGGGCCTGGAACTGCTCCTCGAGCGGACCCGTAGCACATCCTCGAACGCCGACTTCCTCCGCCAGGTGCAGGGCTCGGACACCTACGGCCGTCGCTAAAACGGCCGCACCGCCGACCAGGCGGGACACCCCGGCGCCGCTGCCCAAGCGCGCCGTTAGCGCACTCCCTGCGGGCGGAACTGCACGCTGATCCGCGGCCCCACCGGGCGCGCCGTCTTCGGCACGGCGTGCTCCCAGGTCCGCTGGCAGCTGCCGCCCATGACGATGAGATCGCCGTGCCCCAGCTCATAGCGCTGTGCGGGGCCGCCACCGAGCGGCCGCAGCAGCAGCGCCCGCGGCGCTCCCAGCGACACGATCGCGACCATCGTGTCCTCCCGGCGTCCCCGGCCGATCGTGTCCCCGTGCCAGGCCACGCTGTCCCGGCCGTCCCGGTACAGGCACAGCCCGGCGGTCACGAACGGCTCGCCCAGCTNNGTCGCTCCGCCCGCCAGGGCACATCGCTGGCCAGCCGCCCGAACAAGTCAGCGGCCCCGGTCAGCCAGCCCGGCCGCACGTCGACCCACGCACCGCGGCTCAGCGGCGTACGCGACAGCATTTTCCCGAGCGGACCTACCTGGGGCTCCTCCGCCAGGTCGAGCAGCGACCCCTGCCACGAAGCAGTCATGGTCTCATCATAAGAGAATTTTTTTCAAATCTATGTTCGATCACATGACAAAGGTGCCCGGTGTCGCCGGTCATGGCGGACGGGTCCACGATCCGGTCGAACTCCTCGCCGGGAGCTCGGCCGGCCTGCTTTTCCAGCCCCGGCTCCTTCCGGGGGCTCGGCCGCCCCGCGTCTCCCAGCCCCGGCCCCCTTCCGCGACGGGCTCAGGCGGGATGCCATGTGACTTGATCGCGATCTCACTGGGCCGGTGATCCCGGTGATCCCGGTGATCCCGGTGATCCCGGAGGTCCCGGAGGTCCCGGAGGTCCCGCGGCCGGCTGCCGGGCGGCCGTCGCGGAGACGCCGCCTCCGGCGAGGTGACGGGCGAAGAAGCGCTCCGAGCTGTCCCGCTCGAACGCGGGCACCTCCATGTGGTGGCCGAGGTTGGCGTGCAGCGTCTTCTCGCGAGAGGCGAAGGCGTCGAACAGCGCCAGGCCCGATTCGCGCGGGACCAGTTCGTCGCCCCACTGCAGCAGGAACTCGACCGGGATGGTGACCCGGGCCGCCGCCTCCAGCAGGGTCTCGTGGCCTGCCAGGCCGAAGACGGCGGCGGTGATCCGCGGTTCGGCCGCCGCGAACGGAACGCCGATCCTGGTGCCCATCGAGACGCCCCAGAATCCCACCGGGGCGCCCGCACCGATCCAGTCAAGTTCCTGCAGGGCGTCCAAGGTGACCTGCCACTCAGGGACGGCCCGCACCGCGCGTGCCGCGTTGTCGTCGGTGATCAGCGGGCCGACAGGCTGGCCTGCCGCCATCCGCTCCCTGATGGCCGCCGCGAATCGCTCATCCTGCCCGGTTTTTGGGCGGTCGCCGTGCCCGGGCGCATCAATGGCCGCCGCCGCAAAGCCGCAGGCCGTCACATAGCGGCGAGCGCGGGCCACCACACCAGGCGCCTTCTTGTGCTGGCCGCCGCCATGGCCCAGCAGCACCAGCGGGCGGCTGCCGACGGCACCGGCCGGTGACCACAGCACGCCGGGGATGTCCTCGACGGTGAAGAGATGTTCCGAGACGCCATCCGAGGTCGTCTCCAAGCTCAAGCGCATAGATCCAAGCCTTCCGGGATGCCTGTGGGCGCCCCGGCGGCCACCTATGTCAGACGAACCGCGCAGCCGTAACGGAGGGGAGCACCCAGCCTGATTCAGCGGTAATGGGTCTCACCTCCTCGAGTCGGTCAGAGGCACAGTAGCAACACTTACCAACCCAACTGAGAACTGGCACCAGGCGCCCGGCCGGCTCCCTTCCGCCCTGGGTGCCATCGCCCCTATCCCAGCCCCGGTCCATACAGCTACCAGTTCATCCTGCGGGTCAGTAACGGCAGCGTGTAACGGAACTTCCCGACCAGGGCGGCGCTGCAGGAGGCGGTGACTCAGCGGTGGCTGCTGCGTGCGCGACCCGGCCTCACTGAGCTTGCCACCGACGCCACGGCCGGAGGTGGCAGCGCGCGCGGCGCTCGGCGCGACAAACGGCTTCCGCGACCCGCCCAGGGCGCCGCATGGCCGGACGGGTCCCCGGAGTCGGGGACGCGTTTACTGCGGTGCTCCCTGGTGCTGACTGGACTCCGGGCACCAGGGAGCACACCGCCGGGGAAGTGATTACCAGCCCCGCCAGCCTGGACCGCGCCGTCCGGGACCGCGGCGGTCCTGGTTCAGCCAGTCTGGCCCGCGCCAGTCGGCGCCCGCCCAGCTGCCCATCCGGTCGCGGAAGACCCGGCGGACCCGGTGCCGGAACACCGCCGCGCCCACCAGGCCCATCAGCGCCACCACGAGCCAGAACAGCAGGAAGACCTTCAGCAGCGCGAAGAAGATCCAGCCGCCGGGCAGCAGGATGGCCGCGAGCAGGATCAGCAGCAGGATCGGCAGGAACCGCGGGCCGCGCCGCCGGTAAACCCGCGGCGGAGCCGGGAACGGCGGCATGTTCGGCGCCCCCGCCTGCGTGGGGGAGGGGCTGGGCAGGTCGGCCATGATCCGGCGGAGCTCACCTGCGGTCTTGGCGCTCAGCGCGGCCGTGACCCGCTCGTCCAGCTCTTCGGAGGTGAGGCGGCCCTCGGCGTAGTAGTCGCGCAGCTGCGCGGCGACGCGATCCCGGTCGCTGTCGGATATGCGCATCCGGTCATTGATGTTCATTGCGGACCCCGTTTTCCCGATGTTCTTGTTGTGCCATCTCCCCGGCGGCTACTCGTCTGCGCTGCCGGGCTCGTCGCTGGTGTCTTCGTCGGCCAGGAACTCATACAGCGTGCGCCTGGTCTGCTTGAGCAGCCGCTCGGCCCGGCGGATCTGGTCGGGGGTGCCCGCGTGGGCCGTCTGGGCGATGGCCGCGCCGAGCCTGGCCGCCTCGCCGAACAGCCGGGGCAGGTCTCCCAGGCCGCCTTCGGTGTCCGAACCGGCCATAGCTTCCCACGCGCCCCGCGCCATCTCGGGGTTGCTCTCGACGTACTCGCGCCCGGCGTCCGTGAGACTGAACGTCCGGCGGCCGCCGGACTCGTCCCCGATGATCAGGCCTTCGTCGGCGAGTAGCTGAAGCGCCGGGTAGACAGCGCCCGGGCTCGGCCGCCAGGCGCCCCGGCTGCGCTCCTCGATGTCGGACATGATCTGGTAGCCGGTGCGCGGGCCCTCGGTGAGCAGCGCCAGGATCGTGGCGCGCACGTCACCGCGCGACGCCTTCGGCCGCCGTGGGCCCCTCGGTCCTCCCGGGCCGCCGGGCCCTCCCGGGCGGCGCTGGCCACCCGGACCCTGCCACCAGCCGCCACGTGGGCCGCCGAAGAACCCGGCCCAGTCTTTCCCGCTGAAACCGCGCCCCCACCGTCCGCCCCAGGGGCCGCCCCACGGACCGGCGTCCTCTCCGGGCCCCGGGCCGGTCTCGTCATCGCCGGGACCGCCGAAGCCGTGATGCCCGGGCCCCATGTGTGCGTGATGCCCCGGCCCGGGGAACTCGTGCCCGGGGAACTCGTGCCCGGGGGACTCGTGATGGCTGGTGCGCGCGTGGAAGCCAGGCCCGGTGGGCTCGGCGTGTTCGGCGTGCCCGTGCTGCCCCCGGCCGCTCTCCTCGCCGTCGTCAGGGTGCGGGCCGCCGGGCGTCCCGGGCCCGGGAGCGTGCGGGAAGCCGGGCGCGCCCCTGGACGGCCGGCTGGTGGTTGTGCCCCCGGCCGCGTACACGTTCTGGATCAGTTCCCGGGCGCGGCCGATGGCCTCGGACAGGCCCGCGTCGAAATCTTCCGCCCCATACCCGAAACCACGCATGGTGCCTCCACCCGTCAACTTAGAGATACGGTCTCGATATATCTGCACTGTACGTCAACCGGCCCTCATTGACAAGATATAACTTGTTTCGCGTCATGATGCCCGGAGCCCGGCGGTACTACCCCGCCCGGCCGGGATCCTGCGCCCCGCGCCCGTCCGGGTCCCAGCTCTTTAACCGTGATGGCGCCTTTACGTGTACTGGGATACACGTGATGGCGCCTTTACGTACAAAAGGTCTCCGGCTAGCCCGGCGCTGCGCCTGGCGGATGGCGGCGCAAGAGGGATGGGGTCATCCCCGTCGCGGGGCCTTCTCGTGCGGGCGGCTTCCTGGTGCGGGCGGTCCTGGTGCGGGCGGTCCTCGGGCGGGCGGTCCCTGGTGCGAGCGGTCCGAGCGCGAGCCGGCCCGGTGAGCCGGTCGCAGGGGGAGCCGGCAGGGGCGAACCGGCGTGGACTGCAACCGGTTACATGCTGACGCGGAGCCGCGAGCGAACTCGCATGGAGCTGTGACCAGGTACGTAGCGATTCGTGGAGAAAGTTCCGCCTACGACCCTTGTCTGTTTCTTACGGAGATGTTACGAATATGGTTCATTCAGGGTCTAAAAAAACGGCAAATGATGTATTGACGTCGGACATATGGGGAGTTACGTTCATTAACGCCCAATAGGAAAGTTTCCTTATAAATACCAACGAAGGCGGGCGCTCATGTTCGGCTGGAAACCACGAGCTCGGGGGGAACTACCAGGATCTAGGAACTTCTCAGGAACCGATCGCGCAGGGCTGGACCCGCTAACCAGCCACTTCGCGCCCGGTACAACGCACCGTCGCGGCTCGCGCGCTACCCGGCGCACCGCGATCGCGCTGGCGGCCGCCGCGCTCCCGGTGCTCGCACTGACCGCTCCCGCCGCTCTGGCCCAGACCACGGCCACGGCGAACACCTCCGCCACCGCGGACACCTCCGCTGTGGGGCACACCTCCGCCACCGCGAACACCTCCGCCGTGGGGCACACCTCCGCCACGGCACGCACCGCGCAGCCCGCAGCCGTGACCCGGCCTGTGGTCGGCAGCGCGCGCACCATCCCGGCGACCGCGCTGCTCAAGGCGGCACCCGACGCCGTGCCCGCGCCGCCGTCCGGCTGGACGACCGAGTTCAGTGACGACTTCAACGGCAGCGCAGGCTCCGGGGCCGACTCCCAGTGGGAGTACGACACCGGGCCCGGCTCGAACTTCGGGACCGGCGAGATCGAGACGATGACCAACTCGACCAGCAACGTCTACCTCGACGGCAACGGCGATCTGGACATCACGGCGCTCGGCTCCGGCAGTAACTGGACCTCCGGCCGCATCCAGACGACGTCCGCCAACGTGGGGGCGCCGGCCGGCGGCGAGCTGGAAGTGACCGCCTCGATCGAGCAGCCCAACCCGGGCAACGGCCTCGGTTACTGGCCTGCCTTCTGGATGCTGGGGCCGGGCCAGTGGCCGGAAAACGGCGAGATCGACATCATGGAGGACGTCAACGCCCTGTCCGAGGTCTCCGGGACCGTGCACTGCGGGACCGACCCGGGCGGCCCATGTAACGAGACCGACGGCATCGGCAGCGGCCTGACCGCCTGTAGCGGCTGCCAGACCGGCTACCACACGTACACGATGATCGAGAACCGCACGAACGCCTCGGACGAGACGATCACCTTCTACCTCGATGGCAACCAGTACTTCCAGGCCACCGAGGCCCAGATCGGCACGTCGACGTGGCAGGCGGCGTTCGACCACAACATGTCCATCATCTTCGACCTGGCCATGGGGGGCGGCTATCCGAATGGCGTGTGCGGATGCACCAGTCCCTCCAGCTCGACGAGCTCGGGCGGCACCATGAGCGTCCAGTACGTGGCCGCCTACACCACCGGCGGCAGCGGTAGCGGCGGCGGCGGCGGGGGCGGCGGGGGCGGCGGCGGCTCCGGCACCGGCCAGATCACCGGCTACGGCGGCCTGTGCGTGGATGTCCGCGGGGCCAACACCGCGAACTTCACCCCGGTCCAGGTGTACACGTGCAACGGAACCAGCGCGCAGCAGTGGACCGTCGTCGAGGCGGGCAGCACGCTGCACGCGCTCGGCAAGTGCATGGATATCAACGGCGGCGGTACCGCGGACGGGACCACGGTGGACCTGTACGACTGCAACGACACCGCCGCGCAGGTCTTCATCCCGCAATCCAACGGCTCGCTCTATAACCCTCAATCCGATAAGTGCCTGGACGATACGGGCTGGTCGACGACGCCCGGCACGCAGCTCGAGATCTGGGACTGCACCGGCGGCGCCAACCAGCAATGGTCGCTGCCCTGACCCGCGTGCTGCCCTGACCCAACGACGGCCCTGACTCCAGCGGGGCCCTGACCCAGCGGCTGCCGCACCCAAGCGCGGCCCTAGCGAGGACGGCCAGTTCCCCGGCGACCCCGGGGAACTGGCCGTCGGCGCGTTCGGGACCACCCGGGACCGTCGCCGGGCCGCTACGGGTTAGGGTCGCCTTTAGTGAGCGGAGCCGCGACCCAGGAGCTATCCATGACCGAAGGCAGTGCAGGCACCAAGGCAGACATCGGCGTCACCGGCCTGGCCGTGATGGGCCGGAATCTGGCGCGGAACCTGGCCCGGCACGGTTACGCCGTCGCGCTGCACAACCGCTCGCCGGAACGTACCCGCAGCCTGGTCAAGGAGCATGGCCACGAGGGCACGTTCATCGCCGGCGAGTCCATGCCGGACTTCGTGGCCAGCCTCGAGCGGCCGCGGGCCGTCATCATCATGGTCAAGGCCGGGCCGCCGACCGACGCCGTCATCGATGAGCTGGTGCCGCTGCTTGACGACGGCGACATCGTGGTCGACTGCGGCAACGCCCACTTCGTGGACACGCGGCGGCGAGAGGCGGCGCTGCGGGAGCAGGGCCTGCACTTCGTGGGCTGCGGCGTCTCCGGCGGCGAAGAGGGGGCACTGAACGGGCCGAGCATCATGCCCGGCGGATCCAAGGAGTCGTACGCGAAGCTCGGCCCGATCTTCGAGTCGATCGCGGCCCAGGTGGACGGCACGCCGTGCTGCACCCACGTCGGCCCGGACGGCGCCGGGCACTTCGTCAAGATGGTGCACAACGGCATCGAGTACGCGGACATGCAGTTGATCGCGGAAGCCTACGACCTGCTGCGGAGTGGCCTCGGCGAGACGCCGGGCGAGATCGGGAAGATCTTCCGCACCTGGAACGAGGGCGACCTGGACTCCTACCTCATCCAGATCACCGCCGACGTGCTCTCCCACACCGATGCGGCGACCGGGAAGCCGTTCGTGGACGTCGTGCTCGACCAGGCGGAGCAGAAGGGCACCGGCCGCTGGACGGTGCAGAGCGCGCTGGACCTCGGTGTCCCGATCACCGGGATCGCCGAGGCGACGTTCGCGCGGTCGCTGTCCGGCCACGCCGGGCAGCGCCAGGCGGCCCGTGAATCATTCGGAACGGACCTGACGCCGGTGCACTACGACGACCGGGACGCGTTCGTGGAGGATGTCCGCCGGGCTCTCTACGCCTCCAAGGTCGTCGCGTACGCTCAGGGGTTCGACCAGATCGGCGCGGGCAGCGCGGAATACGACTGGAACATCAACCGCGGCGCGATGGCGACGATCTGGCGGGGCGGCTGCATCATCCGGGCCCGTTTCCTGGACCGCATTCGCACGGCCTACGACGAGGACCCCGCCCTGCCGAGCCTGATGGTGGCGCCGTACTTCGCCGCCGCCGTCCGGGACGGCGTGGCCAGCTGGCGCCGGGTCGTGGCCCAGGCGGCGGCGGTCGGGATTCCGACGCCCGCGTTCTCGTCCTCGCTCGCTTACTTCGACGGGCTTCGCAAGGAGCGCCTGCCCGCCGCGCTCATCCAGGGCCTGCGTGACTACTTCGGCGCGCACACCTACCGGCGGGTGGACCGGGACGGCGTCTTCCACACCGACTGGTCGGGTGACCGCCAGGAGCACCCCGCCTGAACCGGGCCTGCGCGCTAAGCGCAGGCCCGAGCAGGGCCCGCGCCGTAAGCGCGGGGCGGCGCCCCCCTGCGCACGGGGCGCCTGCCCGGGCCAGCAGGGGCTGTTGCGAAGGGGACGGGAACGTGCCCCTACGGCCGGCCGCAACTTTATGGCCTGACCTGGTCAATAGGCTCGTGCCCGCCTCGAAGTGCGCCACAATAGGCATGGCGCGGTCCGTAGGCCCGGGTCCGGCGCACGGGTGATGATCTGCCCGCGCCGGCCTGGGGACGGGTCCGCGACCGGGAGCCAGGAACTGGAGCGGGTGTGGTGGGTCGGCGATGGTCATGGTCATGAATTCGGTCGTCGTGAGCGACGGTGATATCGAGAATACTTTCGAGGGCCGTGATCACGAGGAGCTCAATCTCGGCTCCGTTGCGGGCGTCACCGACCGCGGCGTCCGGCACGAGCGGAACGAGGATGCGCTCGCGCTGGCGACGACGGAGACCCCCAGCGGGCCGGCCGTGGTCGCGGTCGTCAGTGACGGGGTATCCAGCGCGGACCGCCCGGACGAGGCGTCGCTGGAAGCGGCGCGGGTCGCCGTGTACAAGCTGGCCGAGGCGGCGCACGCCGGGACCGATCCGGCCGAGGCGTCGAGGCGGGCCGTCGCCGCGGCCCGGAACGCGGTGATCGCCCTGGCCGAAGACCCGGAGGAGTCCCCGGCGGCCACCTACATTTCCGCGGTCGTCACCGGCGGGAAGATCACCCTGTGCTGGATGGGGGACAGCCGCGCCTACTGGCTCGCCGCCAAGCCCGAGCCCATGGCGCAGCTGCTGACCCGGGACGACTCGCTGGCCGAGGAGATGGTCGCCCAGGGGCTGCTGGCGGAGGCCGACGCCATGGACTCGCCGCAGGCGCACGTGGTGACCCGCTGGATCGGCATCGGTGCCCGCGAGGCGGAGCCGCACATCGCGCAGTTCTCGCCGCCTGGGCCGGGCGCGCTGCTGCTGTGCTCGGACGGCCTGTGGAACTACGACCCCGACGGCGGTGAGCTTGCGAACCTGGCCATGCCGGGTGCCCTGGACAATCCGCGCGCCGCGGCGAACGCGCTCCTGCTGTTCGCGCTGGAAGCGGGCGGCATAGACAACATCACCATCGCCCTCGTGCCCTACCCGATCACCGGGCCGGACGCAGCGACCCCGGGCCCGCAGACCCCGGACCCCGCGGGCCAGCGTTAACTGAAGTTGATGGTCACCTGCCGGAACCCCAGCGACCGGAGCATGCCCGTCAGCATGGACCGCGTGTTCTTCTGCGCTTCCGTGAGCAGCGGGCTCTGCTTGGCCGCGGTCTGTATCTTCTGCTGCGCCGCGACGTAGACCTGCTGCTGGCTGTTCGGGTTGCCGGAGAAGAAGTTCCCGATCCGGTTGGCCAGTCCCTGCTGCTGGGCGAAGACGTAGGAGTGCTGGACGTCCAGCACCGCCGGCTCCAGCTGCGCACGCGGGAGCGTGATCGTCACGGCGGTCCGGTTCGCGGAAACGTGGATGGCCTGCCCCTTGAGCTGCGAGAAATCGATGTAGGCGATGTCGCTGCCCTGGCCCACGAATAGTGTTTCGCTGCCCTCGATGAATGATGGCAGGAAGGAGTGATTTTGCAGGTCGACCACGACTTCGAAAGATCCGCTCGCCGCCTCATACCGGCTGAGCGGGGTAATTGATCTGAGCAGGACCGGCCCGCTGCGGTCGGTGGTTGTCTCCGCGAATGGGTTCCGCAGCTGCGGCAGCAAATGAACCGCGGACAGCACCAGCGCGAGGACAATGACGGCGGCAATAGCGACGGCAATGCCGCCCAGCCGGCCCGCCACACCCCGCCCGCGCCGCGGCCCCTGCCATCTGTTCTGGGACAGGCGCTCGGTCGTCTCGTACTGGGCTGTATCCTCCCGTCCGCTGTCTCCGGTCGTGCCGTCCGTGTCGTCTGCCGTGTTGCGGAATCGCCCGCTCATTGGTTACCTCGCGCCGTCTCGCCTTTCGCCACGGAACGTCCCATCGTTTCTGCCGTCCTCGGCATGTCCGTTCAGCTGCAAAATGTTCGTCGCGGTAGTCGTTACCCGATTGAACCGGGTGAATTCCCGGGTGCCGCACTTATTTGGGCCGGTGTGGGCATAGACCAGGTATGCCCAGGATTTCGTGGCGCGTGGACCGGAGCACCGGGCGGGAGCGCCCATTCAAGCCGGGTCTGGGCGGCTGCCTGCTGTGGTTTCTGATCGTAATCGCGGTGCTTCTCATCGTGGCCCTGTTCGTCGGCGGCTTCCGTAAGGGCACCACCAGCGGCCTGAACCGCCCGTCTGCCCCAGCGGCGACCGCCCAGGTCGCGGTCACTGGGCGCGCCCAGCTAGGCGTGCTGGGTTCCGGCCGCCTGCTGCAGGCCTAGCAGCTCGATCGAGTGTTCCCGCATCTCGACCTTCCGGATCTTGCCGGTGACGGTCATCGGGAACTCCTCGACGATGTGCACGTAGCGCGGGATCTTGTAGTGGGCGATCTTCCCCGCGCAGAACTCGCGCACGTCCGGGGCGGCGAGCGGGCTGGCGCCGTCCCGCATCCGCACCCATACCATCAGCTCTTCGCCGTACTTCTCGTCGGGCACCCCGATGACCTGGGCGTCCAGTACGTCGGGATGGGTGTAGAGCAGTTCCTCGACTTCGCGCGGGTAGATGTTCTCCCCGCCGCGGATCACCATGTCCTTGATCCGCCCGGTGATGTTCACGTACCCCTCGGGGTCCATGACCCCCAGGTCGCCGGTGTGCATCCACCGCGCCATGTCGATCACCTCGGCGGTTTTCTCAGGCTGTTCCCAGTAGCCCAGCATGACCGAATACCCCCGGGTGCACAGCTCGCCCGGTTCGCCGCGCGGCACGGTCAGGCCGGTCGCCGGGTCGACGACCTTGACCTCCAGGTGCGGCCCGACCCGTCCCACGGTGGAGACGCGGCGCTCGATGGAGTCGTTGAACCGGGTCTGCGTCGACACCGGTGACGTTTCGGTCATCCCGTAGCAGATGCTGACCTCGTCCATATGCATCCGGTCGACGACCTGCTTCATGACCTCCACGGGGCACGGCGAACCGGCCATGATGCCGGTGCGCAGGCTGCCGAGGTCATACGACGTGAAGTCGGGCCGCGCCAGTTCCGCGATGAACATGGTCGGCACGCCGTACAGCGATGTGCATCGTTCTTCTTCCACCGAGCGGAGCGTCGCCGGGGGATCGAACGACGGTGCGGGGATCACCATGCACGCCCCGTGGCTGGTCGCCGCGAGGTTGCCCATGACCATCCCGAAGCAGTGATAGAAGGGCACCGGGATGCAGATGCGGTCCTCTTCCGTGTAGCGGCACAGCTCCCCGGTGAAGAACCCGTTGTTCAGGATGTTGTGGTGGGAGAGCGTCGCGCCTTTGGGGAACCCGGTCGTCCCCGACGTGTACTGGATATTGATCGGGTCGTCCGCGCTCAGCGCCGCCTGCGCCGTGGCCAGGGCCGCCCGGTCCCCGGCTGGCGCGGCCGTCCCGTCGGCGCGGTCCCGGCTCGCCAGCGTGTGCCACTCCTCGCTGCCGAGCAGCACCACGTCTTTCAGGTCCGGGCAGCGCGGGCGCGCCTCGGCGATCATCCCGGCGTAGTCCGAGGTCTTGAACTTCGGCGCGGCCACCAGGGTCCGGATCCCGGACTGGCGCAGCACGTACTCCAGTTCCCGCAAGCCGTACGCCGGGTTGATGTTGACCAGGATGGCGCCGATCTTCGCGGCCGCGTACTGGACCATGATCCATTCCGCGCAGTTCGGGGCCCAGATGCCGACCCGCTCGCCCTTGACCACGCCACGGTCCAGCAGCCCCAGGGCCACGGCGTCCACGTCGGCGGCCAGTTCCCGGTACGTCCACCGGCGCCCGGCCGGAATGTCGACCAGGGCCTCACGGTCGCCGAACCGGGCCACCGTCCGGTCGAAGTTGTCGCCGATCGTGTCGCCGAGCAGGGCCACCTCGAACGTCCCGGAGGCGTAGCTGCGCCCGGCTGGTGCGCTGGACTGAGACACCGTCGTCCCCCCTTTGCCGTGCCAGCCCGCTGACTGGTCCGCGGTAAAACGATCACACCGGGCGGCCGATGGTGTCAACGCTGCCGGGGGGACGGGCCCAGGAGGTTCAGGCCGAGTGGGGACGGTCGCCACGGGGGAGGCCCGGATGGCCGGGGGACTGGGGACCGGGGCCGGGGGACGGGGGACTCAGAAGGTCCCGGGGTCTTCCTGGTCCGCGTTCTCTTCCTGCTTGGCCACCTCGGCCCGGACCTCCTCCATGTCCAGGTCACGGACGGCCTTGATGACCTGCTCGAGCGCGGGCGCGGGGAGCGCGCCGGGCTGGGAGAAGACCAGGATGCCGTCGCGGAAAGCCATCAGCGTGGGGATCGAGGTGATCTGCGCCGCCGCCGCCAGATCCTGCTGGTCCTCGGTGTCGATCTTGCCGAACCGGACGTCGGTGTGCTCGTCGCTGGCCGCCTGGAACACCGGGGCGAACATGCGGCACGGGCCGCACCACGATGCCCACCAGTCCACGAGGGTAATGCCGGACTGGGTGACGGTCTCCTCGAACGTCTCCTTGGTCAGTTCGATGGTGCTCATAGCTCCTCGTTCAGTCGGTTGCGTAGAAATCTCTGGCGGTATAACGCAGCCGGGCCGCTGGAATTCCGCTGCGCCCGCGGCTGCACCCCCCTGAGCCCGCGACTGCACCCCCGGTTGCCCCCCGCGGAAGGCTAGCCCGCACGATCCCGGGGAAGGCTAGCTCCCGCGATCCCGGGGAAGGCTAGCCCGCACGATCCCGGGGAAGGCTAGCTCCCGCGATCCCGGGGAAGGCTAGCCCGCGCGGGCGCGTTAACCTGCGTGCAACAGTCCACCCGTGACCGGAGGTGAGGAATCCGTGGCTCTGCCCTATGACTCCGCGGCGAAGTTCCAGGACTACGCGCACCCGGAGGTGCTGGTCTCCACGGATTGGCTGGCCGAGCATCTCGATGACCCCGGGCTGGTGGTGGCGGAGTCCGACGAGGACGTGCTGCTGTACGAGACCGGGCACATCCCGGGTGCGGTCAAGCTGGACTGGCATACCGAGCTCAACGAGCCGGACACGCGCGACTACGTGGACGGCCAGGGCTTCGCGCGGCTGATGTCGGAGAAGGGGATCTCCCGCGACACCACGCTCGTGCTCTACGGCGACCGGAACAACTGGTGGGCCGCGTACGCGCTCTGGGTGGCCACGCTGTTCGGCCACCCGGACGTCCGTCTCCTCGACGGGGGCCGGGCCAAGTGGATCGCCGAGGACCGCCCGCTCACCAGGGACGCGCCGGAACGCGTCCCGGCCGGCTACCCGGTGATCGACCGGGACGACACCCGGATCCGCGCGTTCCGCTCGCAGGTCGAGCAGCACCTGGGCCGGCCGATGATCGACGTCCGGTCGCCGGGGGAGTACAGCGGCGAGCTGCTGCACATGCCCGACTACCCGCAGGAAGGCGCCGTCCGCGGCGGCCACATCCCGGGCGCGCGGAGCGTGCCGTGGGCGCGGGCCGCGGCCGAGGACGGCACGTTCCGCGAGCGCAAGGAGCTCGAGGGCATCTACGCCGGCGAGGCCGGGCTGCAGCCGGGCGATGACATCGTCGTGTACTGCCGGATCGGCGAGCGGTCCAGCCACACCTGGTTCGTGCTCCAGCATCTGCTCGGCTACCCGCATGTCCGTAACTACGACGGGTCCTGGACCGAGTGGGGGAACAGCGTCCGGGTCCCCATCAAACGGGGTGAGACGCCGTGACCACCGGGACGCTGAACCCGCGCCTGGCGGAGATCGTCGACGACTTCACGTCGATGCCCGGCAAGGAGCGGCTCCAGTTGCTGCTGGAGTTCTCCGACGACCTTCCGGCTCTCCCGGAGCGCTACGCGGACCGGCGGGACCTGCTGGAACAGGTGCCCGAGTGCCAGTCGCCGTTGTTCCTCGCGGTTGAGGTGGACGATGGCGACGTGGTGCACCTGTTCTTCGACGCGCCGCCGGAGGCGCCGACCACACGCGGGTTCGCCAGCATCCTGCAGGCTGGGCTGGACGGCCTCGGTGCGGACGAGGTGCTGGCCACCCCGGACGAATTCACCGGCCAGCTGGGGCTGAACGACCTGGTCAGCCCGCTGCGGCTGCGCGGCATGGCCGCGATGCTGTCCCGCATCAAGCGCCAGATCCGCAGCCAGCGCGCCGGGTAACCGGGCCTCCCGCCTGTCGTGCCGGTACGTGAGGTCCAGCTCGGCGGGGCCGGTGCGGTGCCCGGCGGCGCAGCGCAGCTCGACCTCGACCGGTTCGCCGCAGTCCCGGTGCCGGAGCCCGATCGGGCCGCCGTCTGAGCTCAGCCAGCGGTCGCCCCACTGCATCAGCGCGGCCAGCGCCGGGAACAGGTCCGCGCCCTTGTCCGTCAGCCGGTAGGCCAGCCGGGCCCGCTGGCCGGGCTCGCGGTACTCCTCGCGGGTCAGCAGCCCCGCGCCGACCAGTTCGCGCAGCCGGGCCGCGGCCACTGGCTCGCTGACGCCCGCCCGCTCGGCGAAGTCGTCGAACCGGGCCGTGCCATAGAACGCCTCGCGCAGCAGCAGGAAGGCCGAGCGCGTGCTGACCACGTCCAGCGCCCGGGCCAGCGAGCACGCACTCGCTGTCCACGCGCCGCGCGGTTCGAGCCGCCCGGTCAGCCGGGGAAGATCAGAAGCCGTACGTGCCATGCGCCGATCGTATCTGACTTGTGCACAGCTAAGTCAGTGCTCTACGGTCTAGCTATGGCAGAGCTAAGTCAGGCGACCGCGCCCACCGAGCCACCGGCGCGTCCGGGGCTTGCCGGGCGGGCGGCGCCCACCGGGAGCCCCGAGGTACTGGTCATCGTGTGCGCCGGGGTGGTGCTGGCGAGCCTGGACCTGTTCATCGTTAACGTGGCCCTGCCCGCGATCGCCCGTGACCTGGGCACCCGCAACCTCGGTGACCTGTCGTGGGTGCTGAACGGCTACGCGATCGTCTACGCGGCGCTGCTCGTACTGATGGGCAAGCTGGCCGACCGGTACCGGCGCAAGTACGCGTTCCTGCTGGGCGTGGCCATCTTCACCGTGGCGTCGGCCGCGTGCGGCGCCGCCACCAGCGTGGGCATGCTGATCGGCTTCCGGCTGGTGCAGGCGGTGGGGGCGGCCCTGCTCACCCCCACCTCGCTGAGCCTGGTGCTCGCGTCCTATCCGGCGCAGCGGCGCAGCGGGGCCGTCCGGGCCTGGACCGCGACGGGCGGCGTGGCCGCCGCCTTCGGGCCGGTGATCGGCGGCCTCCTCGTCGCCGCGAGCTGGCGCTGGGTCTTCCTGGTCAACGTGCCCATCGGGATCGCGGCCCTGGTGGCGGGCTGGCGCCGGCTGCCGGACGTGCCCGGCCACGCTGTCCCGCGGCCCGACGCGCTGGGCGCCGTCGGCGTCACCGCGGGGGTGGGCGCGCTCACCTTCGGTCTGACGCGCGGCGGCGACTGGGGCTGGGCATCGGCCCGGACGGTCGCGATCCTGGCTGCGTCGGCCGTGCTACTGGCCCTGTTCGTACTGCACTGCGCGCGCGCCCGCAACCCGCTGATCGACCCGGCCCTGTTCGGCGCGCGCAGCTACGTGGGCGCGACGGCGGTGATGTTCCTGTTCGCGATGGCGTTCGGCGCCATGCTGCTCTCGGTCGTGCTGTGGCTGCAGGACGACTGGGGCTGGTCGGCGCTGCGCGCCGGGCTGGGCGTCGCCCCCGGGCCGGTCATGGTGCCGCTCTTCTCGTTCCTCATCGCCGGGCGCCTGATCGCCCGCTTCGGCCCGGCCGTGGTGGTTGCCGCCGGGTGTACCGCGCTGGCTTCCGGGGTCATCTGGTGGGCCCTCGCCGTCGGTCTGCGCGCTGACTATGCGGGCGGCATCCTCGGCGGCATGCTGCTGACTGGCGCCGGCGTAGGGCTGACGCTGCCCACGCTGATGGCGACCGCGGCGGGGTCGCTGCCCGCGCACGCGTTCGCCACCGGCTCGGCCGTGGTCAACATGGTCCGGCAGGTCGGCATGGCCATCGGCGTCGCCGTGCTGGTCGCGGTGCTCGGCCAGCCGGGTACTTCTGCTGGGCGCCTGAACGCCTTCCAGCACGGCTGGTGGGCGATCGCCGCCATGGCCCTCGCCGGGGCGGTCACCGCTCCGCTCTTGCGGCGCCGGGTGAGTCCACCGTGATTGCGGCGCCGGATGAGCTGGCCGTGATTGCGGGCGCCGGATGAGTCCACCGTGATTGCGGACGCCGGATGAGCTGGCCGTGATTGCGCGCCGGGTAAGTCCGCCGTGATTGCGGGCGCCGGGTGAGTTGGCCGTAATTGTGGGGGGCCGGATGGGTCCGTCGTGAGTGCGGGCGCCGGACGAGCCCCCGCCGTGACTGCGGGGCTCTGGGGCAGACGGCCCCCTGACCAGCTCGTTCTCTGTCTCACCCGGCCGCGCGGCTCATCTGCACGCGATTGCGCGATTACCCCGCATGCGCGCCTGGCAGGGAAAGGCCATCCCATTTCCGGACGTCAAATACTTGCCAAACTAGGTATTAAATTCTGCTTCTCTTAACATGGGCCGCCCCGAACTGCCGCGAAGTCATTATCCGTCCCCGCCTCCCGTCCCGCACGCAGGCCGGAGGGGGCGGCGCGCGCGCTCGTGGGGACGCGGCCGCGCGCTTCCTTCTCCAGGTCAGGAGCAATGCGGAGAAAAGCCGCATGTCGCCTGCCAGCGGATATGCGGGAAGTGTCGTTCTGGGTGAATGTCAGGTACAAGTGTGTCGGGTCACCTCCGACCTGCTTTTTTGCGCACAATGTCGGCCCATTCGGCGCTATGCTCAGGGCGTTCTGCAGGCTCTACGGGTTGGGATGGCCCGTGTTATTGGGAGCTAGGTCGGCGGCGTGGAGGGGATCGCGTGGTCGCCGAGGGGGAGGGGCTAGGTGTTCGTCATTGAACTGGGTCAATTTTTGTTCCCATGCGAAGGTGGCAGTGTGGTGAGCCCGGATTATGTGCCGGGTGAAGATCTTTGCGGGCCGCGGGCCGCTGCGGGCGGGCCTGCCGCCCGGGCCGGGACCGCTTCCGGTGCCCGCGCGGCGAGCGCTTCCGGTGCCCGGGCCGGGATCGCTTCCGGTGCCCGGGCGGCGATCGCTTCCGGTGCCCGGGCCGGGATCGCTTCCGGTGCCCGGGCCAGGATCGCTTCCGGTGCGGCGACGTACGCGGGGGTGATCTGGTCGTCCGCGGTGGTTCCGGCGCCGGTCGGCTCAGATGAGAACGGTGTAGCCGGAGCGGGTGACCTCACGGCGCTGGGCCCGCACGCCGCCGAACCCGGCCTGGATTCGCCCCCGGCGACCTTCCGGCCCGGCGTGATCAGCGTCAGCGCCGGGTTCTTCAGCTGGGACATGATCGCTAACGAGGTCGTCTGCGAGCCGGGCACGTATGGGCTGCACGGCCTCCCGGAAGGCGGGCCGGCCACGACGGAGATGCTCCTGTCGCGTGTCCCGGAAGAAGACCGGGCCGACCTCGTCACGGCGTTGCGGCACATGATGACCTCCTGCGGCACCTATCAGGTCGAGTACCGCGTGACCGGCCTGGACGGTGTGGTCCGCTCCCTGGAGGCCCGCGGCCGGGTGGTGCCGGGCCCGGACGGCCAGCCGGCCGGGCTGACCGGCTTCGTCATGGACACCACGACGATCTGGGCCACCCGTGAGGCCGAACGGCGCCGACTGCACGAGGGCGCCGAACGGACGTCGCTCACGCAGAAGTTCACCGCCGCGCTCGCTGCGGCGGTCACCATGGATGACATCACGGCCGCCGCGCAGGCCGGCCTGGCCACCTACGGCGCGAACAGCCTGATGATCGTCACCGAGCACGACGGCCACTTCACCCCGGTCACCTCGTACGGTTTCGCACCGGAGGCCGCCCGCCTGCTCGGCGATCCCGATCCGTCTCCCGGCTCGCCGGTCGCCGATGCCATCGCGGGGGAGACTGCGGTCTTTATCGGTTCCCCCGCGGACCTGGCGTCCCGCTACCCGCACCTCACCGCCCAGAACGCGGGGCCGGGCCAGCCCGCCGGGTCGCTGCAGCGCGCCTGGGCAGCGGTGCCGGTCCCCGACGCCAGGGGCAGGATCGGCGCGTGCCTGATGGGGTTCTCCGAGCCCCGCCGGTTCGCTGCCGAGGAGCGTGCGCTGCTGGTGGCCGCCTCAGCGTTGCTGGCCCAGTCGCTGCAGCGGGCCCGGATGTACGAGTCAGAGCACGCGCTGGCGCGAGACCTCCAGCGCGGACTGCTGCCGCGTGGCCCACTGCTGGCGCCCGGCGTGAGCATTGCCGCCCGGTACCAGCCGGTGACCTCGGGACTGGAGATCGGCGGCGACTTCTACGACGCGATCGAACTGACGGACGGCCGTGTCGCCCTGGTCATCGGCGACGTGCAGGGGCATAATCCGATCGCCGCGTCCCTGATGGGCCGGCTCCGCATGGTTGTGCACGCCTACGCCCGCGAGGGGCATGGGCCAGCCGAAGTGATGACCCGCGCCAACCAGTGGCTCACCGAGCTCAATATCGACCCCGACATGGCCCTGTTCGCCACCTGCTGTTTCGTGGTGATCGACCCGGCCAGCGGCGAGCTCGAAATGTGCCGGGCCGGTCATCCGGCGCCCGTCCTCGTCTCACCGGGCGCCCCGCCGGTCCTGCTCGACCAGGGTGACGACCTGCTCCTGGGCGTGGACCCCGCCGAGCGGTACACGACGGTCAAGGTCCCCCTGCCGGCCGGGACGACGCTCGTGCTGACGACCGACGGCCTGCTCGAGGACGACCGCGGCGACCCCGACGGCAACCTCCGCGCCCTGCTCAGCGTGCTCGAGGACGGAGCCGGGGACGATCTTGAGACGCTCGCGGACCGGCTGCTGGCCGGCCCGCATCGGCTCACCCGGCATGGTGATGACATCGCCCTGATGGTCGCGCGGGTCGACGGTGCGGTACGTCCCCGTCTGCGGGCGATTCCGGGCCTCTACATCCCCCTGCAGCGCTATCCGCAGCGTCTGGGCTAAGCAGTGGTACCCCGCCCGGCAGCTGCCCGCGCGCCCGTCCGGGTCCTAGCCCTATGACCGCGGTGGCACCTTTACGTACATCCACCTGGATCCGCCGCCCGGGGTGCCGGCCTACGGTGGCGGGCGTTGGCTGGAGGACGGAACGCCGGCCGTAGCTGAGGGCATCCTGCAGGCCGCGCTCGCACCGGGCACCCCGCTGATGATGATCGAGATACGGCACGTCGGCAATCACGGTCCGGCCCCCGATGGGGCGATGACGCGCCCGCCCGGGCCGTTCCTCGGGCACGCGGTCGGCCTGGGCGCCACTCTCGCGCAGCGCGCCTCGCTGGACCAGGCCCTTGAGACGGTATGGGCCGCCGCGGCGACGGTCGACACCGGGCGCGCGGCGCCCCCGTTCGCCGAGGGCCAGCGGTCACCGGGCAGCCCGCTCTCCCCGGGCGGCCAGTCCCGCCTGGCCGCGATCCGGTCCGCCATCGACCCCCACGGCATCATCCGCACCGCCCGCATCTAACCCCCGCCCGGCCCGCATCTAACCCCCGCCCGGCCCGCATCTAACCCCCGCCCGGCCGAGGGATTCGCGGCGACCTTTCCGCAGCATGCGCGGAAAGGTCGTCACAGATCGGGGGTCGCCAGCCGAGGGTCGCGCCCCTTAGTACGCGTGAGGGTGGTGAGGTTGGTGGGGTGGTTCTGGTGGGGATCTACGGACCCGGGGGAGGGCTACGCGTCGTCGAGGGAGATGTAAGAGCCGCGCCAGAAGAGCAGCGGGGTGGCGTCGTCGGACGAAGTCTCGGCGTACCGGAGCCGTCCGATGATGATCTCGTGATCGCCGCCCGGCAGGCTGTGCTCCACGGTGCACTCCAGCGTGGCGAGTGCTCCCTCCAGCCGGGGGCTGCCGGTCGGGCCCGGCCGGTGCTCGACACCCTCCCAGGCCGCCTCGACCCCCCGCCGGGCGAAGTTGGCCGACAGTTCCTGCTGCGGGGCGGCCAGCACGTTCACCACGAACGCGCCGTGGTGGCGGATCGCTTCGAGGGTCAGGCTGGCGCGGTCAAAGCAGACCAGGATCAGCGGCGGGTCCAGCGACAGCGAACTGACCGCGTTGGCGGTGGTGCCGACCGGCTGGCCGTCCGGCCCGATGGAGGTGACCACCGTGACCCCGGTGGCGAAGTGGCCCACGGCACGCCGGAAGTCTTCGCTGCTGATGCCGGCGTCAGTGTGGGTGGATGCGGTCATATCTGCCCATGGTTTGGCGGGTGCACATTAGTGAGCAAGTCATTTCCAATGTGCTTGTATTTCCTGTGATCACACCGCTGACTCGCCCAAACCTCCGGATTCCGCATCGCCAGCGGCTATACCCATCAAGTCGGTCGGTAAACTTGCTTATCGTCCAAGGCTAGAGGGCCGGCGCCTCCCGGGTCGCGGGCGGGACGCGCGGCCCGGGCCGTCGGCTCGCGGTCCATGCCCTCGCCCGGGTCATCCCCTCGCGCGGTCGGGGCCGTCGCGGGGATGGCCATCGTCGAGAAGGCGTTCGGCGGTAGCCGGCATCGCTGGTCGTCGTCCCGGCCACCGTGTTTCTGCGCGGCCACCTCAACTGGTGGATTCCCGGCTGGCTCGGCCGCATCCTGCCCGGCGGCCCGCCCCGGTCGCCCCGGCCGCCCCGGCCCGCGCCGTCCCCGGTTCCGGTGCCGGCCAAGCCTGGTCGCGCCCCTCCTAGGTCCCGCTAGGGACGGCGGCTGCTTTCCCCCCGCCGGGCGCCCCGGCATACGACCTGCACCAGCAGAATAAGGTGCAGGTCGTATGCCGCAGTCGGAAACGGTGAGGGGAGGCGGTCACCACCATGACGGCTCAGCAGGTTTTCACCGCCCGGCTGCGCGGCCGCCCGCTGCTGGACAGCGAGGAAACCTCCATCGGCCGCGTCCGCGACGTGGTCATCCTGCCCGCCGCCCAGGGCGACGCGCCCCGGGCCCTGGGGCTGGTCGTAACGCTGCAGCGGCGCCACATCTTCGTCAACTTCGGCCGGATCGCGGAGATGTCCATCGACGGCGCGCACCTGCGGGGCGGCACCGTCGACCTCGACCGCTTCACCCGGCGGACCGGGGAGATCCTGGCCACCGAACTGTTCGGCAAGCCCGTGGATCAGGGGACCGTGGTCGACGTCGGCATCACGCCGTCCACGACCGGGCGGGGGTGGAAGGTCTCGTCGCTGGCCATTACCCAGGGGCGGCCCTTGCGGCTCCGCTCGACCCAGATCGTCCCGTGGAGCGATTACCCGGAACTGTTCCAGGCCGGAACGCTGGCCGATCAACTGGTCGACCTGCGGGAAATGCACCCGACCGACCTGGCCACCGCGGTGGAGGGCATGTCACCCACCCGGCGCAGCCAGCTCGCCGCCGCGCTGGACGACGAAGAGCTGGCCGACCTGCTGGAGGAGATGCCCGAGCAGGACCAGATCCGGCTGCTCGCCAGCGTGGGCCTGGAGCGCAGCGCCGACGTCGTGGAGGAGATGGAGCCCGACGACGCCGCGGACCTGCTGGCCGAAATGCCGGACGACCAACGGGAGCGGCTGCTGACCGCGATGGAGTCCGTGCAGGCCGCCGACATCCGCCGCCTGCTCCGGTACGACGCTACGACAGCCGGTGGCCTCATGACGTCCCAGCCGCTGATCGTCGCTCCCGACGTGCCGGTCGCCGAGGTCCTCGCGCGGATGCGCGAGCCGGACCGGCCCGTCACCGCGGCCGCGCAGGCGTATGTCTGCGAACCACCTACAATGACTCCAACCGGGCGTTATCTCGGAAGTGTCGGGTTCCAGCGGCTCCTGCGACGGCCCCCCGCCATGAGCATCGGCGACTGTGTCGAGGTAAGTATGTTCGTACGGCCCGAGATGTCCGAACGAGAGCTGGCGGTCCGTCTGGCCGCTTACAACCTCGTCAGCGTCGCCGTCTGCGATGAGGCGGGCCGGTTGCTGGGCGCGGTTACCGTAGATGACGTTCTCGATCATCTCCTGCCCGTTGGGTGGCGAAGAACTGGAGGCTGAGGATGGCACGAACCTCGTCTCGGCGCTTCGGCGAGCGGCCGGATCTGTCTGTCCCTGGTGGCGGCCCGATCATGAGCCCGCACTACGACCCGGACGCATTTGGGCGGTTCTCCGAGGCCATCGCCCGGTTCCTGGGCACCGGGCGCTTCCTGGTCGCTCAGACGTTCCTGGTGCTGGTCTGGATTGTGCTCAACACCGTCGGGCTCGTCAAGCACTGGGACCCCTACCCGTTCATCCTGCTCAACCTGGCGTTCTCCACGCAGGCGGCGTACGCGGCCCCGCTGATTCTGCTGGCTCAGAACCGGCAGGACGACCGGGACCGCGCCAACATCGACCGCGACCGTGAGGTCGCGGCCCGGACCCAGGCCGACACCGAATACCTGGCCCGCGAGCTCGCGGCGGTCCGGCTCGCGCTCGCCGACGTGGTGACCACGGAGGACCTGGACGACTCGCTGGCCCGGATGGCCAAGCTGATCAGCGACGGGCGGCCACTGCCGGATCCGCTGCCGGCGGAGTCACCGTCACCGGAGTCACTGGCCGCGCCGCGGTCGCTGGTCTCGCCCGAATCACTGACGTCGCCGGACAGCCGGCCGGCCCCGAATCACCGGCCGGGCCCGCACCACTAGCCGGGCCCGCACCACAAACCAGAGTTAACCGGTACGGCCGGGGCCGGGGAAGCTGATCTCGTTCCATGCCACCGGGTGCGCGTACAGCGCCGTGCAGGCGTACCGGGTCCACAAGCTCCACACGTGCGCCGCGTTGAGCCCGTGCCAGTCACCGGACTTCAGGTCCTTTACGGCCTGGATCAGGGCCAGCTGATCGGCCACGGGCGCGTCCGCGAACCGCAAACTGCAGCGCTCACCGGCGTCGGCGTCCAGGTAGGCCAGGGTGTCCCGCCAGGCCTGGCCGTCGTCGGGCATGTCCCCGTGCCGCCAGCCGTCGGTCTCCCCGGCTTCGAGCCGGGCGTCGACCATCTGCAGGATGGGCAGCTCAGGTGCGTCTTCCCGGCCGGTCAGCAGGTTCAGCAGCGCCCGGGCGCAGGCCCCTTCCGCGTTGGTGAAGAATGTGACCGGCGGCTCCGGTGCCAGCCGGTCCACGAGCAGGCGCATGCCGATGTCCTCCCGATCATTTGGCGGGGCATCCGTGCTGCGCCGCCGCGCCGCGGACTGCTGGCGCGCGACCTGCAATACCCTCGGCGCGCCCGTCAAAACCCGAGGCCGTGACGCACACCTTTACAGACGTGGCGGAACGCGAGAAGGGGTAAAAGGGAGCGTGATGAATGCGGAGCAGGAGCGGATTCAGGGTTTCGGGCGGCTTGAGGATGGCCTGCACCAGGCCGGGGACTGGTACCTATGGGGCCCGTACGTGACCGAGCGCCAGTGGGGCACGGTCCGCGAGGACTACAGCGAGGACGGCGCGGCGTGGGATTACTTCCCGCACGACCACGCCCGGTCGCGGGCATACCGGTGGGGCGAGGACGGGCTGGCGGGCTTCTGCGACATCGAGCAGCGGCTGTGCCTGGGGCTCGCCCTGTGGAACGGGCGTGACCCGATCCTCAAGGAGCGGCTGTTCGGGCTGACCGGGCCGGAGGGCAACCACGGCGAGGACGTCAAGGAGTACTGGTGGTATCTCGACGCGGTGCCCAGCCACGCCTGGAACCGCTGGCGTTACCACTACCCGCAGCGGGCCTTCCCCTACAACGACCTCGTCGCCACGAACGCCGCCCGCAACCGGTTCCAGCCCGAGTACGAGCTCCTCGACACCGGCGCGTTCGACGGTGACCGGTACTGGATCGTCGAGGTCAGCTACGCCAAGGCGGACCCCGGTGACGTGCTGATGCAGGTGACCGTGAAGAACGCCGGCCCGGACGCCGAGACCCTGCACGTGCTGCCGACCGCCTGGTTCCGCAACACCTGGTCCTGGGACGCCGACGCGTCCAGGCCGCTGCTGGAGGCGGCCGGCGGCCCGGCGGTCCGGGTGGCGCACCCGTTCCTCGGCGAGCTGGAGCTGATCGGCGGGAACGGCCCCGACGGCACCAGCCCTACCCTGCTGTTCTGCGAGAACGAAACGAACCTGGCCCGGCTGTACAACGTCGCCCCGGCCACCCCGTACCCGAAGGACGGCATCAACGACCACGTCATCTCCGGCGCGGCCACGGTCAACCCGGACCAGCAGGGCACCAAATGCTCCTTCTGGTACCGGCTGACGGTCCAGCCGGGAGCCACCGCCGAACTGCGGCTGCGCCTTCGGTCCCCGGCCGGTCAGCCCAGCACGGGGCAGGCCAGTACGGGGCAGGCCAGCGGCGATGAACCGCTCGCGGACGGGTTCGTTCGGATACGTGATCAGCGGCGGGCGGAAGCGGACGAGTTCTACGCCGGCCTGACACCGGACGGGGCCAGCGCCGACGAGGCCCGGGTGACGCGGCAGGCCTTCGCCGGGCTGCTGTGGAGCAAGCAGTTCTACTACTTCGACGTGGGCCGCTGGCTGGCGGGCGACCCGACCCAGCCGCCCCCGCCGCCGGGACGGCAGCTGGGCCGCAACACCCGCTGGGGCAACTTCGACGCCTTCGACATCATGTCCATGCCGGACAAGTGGGAGTATCCCTGGTTCGCCGCCTGGGACCTGGGCTTTCACTGCGTGGCGCTGGCGCACCTGGACCCGGCCTTCGCCAAGTACCAGCTCATCCTGCTGTGCCGGGAATGGTTCCAGAACCCGAGCGGGGCGCTCCCGGCCTACGAATGGGACTTCGGTGACGTCAACCCGCCGGTGCAGGCGTGGGCCGCGCTCGAGGTGTTCGCGATCGACGGCGGCCGCGACGTCGATTTCCTCAGCCGGGTGTTCGACAAGCTGCTGATCAACTTCACCTGGTGGGTCAACCGGGAGGACGCGAACGGAAGCAACGTGTTCGAGGGCGGCTTCCTCGGCCTGGACAACATCGGCCCGATCGACCGCTCGCACCTGCCGGCCGGCGGCACCCTGGAGCAGTCCGACGCCACCGGCTGGATGGCCTTCTACGCGATCAGCATGGCCCGCATCGCGACCGTGCTGCGCCGGTCCGGCAGCCGCCCGGCCAGCGACATCTCGCTCAAGTTCCTGGAGCATTTCGCGGGCATCGCCGACGCGATCAACGACCAGGGCATGTGGGACGAAAGCGATGGCCTCTTCTACGACAAGCTGCTCACCGCCGACGGCACCGCCATCCCGATGAAGATCCGGTCCATGGTCGGCGTCATCCCGGTGCTGGCCGCGGCGGTCGTCGATCAGGGGATGCTCGACGACTCGCAGCGGCTGGGCAAGCAGTTCGCGGACTTCCTGCGCCGGGAGGGCATCGACGACGCGGCCAAGCTCACCAAGCAGGGCATGATGCGCGGCAAAACCGGCAACCAGCAGATGCTGCTCAGCCTGGTCGGCCTCGGCCAGCTGGAAAAGCTCGCGGCGTCCTTGTTCGATGAGAGCGAGTTCCTGTCCCCGTACGGGCTGCGGGCCCTGTCGGCCTACCATCGCGACCATCCCTACGTACTGGACGTGGAAGGCCAGATGTCCACCGTGGACTACGAGCCGGCCGAGTCCACCACGGCGATGTTCGGCGGCAACTCCAACTGGCGCGGCCCGCTGTGGTTCCCGCTCAACTTCCTGCTGATCAACGTGCTGGAGCGGTACTACCGGTTCTTCGGCGACGAGCTGACGCTGGAGTACCCGACCCGGTCCGGGAAGCAGTTCACCCTCGACGCCATCATCACCGACCTGCAGGACCGGCTCATCTCGATTTTCCTCGTCGGCGCGGACGGGCGGCGGCCCTGCTTCGGCTGGGTCGAGCGGCTGCAGCAGGATCCGGAGTGGAAGGACAACCTGCTGTTCAACGAGTACTTTCACGGGGACAACGCGGCCGGTCTCGGTGCGTCCCACCAGACCGGCTGGACCGGCGTGATCGCCGACGTGATCCGGCGCCGGCACGGCGCGGTGCGGTCTGCCGCGGAGGTCATAGACACCCTCTATCCCGCACTCGGTCCCACTCCCTCCGCTTCTCCCGCCAGCCCCGCTACACCTTCTGGCCCCGCTGCTCCCGCCAGCCCCACGGAACAGAAGGGCTAGCCATGAGCACCCCGGCCCCGGCCCCAGCCGGACGCCCCGGACGGCCCTTCCCGCTGGGTGCGACGCTCTGGGGCGGCGGGACGAACTTCGCGGTGGCCTCCGAGGTCGCCAACGGCATCACGCTGTGCCTGCTCGACTCTGGCGGCAACGAGACCCGGGTCCCGCTGGTGGACTACGACGCGGGTGTCTGGCACACCTTCGTGCCGGGGGTCGGCCCCGGGCAGGCCTACGGCTACCGCGCCTCCGGCCCCTATCGGCCGGCCAGCGGTATCCGCTGCAACGAGGCGAAGCTCCTGCTCGACCCCTACTGCCGCGCCGTGACCGGCGGCATGCGGAACCGCCCCAGCGTGCTCGGCTACGCCGACGGCGACCCGGGCACTCCCAGCGACCTCGACTCCGGCCCCGACGTGCCGCACAGCCTCGTCGTGGACACCGCGTACACCTGGTATCAGAATGTCCCGATCCGGCGCCCGTACGCGGACACGATCATCTACGAGGTGCACGTCAAGGGCTTCACCATTCGGCACCCCGGCGTGCCGGAAGAGTTGCGCGGCACCTACGCCGGCCTCGGGCACGAGGCCGCCATCGAGTACCTGACCGGCCTCGGCATCACCGCCGTCGAGTTGCTGCCCGTGCACGAGTTCGTGCCCGAGGGCTTGCTCACCGACCGTGGCCTGACCAACTACTGGGGGTACAACACCATCGGGTTCTTCGCCCCCAGCCAGCGGTATTCCGCCGCGGTGCGCGCCGGGCAGCCCGGTGGCCAGGTCGCCGAGTTCAAGGACATGGTGGACGCGCTGCACGCAGCCGGCCTGGAGGTCATCATCGATGTGGTGTTCAACCACACCGCCGAGGGTAATCAGCTCGGCCCGACGCTGTCCTTCCGCGGCCTGGACAACCCGGCCTACTACCGGCTGGTCAACGACGATCCGCGCGCCTACTTCGACACGACCGGCACCGGCAACTCGCTGAACGCGGGCCACCCCCGCACCCTGCAGCTGATCATGGACTCGCTGCGCTACTGGCTGAATGAGATGCACGTCGACGGGTTCCGGTTCGACCTCGCCGCGACCCTGGCCCGCCAGGAAGGTGGCTTCGACGGCACGTCCGCGTTCTTCGACCTGATCTCCCAGGACCCGGTGGTGTCCCGGGCCAAGCTGATCGCGGAGCCGTGGGACGTCGGCCAGATGGACAGCTACGATCTGGGCCGGTTCCCGCCGCTGTGGAGCGAGTGGAACGGCCGGTACCGCGACAGCATGCGGGACTTCTGGCGCAGCCGGCCCATCGGGCTGGGCGAGTTCGCCACCCGGTTCGCCGGATCCTCCGACCTGTACGGATGGGACCGGCGCCGGCCCACCTCATCGGTGAACCTGATCACCGTGCACGACGGCTTCACCCTGCGCGACCTGGTCTCTTACGACGGCAAGCACAACGAGGCCAACGGCGAGTCGAATCACGACGGCACCGGCGAAAACCGGTCCTGGAACTGCGGCGCCGAGGGCCCCACCGACGACCCGGCCGTCCTGGCCCTCCGGGGCCGCCAGTCCCGGGCCATGCTCGCCACCTTGCTGCTGTCGTCCGGGATCCCCATGCTCCTGGGCGGCGACGAGATAGGCCGCACCCAGCAGGGCAACAACAACGCCTACTGCCAGGACAACGAGATCTCCTGGTTCGACTGGTCCGGTGCCGACACCGATCTGTTTGCCTTCACCAAGCGCCTGATCGCGCTGCGCTCCCACCACCCGGTGTTCCGCCGCCGCCGCTTCCTGACCGGTGCCGACGCCAAGGAGCTGGGCTGGTTCACCCCGGCCGGGACGGCCATGACCGGCGCCGACTGGAACGACGCGAGCGCCCTGGCCGTGACCGTCTACCTGGACGGCTCGGACAGTCCGGACCGCGCCGCCGACGGGTCCCTGCTCATCGACGATGACTTCCTCATCCTGGTCAACGCCTGGTGGGAGCCGCTGACGTTCACCATCCCCGTCACCCGCCCCCCGCAGGACGCCGCCCAGCGCACCTGGCTCCCGGAGCTCGACACCTACGCCGGCACCACGGGCGCCATTGGCACCACAGATGACTCCGACACTGCAGGTAATGCCCCTGATAGCTCAGATACCCCTAGTGTCACGAGCACCTCTGGCACCATAGATGACTCCGGTACCACGAGCGCCTCTGGCATCACTGGAGACACAGACCCCTTCGGCATCTCTAGCCCCACAGGTAACACGGGTCCCGCTGGGCAGCCAGCCGGGGCCGGGGCTGCGGGTGGGGCCGGGCCTGGGGCCGTTCACTCGGGCGACCAGCTCACCGCCGCCCCCCGCTCCGTCACCGTCCTCCGCGCGCCCCGAGCCTAAGGCGGCCACCTAGACAATCGCGGGCTCACCAGGAGCCCCGAGCTCGCGGGGGAGCCCACCTCGCGGGGAGCCCACCCTCCTGAGTCTCACCTAACCCATTCCCCCCCGCCTGTCCACTCCCTGGATACCTCAGTGGAACGATCGGCCGGGGCACCACGCGAGCTACCCGGGCCGGGTCACCACGTTGGCGATGCGGCCGGGGACGACGACGATGCGCTGGACCTCCGCTCCGCCGGTGTGCCGCCCGAAGTCTCCGTGCGCGGTCAGAGCCCGCCTGATCTCGTCCTCACCGGCGCCGGCCGGCACCTCGATGGTGAACCGCACCTTCCCGTTGACCTGGACGGGCAGTTCGATGGTCAGCTCGGCGGCCAGCGCCGGGTCGGCGACCGGGAACGGGGCGTAGGCGAGCGACTCGGGATGGCCGAGCCGGGCCCACAGTTCCTCGGCGATGTGCGGGGCCAGCGGCGCCACCATCAGCACCAGCGGCTCGGCCAGCGCCCGCGGTAGCGCCCCGCGGGCGGAAGAGATCCGGGCGGCGTGCGTGGTCAGCTCGATCAGCCGGGCGATCGCAGTGTTGTAACGCAGCGTCTCCAGGTCCTCGCGGACCGCGGTAATCGTCTGGTGCAGCCGCCGGAGCGTGTCTGCGTCCAGGCCCCCGTCCGCGCCTGGGGCCGTGTCCCCGTCCGTGCCCGCGTCCGCCGCCGGGTCCAGGTCCTCGTCGCTGACCCGCAGCGCACCCGTGGTCTCGTCGATGATGCTGCGCCACAGCCGTTGCAGGAACCGGTGCACGCCGGCGATGTCTCCGGTCCGCCACGGGCGGTCGGCCTCCAGCGGCCCGGTGGCCATCTCGTACAGCCGGAGCGTGTCCGCGCCGTACCGGGTGTAGATGAAGTCCGGGCTGACGCTGTTCTTCAGGCTCTTGCCCATCTTGCCGGCCCGGCGGGTCACCGGCTGCCCGTTGAACGTGTACCCGTCGGCCTCGTGCTCCACCTCGGCGGCCTGGACGTACATGCCGCGCTCGTCGGTGAACGCGTCGGCCAGGATGTAGCCCTGGTTGACCAGCCGGCGGAACGGCTCCCGGGTGGACACGTGGCCCAGGTCGTAGAGGACCTTGTGCCAGAAGCGCGCGTACAGCAGGTGCAGCACGCCGTGCTCGACGCCGCCCACGTACAGGCCGACGCCCCCGTCGCCCTCGAAGGCGGCGTCCGCCGGGACCATCCAGTACCGCTCGATCTCCGGGTCGACGAAGGCGCGGGCGTTGTCCGGGTCGAGGTAGCGCAGGTAGTACCAGCATGAGCCGGCCCACTGCGGCATGGTGTTCAGCTCCCGGCGGTAACGTTTCGGGCCGTCGCCGAGGTCCAGTTCGACGTCCGCCCAGTCCCGGGCCCGGGCCAGCGGCGGTACCGGGGGACTCGACTCGTCCGCCTGCGGTTCCGGCCGGAAGTCGGTCATCTCCGGCAGCCGCACCGGCAGCAGCGTCTCAGGCAGGGCGACCGGCTGGTCGCCGGAGTCGTAGACGATCGGGAACGGCTCGCCCCAGTAGCGCTGCCGGGAGAACTGCCAGTCGCGGAGCCGGTAGGCCCGCTTCCCCCGCCCGGTACCCGTCTGCTCCAGCCAGGCGATCGCCGCCGCGATGCTGGGCGGCTCCGGCACCTGGCGGATATCCAGGCCGAACGTTCCCGCGAACTCCACGTCGCGCTGGTCGTGGGCCGGAACCGCCATGATGGCGCCGGTCCCGTACCCCATCAGCACGTAGTCGGCGGCGAAGACCGGGATCTGCTCCCCGGTCCGCGGGTTGACGACGTGGCGGCCGGTGAAGACGCCGGTCTTGGCGCCCGCCCCGGTGGTGCGCTGCCGGTCGCTGAGCCGAGCGGCGGCGGCCCGGTAAGCGGCCAGCGCCGCCCGCGGCGTCCAGCCCCCCGACGCCCCCGAGCCCCCGCCGGCCTGGCCTTCCGGGTACGTCCACGCCGCCGGCGTTCCGTCCGGCCAGGAGTCCGGCGGCAACTGGTCCACCAGCGGATGTTCCGGCGCGAGCACCACGTACGTGGCCCCGGCCAGCGTGTCCGGCCGCGTAGTAAAGACCTCCACCGCAAGCCCCGCCTCGCCAGCCTCTCCAGTCTCGCCAGCCTCTCCAGTCTCGCCCGCCTCTCCAGTCTCGCCCGCCCCGCCAGCGACAGCCACGGGCAGCTCGATCAGGGCCCCGTCGCTGGCGCCGATCCAGTTGCGCTGCAGCTGCTTGATGGACTCCGGCCACTGCAGGTCGTCCAGGTCGGCGATCAGCCGTTCGGCGTAGGCGGTGATGCGCAGCATCCACTGCCGCAGCGGCCGCCGGTAGACGGGGTAGTTCCCGATGTCGCTGCGCCCGTCCGGGGTGACCTCCTCGTTCGCGAGCACGGTGCCCAGCCCGGGGCACCAGTTGACCAGTTCGTCGGCGATGTAGGCCAGCCGGTAGCCGTCGATCACCGCGCGCCGCTCCCGTTCGGGCAGCTGACCCCACGAAAGGCCGCCCGGCACGGACCGCTCCCCGGACTCGAACTCGGCGGCCAGGTCACCGATCGGCCGGGCTTTCCCGGTCCGCTCGTCCACCCAGCTGTTGAAGATCTGCAGGAAGATCCATTGGGTCCACCGGTAGAACGAGGGGTCGGTGGTGGCGATTTCCCGCCGGCTGTCGTGCCCCAGCCCCAGCCGCCGGAGCTGACGGCGCATGGCGGCCACGTTGGCCTGCGTCGTGACCTGCGGGTGCTGGCCGGTGTCGATCGCGTACTGCTCGGCGGGCAGGCCGAACGCGTCATAGCCGAGCGCGTGCATCACGTGCCGGCCGTTCATCCGCTGGTACCGGGCCAGCACGTCGGTGCCGATGTAGCCGAGGGGGTGGCCGACGTGCAGCCCGGCCCCGCTGGGATAGGGGAACATGTCCAGGACGTAGAACCTCGGCCGCCCCTTCACCCGGCCGAACCCCTCCGACAGCGGCCCGGCCGGATTGGCGGAGCGGAACGTCCCGTCAGCCTCCCATCGCCGCTGCCAGCGCGCCTCGATCTCACCTCCCAGCCGTGCGTCGTACCGGAACGGCGGCGTGCCGGGTTCCGTCCCGCTCATCAGGCCCCGTCGCCGCCCGTGGCCCCGTCGCCCGTGGCCTCACTGCTGCCGGCGTCACTGCTGCCGGCCCCTCCCGCGGTCAGCGCTTCGAGCAGGTCGTTCATCCGGTTGACGAAGGCGGTGGGGTCCTCGATCCGGGCGCCCAGTGTGAGGACGGCCTGGCTGAACAGGACGTTCGCCCAGTCGCCCAGATGCGGATCGTCCAGCCGGTGGTTGAGCCGCTGAACCAGCGGATGCCCCGGGTTGATCTCCAGCACGGGCTGGCTGGGCAGGCCCGAGTTCCGCATCCGGCGCATGAGGTTCATCTCGATGTCGGGCTCGTTGGCCACGATGCACGCGGGGGAGGTGGTCAGCCGGCCGGTCACCCGCACGTCGACGACCTGCCCGGCCAGGAGGTCCTTGAGCTTGCCGGTCAGGTCCGCGAATTCGGTGCCCGCCTGCTCGGTGGCCGCCCTCTCGGCGTCGTCCGCCAGCGCGCCCAGATCCGCGGCGCCCTGAGCGACCGACTGCAGCCGCTTGCCGTCGAACTCGTGCAGGCTGGAGACGACCCAGCTGTCCACGGGCTCGTTCAGCAGCAGGACCTCCACGCCCTTGGCGCGGAACGCCTCCAGGTGCGGGCTGCTGGCGGCGGCCGGGCCGGGCGCCAGCAGGTAGTAGATCTGCTCCTGGCCTTCCTTCATCCGCGCCACATATTCGCTGAGCGAAACGCCCGGCCCGCCTCCGGCGGATCCCGTGGCCCCCAGAGACCCCGTGGCCCCCGAAGACCCCGGGGACCCATGAGAGTCAGCGGTCGCGGTGGACGTGAAGCGCAGCAGCCGGGCCAGCTCATCCCGGTTGGTGTAGTCCTCCGGGATGCCTTCCTTCAGCACCGCGCCGAACTGCGACCAGAACGTGGCGTACTTCTCCGGCTCGTTCTCGGCCAGGTCGGCCAGCAGCTTCAGCACCTTCTTGACCGCGCTGGAACGGATGTGGCTGACCGCCCGGCTGCCCTGCAGCAGTTCCCGCGACACGTTCAGCGGCAGGTCGCTGGAGTCGATCACGCCCCGAACGAACCGCAGGTAGGAGGGCATCAGCTGGCCGGAGTCAGCCATGATGAAGACCCGCTGGACGTGCAGCTTGACGCCGTGGCTGGCGTCCGGGATCCACAGGTCGAAGGGGGCACTGCCGGGGACGAACAGCAGCAGCGTGTACTCGAACGTCCCCTCCATCTTGCTGTGCAGCCACACCAGCGGATCGGCGATGTCGCCGGTGAGGTGCCGGTAGAAGTCCCGGTAGTCCTGGTCGCTGATATCGCTCTTGGACCGGGCCCACAGGGCGGACGCCTGATTGACGGGCTCCTCGGGCGCTTCCCCGGGCGGGCCGGCCTCGCCGTCCGTCCCGGCTCCTCCGTCGGCCCGTTCAATCGGCATCATGATCGGCAGGCTGATGTGGTCGGAGTACGTCCGGATGATCGAGCGCAGCCGGGACCCGTTGAGCAGCTCGTCTTCCCCGTCCCGGAGGTGGAGCACGACCGTGGTGCCCCGGGCCGGAACCTCGGCCGGCTCCAGCGTGTACGCGCCGCGGCCGTCGGACTCCCAGCGCACCCCCTCGCTCGCGGGCAGCCCCGCCCGGCGGCTGGTCAGGACGACCCGGTCGGCCACGATGAACGCCGCGTAGAAACCCACGCCGAACTGCCCGATCAGCGACGCGTCCTTCCGCTGGTCGCCGGTCAGCTGGTGCAGGAAGTCGCGGGTACCAGACTTGGCGATCGTGCCGATGTGCTCGATCACCTCGGTGCGGCTCATGCCGATGCCGTTGTCCGCCACGGTGATCGTGCCGGCGTCGGCGTCGTAGCTGACGCGGATCTGCAGCGGGCCCTCGTCGTCGGGTGATTCGGACCGGGACATCAGCTCCAGGCGCAGCCGGTCGATGGCGTCCGAGGCGTTGGAGATCAGTTCACGCAGGAAGATCTCCTTGTTGCTGTACAGAGAGTGCACCATCAGGTCGAGGATCTGGACGACCTCGGCCTGGAAGCTGAAGGTCTCCGGTTCCGCCTGCGCGGTCATCGATACCTGTCCTTCCCGGGGGGCACAGTCAGCGGCGCTGACGTAGCGTGGCTCTACGACAATAATCTCAGTTCCGGCGGGCGGGATCATGGCGCATGCAGACGGGAACGCGGACGGGAACACGGCGACGACTCCCGGTGACCGGCTGCGGGCCCTGCTGGCCGAGGGCGAGCTCGTCGTGGCTCCCGGCGTCTTCGACGGCGTCTCGGCCCATCTGGCCCGGCGTACCGGGTTCCGGGCCGCGTACCTGACCGGGGCCGGAGTGGCGGCCTCCGGGTTCGGCCTGCCGGACATCGGCCTGGTCACCGGGTCGGAGATGGCCGAACGGGCCGGCCTGGTCACGAGCGTGCTCGGCGGTCTCCCGCTGATCGCCGACGCCGACACCGGGTACGGTTCGGCGCTGAACGTCGTGCGGACCGTGCGGGCGTACGAGCGGGCGGGCGTCGCCGCGATCCAGCTCGAGGACCAGACGTTCCCGAAGCGGTGCGGCCACCTGCCCGGCAAGGAAGTGATCGGCCAGGACGAGTTCCTGGCCCGGCTGGGCGCCGCGCTGGAGGCCCGGACCGATGCCCTGATCGTGGCGCGCACCGACGCCCGGGCCGTGCTGGGCCTGTCCGCGGCGATCGACCGGGCCAGCGCCTACGCGCAGGCCGGCGCGGACGTGATCTTCGTGGAGGCACCGCAGTCGGACGCCGAGGTGGCGCAGATCGCCAAGGAGGTCGACGCGCCGCTCCTGATCAACCTGGTCCAGGGCGGCCTGACCCCGGACGGCGGCCCGCAGCGGCTGCAGGAGCTGGGCTACGCGATCGCGATCTACCCGGCGAACCTGCTCATGGCGGCGGCGAAGGGCATGATCGCGGCCCTGCAGGAGCTGGGCGGGACGCCGCCCGACGTGACCGCCACCGGCATCGCGGCTCTCTTCCAGCTGGTCGGCCTGCGCGAATGGTCGGCGGTCGGCGACGCCTGGACGCCTCCGGCCCGCTAAGATCTCAATTTTCCCTTAACGGGCATACCGGGACCTTTCCGCCGTGCGGACGATCCCCGGAGCGGAGAGCCCCCTACCTAGGACGGCTTTTCCGCGGTATCCGGGGACTAGTCGCCCGATCGACGTCCGCCCCCGTGCGGGGCCAGCCAGCTCTAGCTGGACGAGCTGCCCTCGTGCGGGGCCAGCCGGCTCTAGCTGGACGAGCCGTACTGGATCGGCACCTTGACCGACTGGGCCTTCACCCAGGCGCCCGGGTCGCCGGTCAGCCGCCAGACCGTCAGCGTGCCGGCGCTCGCGGCCAGCGCCTCGATGGGCCCGGCGCCCGGCAGCGTCAGCGTGACCGTCCGCCCGGCCGGCCGCGCGGGCAACCGCCGCCAGGACGACCCCGGCCCGGAAATCGTCTCGGCCCGGTCCCCGGCCAGCACGGCGCCGACTCCGCCGTCACCGAACGACGCGGACACCGCCGCGGAACCGCCTGCCCGCAGGACGGGCGACAGCCGCCAGTGCTCGCCGTCACTGCTCCACGCCGCGAGCAGGCTGATCGATGGCGCGGCGCCCGCCTCCAGCAGCGCCACGTCCTGATGACCGCTCCGGCTCAGCCGCAGTACCCGGACGGCCTGCCCGCCCAGGGAGGCGGGCAGCGCCGGGGCGGCTAGGTGCCAGGTCCCGCCCGTCTCCCCGAACACGCCCACCCGGCCGCCCCGGCCGCAGGTCCCGGCCAGCAGCGGCGACCCGGCCGGTGTGTAGGCGACGGCGGTAAGCCCGGTCAGGTCGCAGTCCCGCGCGGCCGGAGCCGAGGCCAGCGCCCGTTCGGTGGTCAGCGGGCCCCAGGTGCCGTCGGCCGCGCCGGTGACGCTGACCGCGCCGTCCTGACCGAGCCCGATCAGCCGTACGCCGGACCCGCCGGACCCGCCGGGCGCGCCGGGCGCGGCGGCCAGTGCGTCCGGCACGTCCGCGAGCCCGGACTGCGGCGGGCTCACCGTCCAGCTCCGTCCCAGATCAGACGTGCTGGTGATGGGGGAGAAGGCAAGATCCAGACTGGGCCGTACCCCGGCCACGAGCGGCCCCCCGCCCGCCTGGCCCGTTCCGCCCGCGCCCGCCGTCCCGCTGCTCCCGCTCGCGCCGGCCGGTCCCGCCGCGTCCGGCGCGGCCAGCACGATCGCGCCGTTGGTCGCGATGTCCGGCGGGGTGCGCAGCGACCACTGGCCGCCGCCCGGCAGCACGAACAGCTCCCAGAACTCGTCCGCGCCCGACGCCGCGCCCATGGGGACGGTGGCCCACGTGGCCCCGGCGGCGTCCGTCGAGGTGCTCAGCGACAGCGGCGCGGGAACCGCCGGGCTTGGAGCGGCCGGCTGGCTGGCCACGCTGCCGCATCCGCCGGCGAGCAGCGCGAGCCCCAGCCCGGCCGCCATACCCCGTCCGCCGCGCGCCGCCATGCCCCGTCCGCCGCGCGCCGCCCGGAGCCGGCCCTCGCGTCCCTCGTCCCCCAGGCGCCCTACCCACCCCATTGACTTCATCCGCCCCAGCGGGTCCATCCGCCCAGGTGAGCTCATCCGCCCCAGCAGGCCCATTCGCCCCACTCGCCCCTCGTTCACGAGCTGCGCAGCGTCTGGGTAGCCGCGTCGGCCAGTTCGGTGGCGAAGGACGATTTGGTGGCCGCGGTCCCCGGCCCGGGATCCATGTCCAGTTCCTCGCGTATCTCGCCATGGGTGTCGATGACGAAGGCGATGTCGGAGTGCCCGACCATCGCGCCGGCCGGCAGGGTCTGGGCTGGCTGGCCGTAGGCGCGGTACACCTGGCGCAGCCGCGCCTGGGTGCCGGTCAGGTAGCGCCAGTCCGCCAGGCCGGTCAGCCCTTCCTCGTGGTCGAACTCCCGGGTGTAGGCCAGTTCGTTGTACAGCGGGTTGACGTCGACGGCGACCAGCTCGACCTGGCTGGTCTTCGCGCCGAGCAGCTGGCCGGCCTGCCGGAGCTCCTGGGCGATGAGCGGGCAGTCGGTCACGCAGACCGGGTCGAGGAACGTCAGCAGCACCACCTTCCCGCGCAGGCTGGACAGCGAGACCGTCCGGCCGTCCTGGTCGGTCAGGCTGAAGCCGGGGGCCGTGATGTTGATCGGGCTGGTCGGCCCGTCGATGGCCTGGGCGAGGATGGCGCTCGCGCCCGGTGTGGTCTGGGCCGCGGCCATCGGGACGGCGCCGAGCACGATCACGCCGAACGCGGCGACCGACGTCATCGTGCCGAAGGTGGCCGCGCGCATGGACCGGGTCATGGCCGTGCGCAGGTCGGCGGGCCGCATCCGTCCCCGCCCGCCCGTTCCGCGCGGCCCGGGGCTCACCGTGTCCGGGACGGCCGGTCCGGCTGGGGCTTCCCCGGCCGGGGCTTCCGCGGCTGGGGCGGCGACGGTGGCCGGGGCGGCGACGGTGGCCGGGACCCGGCTCAGCGCCAGGAAGCCCCCGGCCGCCAGCAGCGCCATCGGGATCATGCTGTTCGGGTCGGTGCCCACGCCGCCGAAGAACCCGAAGTCCTCGATCAGCACCCAGTCCGCGATGCACAGCACAAGAAAAGCCGCCAGGGCCGGACGAGCCACCTCACGCCGGCCGGTCAGGAACGATACGCCGATCACCGCGAGCACGATCACCGCGACCAGGTTGACGGCGAAGCCGTGGTCGCGCACCAGCGTGCCGAAGCCGGACACCAGGCTGGCCAGGAACCGCGGCTGCGACGTGCCCGCCATCGACTGCACCATGCCGGTCAGGGTGCCGGACTGGTTGCCCGCGTGGCCCTGCCAGAAGCCCCGGCCCGGCCAGGCCTGCAGCACCGCCATCCCGACCAGGAACAACCCGAACCCGCCCAGGATGGCCTGACCCAGCCGCGGCGTCCGCCAGCTCCGGTCCGGCAGCACGAGCAGCGCGCCCGCGACGGCGTAGATCAGGGCCGCGCCGGGCGCGCCGAACAGCCAGGTCAGCCCGGGAGCCAAGATCCCGCCGAAGGACTCCCCGAACGTCCAGACGATCAGGCCCCAGACCAGGCTGGCCAGCCCGGCTAGCCGGCCCGAGAGGCCCCGCGGCGCGGCCAGCAGCCACAGGCCGATCCCGACCTGGATCCAGACCGCGGCGGCGCCGGCCTGAATCGGGTGGTAGGACCAGGTGGTCCCGGCCCAGTTGACCACCTGCTGCACCCAGTGCGGTGAGCTGGCCGCGGACGGCTCGATCACCTGTGACGGCAGGCCCGCGGCCATCCGGGGCTGGGCCTGCAGCAGCCCGTCGAGCACCCACAGCAGCCCGAAGCCAATCCGCAGTACCCGGTGCCCGGCGGGCTCCGGGCGGTCCGGGCCGCGCGCGCCCGCGGGGCCCGCGCCCGCGGGGCCACCGGCGGCGTCCGTCCGGCCGCGGACGCTGACCCACACCACGGAGAGCACGGCGAAGATGGCCAGGGCGATCAGCCCCTGGTGCAGCAGGGCCGCGCGGAACGCGGCGACCACGGTGGGATCGTCGGCGTTCAGACCGCTGTTCATCCCGGGCATAACGTCCGCCAACCTCCACATTTCGCGGTCTTGATGAGGTCTTAGCAGTCTGGCACGGTCAGCCTACAACTACGAACCGTAGTAACATGCGGCCCCACCCGATCTGGTCAGGGCGTTCCGGGTGCGGTCACGTCCGCGCTGACCGTGATCGTCCCGGCATGCCGGAAGGTCAGGGTAAGGGAGACGGAGCTGTCGGACTCGTAGCGCACGGGATCCCGCAGCACCACGTCGTCGCCGAACGGCGTGAGCGTGATACTGGATTTCGCCGGGATCGTCAGCGCGGAGACCACCGTGCCCGGGTCCTGCGGCCCGCTGCTGCGCCGTAGCACGATGTGCCGGGCTACCGGGCTGTGTACCGCGATCAGCTCATCCGGCTGGCTGGTCGGGTTCCGGATCGTCAGGAAGGTTCCGGCCGGCCCGGATGGGGCGACCGTTGCGGAGGGGAAGCCGCGCATCGGGACCGCGGCCTGGCTGACCTGGATCCGCACCGGGGCGATGGTGCCCGCACCGCCCGATGCTACCCACGCCGACAGCAGCCCGATGAGCACGATGGCGCAGGTCACCGGACCGGCGGCGGCCCGCGCCAGATCCCCCAGCCAGCTCGCCAGGTGGGGCCGCCCGGGTGTGCCCGGCAAGCTCAGCTGCTCCTCGTCCGGCGGCTCTGGCTGCGCTGGGCCAGGATGCCCGGTACGGCCGGCCGCCGGCGCCGCGCTCACTGGGCCCCGTCCCCGGCCGTGGACGCTGGGGCCAGCGCGGCGCGCCGTCGCCCGAAACGGCGCAACTGCAGGCTGTTCGCGGTGACGATCAGCGAACTGGCGGCCATCGCGATCCCGGCGAACAGCGGGTTGAGATAACCGAGCGCGGCGGCCGGGATCGCGATCACGTTGTAACCGAAGGCCCAGACGAGGTTGCCCCGGATCACCCGCAGTGTGGCCCGGGCCAGCAGCAGGGCTTCCGCGATCGTGTTCGGGTCCCCGTTGACCAGGGTCAGGTCGGCGGCCCCGATCGCGGCGTCGGTCCCGGAGCCGGCCGCCATGCCCAGGTCGGCCTGGGCCAGGGCGGCTGCGGCGTTGACGCCGTCGCCGACCATGGCCACGGCGTATCCCTCGCCCTGCAGCTGCCGGATCTTTTCCGCCTTCTCCTCCGGCCGGACGCGGGCGTAAACGCATCGCTCCGGGATCTTCAGCTGGGCGGCCACGGCGTGCGCGGTGCGCTCGCTGTCGCCGGTGAGCAGCGCGGTGGCCAGGCCGAGCCGCTGGATGCGGGCGACCGCGCCGGCGCTGCCGGGCCGCAGCGTGTCCGCGACCACGAGCACTGCCCGGACGGCGTCGTCCCAGCCGGCCAGCACCGCGGTCTGGCCGGCGTTCCCGGCCCCATCGGCGGCCCGGCGCAGCGGGACCGGCACCGTCAGCCCCGCGAACAGTTCCGGCCGGCCGACCGTGACCGTGCGCCCGTCCACGACCCCGCGGACTCCCGCCCCGGGCAGCGGCGTGAAGCCGGTGACCGGGAGCAGGCGGCCGGAGCGCGCCGCGGCCTCCCGCGCGATGGCCTGCCCGATCGGGTGCTCGGATGCGTCCTCCACCGCCCCGGCGAGCCGCAGCACCTCCTCCTCGGTGGTGCCCGCGGCCATGGTGATGGTGTGCAGCCGCATGGTTCCGGTGGTCAGTGTGCCGGTCTTGTCGAAGACGACGACCCGGACGTGCCGGGCGGCTTCGAACGCGCGGGCGCTCTTGACCAGGATGCCCAGCTCGGCGCCGCGGCCGACCGCGGCCAGCAGCGCCGTTGGCGTGGCCAGGCCGAGCGCGCAGGGGCACGCGACCACCAGCACGGCCACGGCCGCGCCGCCCGCCGCGGTCCCGGGCAGGCCGGCGCCCAGCCAGAAGCCGAGCGTGACCACGGCCAGGCTGATCACGCACGGTACGAAGATCGCAGCGATCCGGTCGGCCAGCCGCTGCGCCGACGCCTTGGTGCCCTGCGCCGCACCGACCAGCCGGGTGATCTGGGCCAGCAGCGTGTCCGCGCCGACTCGGGTCGCCCGCACCACCAGCCGTCCGCTCATGTTGAGCGTCGCGCCGGTCACCTCGTCGCCCGGTCCGACCTCGGCGGGCATGGACTCCCCGGTGACCAGCGAGGCGTCGACGGCGGAGCTGCCCTCGACGATGATCCCGTCGGTGGCGATCTTCTCGCCGGGCCGCACCACAAACTGCTCTCCCACGCCGAGGGTGTCCACCGCGACCCGCTGCTCGGTGCCGTCGCGCAGCACGGCGACGGTCTTGGCGCCGAGCCCAGCCAGCGCGGTGAGCGCGGCCCCGGAACGAGCCCGGGCCCGGGCCTCCAGGTAGCGCCCGGCCAGCACCGCGGCCGGGACCCCGGCGGCCACATCCAGAAACAGCGGGTGGCTGCCGGCCAGCCCGAACGTCGAGCCGAGCGACATCCGCATCGACATACCGGAACCGCCGGAGGTGAACAGGGTGTAGACCGACGAGCCGAACGAGGCGGCGACCGCCATGCTGACCAGGGTGTCCATCGTCGCGGTGCCGTGGCCGAGGCCCGTCCAGGCCGCCTGGTGCAGCGGCCAGGCGCCCCACACCGCCACCGGGGCAGCCAGCACCAGGCTCACCCACGGCCAGCCGCTGAACTGCGCGGCCGGCACCATGGCCAGCACGATGACCGCGACGGTCAGCGGGACGCAGATGGCCAGCCGCCGTCCCAGGGCCCGGGCGGCCGGATCCGGCGCCGTATCGCCCGGCTCCGGGGCGGGGGAGGCGGCCGAGTATCCGCAGGACTCGATCACGCCGATCAGCTCGGCGGGTTCGCGCCCGCCCACGCTGGAGAAGTAGGCGCGCCCGGTGGCGTAGTTGACGCTGGCCGTCACCCCGTCCAGCTTGTTCAGCCGGCGCTCGATCCGCGCCGCGCACGCGCCGCAGCTCATCCCGCCCACGATCAGCTCGGCCCGCACCCCGGCGGCGATCCCGGTGTCCCCGGTCCGGATGTCTCTCATGGGCCGCCCATGTTCATCGATCCGCCCGTGCCCGGGCTGGCCGGGCCTGCGGGCCCTTGGCTGGAGGTCTTGGGTGATGTCGAGCCGACGCTGACCGGGCCCAGATGCGCTCCGGCGGCGTACGCGCCGATGAAGATCATGGCGAGCAGCAGCAGGAAGCCGACCAGCTTCGCGGGTGCGCTCACCGGGTCATCACCGTCCTCCCCAGGTCCATGCTCGCCGGCGCCGTGGCACCGGAACGTAGATCATCCTGCCAGGCGCTATGCTCCCAGAACGCAGGAATGCTGACGGAAGACGAGTCACGCCGTGCCCACACGCGAGATCGAGCTGTCCATCGACGGGATGAGCTGTGCGGCGTGCGCGGTCCGGATCGAGAAGAAGCTCAACAAGATTGGCGACGTCTCCGCCACGGTGAACTACGCGACCGCGACGGCCCGGGTCACCGCGCCGTCCGCGGTGCCGGTCCAGGCGCTCACCACGGTGATCGAGGCCGCCGGGTACTCCGCCCGGGACGCCTCCGAGGCGGCTGACGACGGTCAGGCCGCCGAACGGGACACCGCGTACCTGCGCCGCAGGCTGATCCTCGCCCTCGTCTTCTTCGTTCCGCTGACGGATCTGTCCCTGCTGCTGTCGCTCGTCCCGGCCGACCGTTTCCCCGGCTGGCAGTGGGCCCTGATCACCTGCGCGGCGCCGGTGGCGCTGTGGGCCGCGTGGCCGTTCCACCGGGCCGCGCTGGCCAACGCCCGGCACGGCGCCGCCACGATGGACACGCTCGTCTCGCTCGGCATCATCGCGGCCTGCGGCTGGTCGGTCTACGCGATGTTCGCCCTCGACCGCGGCACGGACGGTGAGAGCGTGCTGAGGCAGCTCATGCACGGCTCCGGTGGCGGCATCTACCTGGAGGTCGCCGCGTCGGTCACCACCTTCCTGCTGGCCGGGCGGCTGTATGAGGCCCGCGCGCGGCGGACGGCCGGAGCGGCCATGCGCGAGCTGGCCGACGCCGGGGCCCGGGACGTCTGCCTGCTGGAGACGGACGGGACCGAGCGCCAGATCCCGGCGGGCCACCTGCGGCCAGGAGACATGTTCGTCGTGCGCCCGGGAGAGACCATCGCCGCAGACGGTGAGGTGCTGTTCGGCCAGACCGCGGTGGACCGCAGCATGATGACGGGGGAGTCCGTCCCCGCCGAGGCGGCCGAGGGTGACACCGTCGTCGGCGGGACGATCGTGCTGACCGGGCGCCTGGTCGTCCGCGCCGTCAAGGTCGGCCCGGACACCCAGCTCGCCCAGCTGATCAGGCTGGTCGAGCGGGCCCAGGCCGAGAAGGCGGCCATCCAGCGGCTCGCCGACCGCATCTGCGGGGTTTTCGTCCCGGTCGTACTGTCGTTCTCGGTGCTCACGCTGGCGGGCTGGCTGCTAGCCGGGAGCCCGGCCGGGCATGCGGTCAGCGCCGCGCTCGCGGTCCTGATCATCGCGTGCCCCTGCGCCCTGGGCCTCGCGACCCCGGCCGCGCTGGTGGCCGCGTCCGGGCGCGGCGCGCAGCTGGGGATCTTCATCAAGGGTTACCAGGCCCTGGAGTCCTCCCGGTCGGTCGACACCGTGGTGCTGGACAAGACCGGCACCGTCACCACCGGCCGGATGTCGCTGACCGGCGTGCAGACCATCGCGGGAACTGAGCGCACCGAACTGCTCCGCTACGCCGGCGGGGTGGAGCAGGCGTCCGAGCACGCGGTCGCCGCGGCGATCAGCGCGGCGGCCCAGGCGGAAGCCGGACCACTGCCGCAAGCCGACCGGTTCACGGCGCTGCCCGGACTCGGCGCCCGCGGGGTCATCGACGGTCACGAGGTCGTGGTCGGCCGGGGCACGCTGCTCACCGAGCGGGGCATGGAGATCCCGCCCGGCCTGGCCCGGGTGTGCCGGGAGTGGGAGCAGGCGGGCCGCACCACCGTGCTCATCGGCTGGGACGATGCCGTCCGCGGGGCCGTCGCGGTCGCCGACACGGTCAAGCCCTCGGCCGCGGCGGCCGTGGCCGAGCTTCGCGGACTCGGGCTGCACCCGGTCCTGCTGACCGGGGACAACGAGGCCACCGCCCGGGCGGTGGCCGCCGCCATCGGGATCGACGAGGTGATCGCCGGGACGCTCCCCGTCGGCAAGGCCGCCGTGATCGCCGGCCTGCAGGCCCAGGGGCGCTCGGTGGCCATGGTCGGGGACGGCGTCAATGACGCTCCCGCGCTGGCCGAAGCGCGCCTGGGGCTGGCCCTCGGCTCCGGCACGGACGTCGCGATGAGCGCCGCCGACCTGATCCTGCTGCGGGACGACCTGCAGGTCGTCGCGGACGCGATCCGGCTCGCGCGGGGCACGTTCCGTACCATCCGCCGCAACCTGGCCTGGGCGTTCGGCTACAACCTGGCCGCCCTGCCGCTGGCCGCGCTCGGTCTGCTGAACCCCCTCGTGGCCTCGGCGGCGATGACCCTCTCCTCGGTCTTCGTGGTCTGGAACAGCCTGCGGCTCGGCCGGTTCCGCGTCGGCGGAGGCACGCACGCCGGTCGCCGCCCTGTCGCCGGGCGAAACCCCTTGAGCAGGCCGGAATGGTCGTCATACTGAGGTTGACTTGGCGATGACGCCAAACGCGGAAGAATCGCCAGGCCGGAGGGGCCGCATGTACGGGTACAGCCACGACAAGGACAACTACCTCAGGCGCCTGCGCCGCATCGAAGGCCAGGTGCGCGGCCTGCAGCGGATGATCGAGGACGACAAGTACTGCATCGACATCCTCACCCAGGTGGCCGCGGCGACCAAGGCCCTGCAGTCGGTGGCGCTCGGCCTGCTGGAGGAGCACCTGAGCCACTGCGTCACCGAGGCGGTGGCCGAAGGCGGCGACGGCGCCGCCGAGAAGGTCCGCGAGGCCTCGGACGCCATCGCCCGCCTCGTCCGTTCCTGACCTCTGGCGGTCCGTGACGCTCCTGAGCGGTACTCTTCGGCACCAGGACGTCCGCGCGCTGGGTGGCACCCACGCGCCGTCCCGTTCGGCCATCCCATACTGACCAGGACGGAAGGGACCCCCGATGGCGACGACCACCTACCCGGTGACCGGCATGACCTGTGGGCACTGCGTCAACGCGGTGACCAGCGAGCTCACCAGCCTCGGCGGAGTGTCCGCCGTGACCATCGACCTCGTGCCGGACGGCGTCTCCCAGGTCACCGTGACCAGTGACCGCCCGCTGCCCGCCGAAGCCGTCACCGAGGCCCTCGACGAAGCCGGCGGTTACCTCCTCACCACCCCCTGACGCCTACCGGGCACGCGTCAGCCTGATACGGGGCGCCTTTCTTTTTTCCCGGCTAGGAATTCCCGGCTAGGAAGATGTGTCTGGGTGTAATAGCGGCAGCGCTCGGAGCCCTATGATCGGCGTCGGTTTTCCGCCCTGAAAACTGACGCCGATCACGGCTTCAGCGGGCGATCAGTTCGGCGACGGTCTCGTCGAGGCGGCCGGAGCGGGCCTCCTCGATGAGGACGGTGAACTGGTCCGCGCTCATCTGCACCCGCTGGCCGAAGTCGTCGGTGATGACGATCTTCCGCTCCGGGGGCGCCTCGTGGTCGACGAACAGCTCGGGGCAGCCGCAGCTGCACTGTCCGCAGAGCAGTGCGAATCGGGTGAAACGCTCGGTGTCATCCATAACCGGGCTCCATTCCTCGGCGATTTCGAATTGAGCGTCACACGCGGTAATAGCACCGTCAACCCTTTGCTACCGAAAATCTGGCCCCGCCTTTTTGCTACCGAAAATCTGGCCCAGCCTTTGTCTGGTGACCTTAATCGATACCCTCAACGGGTATTTTCCATACCCCCGGAGGGTTACCCAGATACCCTGGCCGTGTTCTCGCCATACGCCCAGGGGGTTTATCACGCCGTTCTAGTGAAGCGCAGATCATCTCTGACTTACGCCTTGAGCTGGGGTTTTACTTGATAGCGAATCGTTATGAGTAGTTATTAACTGGTCGCATTGCCGCGCACCTTAGTGCCCTCTACCGTTATTGCTAGTTGTCCTTGGCTGTCCCCGTGAATGCCGACCTGCTCCCCGGCATTCCCTCGCGGCACCAGGTCCCGGGTAGGGTAAGCAGGGAAGGCCGGAATGAGCGATATCGCTGTAGGGCGGGGCCGGCGGTGGGACCGGCTGGCCCCAGCCGGGACGGCCTCGGCCGGGCTGGACGCACGACGGGTGCTGCAGCTCGGCCTGGCGGCCATCTGGCTGCTGGACGGCGTGCTGCAGTACCAGTCGTTCATGTACACCAAGGCGTTCACTCAGATGATCGGGGGCACGTCGTCGGGCAACCCCGGCGTGGTCTCCCACCCGATCAACTGGAATGCCAGCCTCGTTCAGCACCATCTGGTGCTGGTGAACACGATCTTCGCCACCATCCAGCTCCTGCTGGGACTGGGCATCGCCTACCGGCCCACGGTCCGGCTGGCGCTGGCCGCCTCGATCGCGTGGGCGCTCGGGGTCTGGTGGTTCGGTGAAGGGCTCGGCGGGGTGCTCAGCGGAGCGGCGAGCCCGCTGAACGGCGCCCCGGGCGCGGTGATCATCTATGCGCTGCTGGCCGTGCTGCTGTGGCCGTCCGACCGGATCACGGCTTCGGGGGCGCCGGCCCCGTTCGTGGCCGCCCGGGCCGTCGGGGCCACCGTGGCCCGCGGCCTGTGGGTCGTGCTGTGGGGCAGCCTGGCCTACTTCGCGCTGACCCCGGCCAACCGGGCCCCCACCGCGGTGCACGACATGGTCGCCGGCATGGCCAGCGGCGAGCCCGGCTGGCTGGCCGCGCTGGATAAGCATGCGGCCTCGCTGGTCGGGCACAGCGGGCTGGCCGCCTCGGCCGGGCTGGCCGTCGCGCTCATCGTCATCGCGCTCGGCGTCTTCCTGCCGACGCCGGTGGCCAGGGCCACGCTGGTCCTGGCCGTCGTGGTGGCCGCGGTCATCTGGGTGGTCGGGGAGGCGTTCGGCACGATCCTGACCGGTGGCGGCACCGACCCCAACTCCGGTCCGCTGCTCGCCCTGCTGGTCCTGGCCTACTGGCCGCTGGTGTCAGCCGCCGCGCCCCGGCCGCCGCAGATCCTGCTCTCTGGCCAGCACACCGAAGGGACACCGGCATGAGCATCCCCGCCTGGATCCTGGATATCTTCGCCTCGGTCATGCTGCTGGTCGCCGCGGTCAGCGCCGGGCAGCTCGTGGTGGCCCGGGCCTGGACGCGGGCCGGGATGAGAGACGCCGACATCGCCGGCTCCCACCTGCTGATGGGCATCGCCATGGCGGGAATGCTGGTAGCCAGCCTGAGCACGCTGCCGAACGCCGCCTGGGTCGTGATCTTCACCGTCATGACGGCCTGGTTCGCCTGGTACCTGTGGCGGGAGACGAGAGGGCGTGGCGCCGTCGCCCTGGTCAGCGGCCACCACGCGCCGCACCTGGTGCATAGCGCGGCGATGCTGTACATGTTCGCCGCGCTCGCGGGCCCGGCGTCCGGTAGCGGCTCCGGGATGGCCGGCATGGCGGCCGGGTCGGCGGGCGCGACGCAGAGCCTGCATGCCCCCACGCTCGCGCTGGTGTTCGCGCTGGTCCTGATCGCCTACTCGGTTCGCGATGTGGACCGGACGGCCTGCGCGGACGGGTATTTCCACGTCGTCGGCCGGCGTTTCACGCCCTCCGGGCCCGCGCTGGCCACCGCGGCCGCGGGTGCGACGTCCCGCAGTGCGCCGGCCGCGCCCGCCGGCGACAGCGCCGTCGCGACCATGGCGCCGCCCGATACTGCCCCGGCCGAGGTGCCACCGGGCGACCCGGCGGCCGGCCAGGAGGCCAAGGCCAGCGCAGCGGACCGGCTTCTGCTCTCTCCCGCCGTGGTCAAGAGCTGCCGGGTGGCGATGGGCGTCACCATGGCCTTCATGCTGCTGATCATGATCTAGCTCGCGTTCCGGCCGCCCCGGGGCATGACTGCTCCGGGGCGCTCACGCGTCCCGGCCACACCGGATCGTCCGCTTGATGAGCCACTTGCGGGCTATACGTTATTGCAACTCACTTGCAGGGGTTGCAGAACTCCAGCTTGGAGCTTGACATGCACCTTGCGTGACCGTCACACTCGATTTTGTCATAACGATAATGAGAATCATTACCAAGACCGGAGGGTTGGTCCCGTGAGGGCATGAACACGCCAGCCCGGGCACCACCCGCACAACGAGCTGTGCCCAGCCGCAAAACCCGTAACCGAAAACCGCTTGTCATGGAGGTAAAGCCATGTCCCTGACCGTCTCCCCCGGCCTGATCGAGCAGGCCCAGCGCGGCGAGATCGACGACGCCGCGTTCACCAGCTGCATCGCCATCTCACTGCCGTACGCCTGGCAGGTGATCACCGGCACTTACCGCACCACCAACCGTGGCGTGGACCGGCTCCTGTTCGTCAACAACATCCTCGACCTCGCGCCCTACGGCCGCCAGGAGGACTGGGAAGACTCCCCGCCTGGCTGGCCGCAACATCCCACCTACGGGTAGTGCGGGCGGTTACGGGATTTCGATGGTATCGTTTTCCCATGGAAGCAGTCATCGATCAGGCCGGCCGGGTTGTGCTGCCCAAGCCCATCCGCGATGCGCTGGGCCTGCTGCCCGGTACGAAGGTCGACATCACGCCGTATGGCGCCGGCGCGCAGCTCCTGCCTGCAGGCCGGACCGCGCGCCTGGTCGAGGAGGACGGCGTGCTCGTCGCGGACGCCGAGACCCCGGTCGATGACGACATAGTCTTCGCCCTCATCGACGCGGGCCGTAAGTGACCGTCGCGGTCGACACCAGCGTCGCCGTTCCGCTGCTTGTCCGCTCACATCACGATCATGCGGGCGTGGTGCGGTGGTGGGGCGGCCAGGAGGTCGCGCTCAGCGGTCACGCCCTCGCCGAGACGTACTCGGTTCTCACCAGGCTGCCCGGCGACGCGCGGCTAGCACCAGCCGACGCTGCCCGGCTGCTCAATGCGCGCTTCGCTGCGCCTTTCATGCTGAGCAGGCCACTTGCCCGTAAGCTGCCAGACACGCTCAGTCGCCTTGGCATCGCAGGCGGTGCCGTTTACGATGCGCTGGTGGCGCTGGCCGCCAAAGAGCACGGGGCCGCCCTCGCCTCCCGGGATGCGCGGGCACGCGGCACCTACGACGCCGTCGGCGTCACGGTAATCGCCGTCACCTGACCGCGGCAGGAGACATCGTCGCGGACCGATGTCCGTCCGCAATCCCGGCCATACCGTCCTATCCGCGCGTTCAACTGTGGCGGCCCGTTACTTGAACGCCGGATTCCGGCCACCGTCCCCGCTGCCAGCCCTGTCGTCTTCCCGATGGGCCGGTCCGACATGGCCGGATGCAAGCGCCGAGCGTATATTGAGTCGGTTATTGAGCAGGTGAAGCCGCCGCGCCGCCTGTCAGTTCGTCAGGGGCAACGATTACGGCGGTCGCGGCGGCCTGCCGCGTTCGCATCGAGGCTGCCGGGTGGCGATGGGCGTCACCATGGCGTTCATGCTGATCAGCATGATCTAGCCCCCGTCCGCCCGGGGTCCCCGGTACACCACCTGGGTCAACGGGCGGGTCCGGCGCGTGAACGGCCGCGCTGCGTAACGGCCTAGTTGCATATTTTGTGTTATTGCAACTCAGTTGCAGCTTTCCCTAGACTGGCGGTTACCGCTGGCTCCGGTCCGGATGACCCGGCCCAGGATGACCGGCACGACCAGGACGATCTTCGGAAGGTATGCGCCCGTGGCTGATCCGCTCGCCCGTCTGGCCAGGATCCGGCGCGGGCTCAGCCCGGCGGAGTGGACCAGGGTCGGCGCGATGACCGCCACCGTCGTGGGGCTCAACGTCGCCGGATGGGGGATGCTCGCCGCGGCGCTGGACGGGCACTACCACATCAGCAAGACGACGGTGTTCGGCGTGGGTACGGGCGCGCTCGCCTACACCCTCGGGATGCGGCACGCGTTCGACGCCGACCACATCGCCGCGATCGACAACACCACCCGCAAGCTCGTCGGCGAGGGCAAGCGCCCGCTGTCCACAGGCTTCTTCTTCTCCCTGGGCCACTCCAGTGTCGTGTTCGTGCTCGCCGTCCTGCTGAACTTCGGCATCCGGGGGCTCGGCGAGCAGCTGCACGACAGCCACTCGAACCTGCAGTACACGACCAGCATCATCGGCACCTGCGTGTCCGGGTTCTTCCTGTTCCTGATCGCGGCGTTCAACCTCGTCATCCTGGCCGGGATCCTCAAGGTGTTCCGCGAGATGCGCTCCGGCGCCTACGACGACGAGCAACTGGAGGAGCAGCTCAACAAGCGCGGCCTGATGAACCGGTTCCTCGGCCCGCTGGCCCGCCGGGTGGACGCCCCGTGGAAGATGTACCCGATCGGGTTCCTGTTCGGCCTGGGCTTCGACACCGCCACCGAGGTGGCCCTGCTGGTGCTGGCCGGGACGGCCGTGGTCGGCGGGCTGCCGTTCTACGCCATCCTGTCGCTGCCGATCCTGTTCGCCGCCGGGATGAGCCTGTTCGACACGATCGACGGCTGCTTCATGAACTTCGCCTACGACTGGGCCTTCGCCAAGCCGGTCCGCAAGGTGTACTACAACCTGACCATCACCGGCCTGTCCGTCTTCGTCGCGCTGTTCGTCGGCGCGACCGAGCTGCTCGGCCTGCTCGCCCAGGACACGAACCTGAACGGCTCGTTCTGGTCGTTCATGCAGAACTTCAACATCAACACCGCCGGGTTCGTCATCGTCGGGGTCTTCGTCGTGACCTGGGTCATCGCCCTGGGTGTGTGGCGTTTCGGGCGGATCGAGCAGAAATGGGACACGCACCCCGCTGTGTCCGCCGACACCCGAGAATGACCCTATGCACAGTGAATCGGAGAGCGCGGAGCCGGTCACGGGATCAGGGCGAGTAACGGGACCCGAGCCGGGCCCGGGACCAGAGCCAGTTGCGGGATCGGGGCCGGGCGCCGGGCCGGGGCGGGCCGCGGGGCCCCTGGAAGCCCGCGCCGAGCGCGTGCTCACCGCTTCCCTCCGTCTGACGTATATACCCGTCGTGGTCCTGATCCTGGCGGGCCTCGGCGCGTTCGCCTACGGGATCGCCGTGTTCATCCATTCGCTCGGCAGCATCGTGAGCCACCCTTTCCCGGTGGGCAATCAGATCGGCTATTTCCTGCTGGACATCGACCTGTTCCTGATCGGGGTGACGCTGCTCATCTCGGCCATCGGGTTCTACGAGCTGTTCATCAGGGATATCCCCGGCGATCAGGCCATCTTGCCGGCCTGGCTCGAAATACATGACCTCAACGCCCTCAAGGCGCGGGTCCTCGCCATGATCGTCCTGGTCCTGTCCGTGAGCTTCGCCGAGGTGGCCGTCGACTCCCCGAACAGCCGCCAGGTCCTCGAACTGGGCGGCGGAGTCGCCCTGGTCATCGTCGCCCTGACCATCTTCATGCGCCTGACCGGCCACGCAGACGACTAGCGCCAGCAGGCGCCGACTGCGCACGCTGCGCGACCTGGAAGTAGACAGATCGCTTGGCCAGGTGATGCCTAACGCGTCCCGACATCACGGTTCGCCTAGCGCGGCCGGCAGGTGAGCACCGATCGTACGCCTGGGTCGTCCATGAGGTAGGGAAGGGCCAGCAGGACGCCGCCCGGGTCCGTCATCCTGCCGGTCATGGCCAGCGTCACGAGGTCGCCCAGGGTCGCCTCGCTCACGGTGACGAACTCGGCTGGGTCAAGTTCCTGCTCCTGCCGCCGCTCGCAGCCGGTGGCGAGGAAGTAGTTCCGTGACCCGCCGAAGTACGCGTCGTAGCACATCTCGCCGAGGTAGATCAGCTCCTCCGGCACGTAGCCGGTCTCCTCGGCGAGCTCGCGGGCGGCGCCGTCGGCGAGCGATTCGCCGGGCTCAACGCCGCCTCCCGGCAGCTCCATCATCATTCGCTCAGGTCCCGGCCGGTACTGCCCGGCTAGCACGGCAGTCTGCCGGGGAGTCAGCGCGACGCACGCCACCGCGCGGCTGCTCGCGTCTCCCGTCACCGTGAACACGGCCTCGGATCCGTCCGGCATCCGGAAGGTCTTCGCGACGACGGCACGCCGCCCTGCCTGGCCCTGACGCTCGATCCCGATCAGTTCCCACGCACTGGTCACCGGGGGATACTACAAGCCCCTATCCCGAACGACCCGTGGTTCGGGACTCGCCATGCCAGCCCCCGCACCCTCATCAGGAGCGGAAGCGGCGGGGCGCCGCTCCCAGGCAGATGGCCAGTCTCCAGACAGGCAAACTCAGCCGAGACCGAACAGCGGTCATGGCCCGCGCTGCAGCTGCCCAGCAGGAACACCGCGGTGACAGAAAGCCCGCCAATGTGACAACTAACTGAGCCTGATCGCGGCGTAAAGCCATCCAGGTACCGCGCCGTTATCAGGAGGAGCTGAGATCGCCCGAACCGGGCGGACGGTGAACCAGCCGTGGTCTTCGGCCAGCCGCCGGCGGAAACCACGCCTGCCGCGGTGAGACCGGCGCTCAGCTCCGCGTCGCCGGGTTCGAGGCTGGTTTCAGGGCATGCTCACCGGCAGCACGGCATCGTGCGCCTGATCCAGCCGCAGCGACCCGGTCGGCGAGCACGGCGGCCCGCGTCCGGCGGCAAACAGCCCCGGGAACTGTCTCTGCTGTGTGGCTGCCGTCGCGGTGATCAAGCCCGCAGGAGCCCCGATAGCAACTCAAGTTGACCCGGCTCACCAACCTGCCTCGGCTCGCTGCGGAGCGCGAAAACTCAGTCGAACGGACGGTGGAAGCGCTTGCCCACGGCGTGGCCGTACTCCGCCGTCAGATCGCTGAAGCCCCGCCTCGTAAAGTCTTCTGGCCACCTTCCAGCCGCTGGGAGCCGGATTTAGCGTCGGAGTGCGACGCCGACACCGGCTGTTCCGGGGGGTCTGCGCAGGGATCCGGCTCGTCCCGGGAGGCCCGCGACGGCAGGCGGGTGAGCACGAGGAGGGCTCCGCCGAGCGCGACGGCGGCTCCGGCCGCCAGGGCTGCCCCGTTGCCGCTCATGAATGCGGCGCGGGCGGCGTGCGCGAGCAGGGCGCCGGTCGCACCGCCCGCGGTGCCCGCCACGGCCAGGGCGCCGCCGAGTGAGCCCAGGATGGTGTGCAGGGCGGCTATCGGCACGTGCTGGCCGGCCAGCACGTGCGTCATGTGATCCTGGTAGCGGGTGGACAGCACGCTTCCGATGACGGCGACCCCGAGCGCGCCGCCGACCTGGAGAGCCACGGCGTTGGTCGCTGATCCGATCCCGGAGTCGCCCTGGGGCACCGCGCCGATGACGGAGTTCGTCGCCGTCGGCAGCAGCAGGCCGGCGCCGAGGCCGATCAGCAGCATCCCGGGTATGAAGGCGGGATAGGTCGCGGCCGCCGTGGAGACGGCCGAGCCCCACCACAGGCCACCCGCGATCGCGGCCAGGCCGGCGGCGGCGGTGAACCTGATGCCGATGACCCGGGCGGCGATCGGGGACAACGGCGCGCTCACGCAGAGAACGGCGGCCACGGGCAGGATCCGCAGCCCGGCCTGCAGGGGGGTATAGCCGAGGTCGAATTGCAGCATTTGCGTTTGCAGGAAGAGCGCCCCCATCAGCCCGAAGATCCCGAGGCATTCGCCTGCGGCGGCGATGGTGAAGCGGCGGTCGGCGAAGAACCCGAGCTTCAGCATCGGGTGGCTGCTGCGGGCCTCCCAGGCGGCGAATACGGCCAGGACGGCCACGCTGGCCAGCCCGGCCGCGATCACCTCCGCTGAGGTCCAGCCCTTCGACGGGGCCTCGATGATCGCCCAGAGCAGCAGGCCCAGGCCGGTGATCGACAGCAGTGCCCCGGCGGGGTCGGGCGGGTCGGCGGCCCGGTTCTTCGAGTCGGGCACCAGCAGCAGGGCGCCCGCGAACCCGGCGGCCACGATCGGGATGTTGACGAGGAATACGGACCCCCACCAGAACTGGGCGAGCAGCAGGCCGCCGGCGATCGGTCCGATCGCGATGCCGAGCCCGATGGTCCCGGCCCAGGCGCCGATGGCCCGGGCCCGCTGCCGCGGGTCGCGGAACAGGTCGTTGATGATGGACAGCGAGGCGGGGATCGTCAGCGCGGCGCCGGCCCCCATCACCGCCCGCCAGGCGATCAGCAGGTCCACCGAACCGGAGAACGCGGCCCCCACCGATCCTGCCGCGAAGACGGCCAGGCCCATGAGGAAGAACCGCTTGCGGCCGAACCGGTCGGCCAGGCTGCCGCCGACGAGCAGCAGGCCCGCGAAGACCATCGCGTAGGAGTCAACGATCCACTGCAGTTCGCTGGAGGTGGCGTGCAATGTCCGGACGAGGGTGGGCAGGGCCACGTTGAGGATGGTGTTGTCCACGTTGATGATCAGGGCGGCGGCACAGACCACCGCCAGCGCCGCCCCGCCGTGGGCACGCAGCCGGTCCGGGGGATCCATGGGCCCGCCGGGCCGGTCAGCTGGCAGGGGCAGGGACCGGACGGCGCGCCGGGTGCTTTGCGGCCCGGGTGAAGGCGCGCTCTGCGGACCGGCGCGCGAGTTGAGCGCCATCGGCTTCTCCGATACTGAATACTCGATACTGGATAGTATTGAATACTTGCCAGTATGCTGTGTTATATGAGCGACGTCAATGACCCCCCGGTCCCGCCGGGCGCGCACGCCCTGCCGCCCGTGCGTGTGCGGCGGCCGGGGCGCGCGGCCGTGCGGCGCCGGCTGCTGGACGCGGCGCTGCACGTGTTCGCTGAACACGGCTACGCCAGCACCAACCTGGACCAGGTCGCCGCGGCCGCGGGCCTGACGAAGGGCGCGATCTACTCCAATTTCGCCAGTAAGGACGACCTCTTCTTCGCCATGATGGAAGACCAGGCGCTGAAACGGGTCGAGGCCGTCCGGTCCGCCCTGGAAACCGGTTCAGGTGGCCCCGGTGGGCCGCAGGCCATACGCGATATCGGGCGCCTGCTCACCGCAGCCTTCACCCAGCAGCGGGAATGGCAGCTGGTCTTCCTGGACTTCTGGCGGCGCGCCGTGCAGGACGATGACGTGCGCACCCAGTTCGTCGCGCACCGGCGAGCGTTGCGCGCGGCGATAGCCGGTCGCGTTGAGCAGGTCCTCGGGCGGGCTCCGGCCCTGGGCGAGCTCACCGTTGACGATGTGGTCACCGTGGTGCTGGCCCTGTCCAACGGCCTGGCCATCGAGCAGTACGCCGACCCCGGCACCGTCCGCGATGACCTGTTCGGGCGAGTTCTCGCCCAGCTGTCGAACATCTCCGAGCCGCCCGCGCCGCCCGCGCCGCAGGGGACACTTCCGGCGACCGGGATCGGGATTTAGCGTCGGTGGTATGAACAGCAACCACGCCAGGGTCTGCCCGAGCCCGGAATGGGCCGCCCACATGCACACCGACGTGCTGCCGGTCCTGTGCGCCGGAGTCGATCTCGGGACGCGGATGCTGGAAATCGGGCCGGGCCCGGGGGCGACCGCCGACTGGCTGCGGCAGCGCGTCGCGAATCTGGTCGCCGTGGAGATTGAGGCCGGTGCCGCCGCCGCGCTGCGCCGGCGTTTCGCCGGCACGAACGTTCACATCGTGCACGGTGACGCCGGCGCGCTGCCGTTCGGCGACGGTTCGTTCGATTCCGCGGGCTCGTTCACGATGCTGCACCACGTGCCGTCCGCGGCGCTGCAGAACCGGGTGCTGGCCGAGGTGCTGCGCGTGCTGCGGCCGGGCGGCACGCTGATCGCCTCGGACAGCCTGGCCAGTACCAGCCTGCACGAATTCCACGAGGGCGACACGTACAACCCGCTGGAACCGGCTTCGCTGCTGCCCCGGCTGCAGACGATCGGCTTCGGCGCGGTGATGGTCAGCGTCGACCGCGGCCTGACCTTCCGCGCGCGCAAACTGGATGAGCCGGATGAGCCGGGCGCGCCCGGTGCGCCGCTGGCAAAATGACGACCATGACGACCGACAGCGCTTCAGCGCAACCAGCCGAGAGATTCGAGGTACGGCGGCAGATCGCGGCCCCGCCAGCGGTGATCTTCGCGCTGCTGTGCGACCCGCAGGGGCACGTGGCGATCGACAGCTCGGGCATGCTGCAGTCTGCGGACGGCGCCCCGGTCCGCCGGGTGGGCGACACGTTCGTCGTGCACATGGACCGGGAGGCGCTCAACGACTATCCGATGGGCAAGTACGACGTCACGGTCATCATCACCAAGTTCGAGCCGGACACCGGGATCGAGTGGACCATCTCCGGCACGATTCAGCCCCCGCTGCGGCACCTGTACGGCTACCGGCTCGAGCCCAGCGACATCGGGACCCTCGTGACCTCGTACTACGACTGGAGCCAGATCGACCAGGCGTACCGCGGCGCGGGGATCTTCCCGGTCATCCCGGAGGCCGCACTGCGCGCGACCCTCGGCATCCTCGCGCGCACGGTTGAACGCACGGCCGAGCGGACCACCGAGCCGGGCGCCATCAACTGACGGCGGACGGGCGCCGTCGACTGACGGCGGATCGGCAGGCCGGGCCGGGGCCGGGTGTCACGTAACGGTCTTGCGGGCCGCGAACCGGGGCTCGCGGTAGCGGCCCGAGGCGGTCACCTCGCGCAGCGCCGTCACCGCGCCGAACACGTCGGCGTAGGACGTGTAGAGCGCGTTGAACCCGAACCGCAGCAGGTCCGGCGGCCGGACGTCCCCGAGCACCCCCGCCTCGATCAGCGCGGCCATGAGCGGATGGGCGTCCGGATGGCGCAGCGTCACGTGACTGCCCCGGCGCTCCGGCTCGCGCGGCGTGACGAGCCCGAAGCCGAGGCCGGCCAGCAGGTCGTCGGCGCACGCGATGAAGAAGTCTCCCAGGCCGAGGTTCTTGGCCCGGACGGCCGCCATGTCGGCGCGGCCGAACACCTCCAGCGCGGCCTCCAGCGCGAGCAGCGACAGCATCGGCGGCGTCCCGATCCGGGCCCGGGTGATCCCGGCGGCCGGAGCGTAGCCGGGGTCCATCGAGAACGGGCGGGCGTGCCCGTGCCATCCGGTCAGCGGCTGGTCGAAGCCGGCCTGGTGCCGCCGCGCCACGTAGAGGAAGGCAGGTGCGCCGGGGCCGCCGGACAGGTACTTGTAGGTGCAGCCCACGGCCATATCCACCCGGTCCGCGTCCAGCCGTAGCGGAACGGCCCCGGCCGCGTGGGACACGTCCCACACGGCCAGTGCGCCGGCCTCGTGCGCGGCCGCGGTCAGGCCCGCGACGTCCCATAGTTCCCCGGTGCGGAAGTCCACCGCGGACCACACGACCGCCGCGACCTCGCCGCCCCGCTCGCGGAGCACGGCGTACGGGTCGCTGACCCGGGTGACTTCCAGCCCGAGCAGCCGGGCGACCGAATCGGCCAGGTAGCTGTCGGTGGGAAACTGGCCGGCCTCGGTCAGGATCACCGATCTAACCGAACGGGCCCGGGCGGAAGCGGTCAGCGCGTTGAACAGCTGTACGGACGTCGAGTCGCCGGCCACGGTCTGCCCGGGGGCCGCGCCGATCAGTGCGCCGATACGGTCCCCGATCCGTTCCGGCGCCATCCACCAGTTGTCCGCGTTCCACGCCCGGATCAGGTCGTGGCCCCATTCCTGGGTGACCACGGACGCCAGGCGCCCGGGCACCGAGGCGGGCAGCGCGCCGAGGGAGTTCCCGTCCAGGTAGATGACTCCTTCGGGGAGCATGAACTCTTTCCGGACCGGGGCCAGCGGATCGGCGGCGTCGCAGCGCCGGGCGAACGCACGGGTGGCTTCCACCGCCGGTCAGCCCGCCGACGGGACGGTGGTCTGGGGGCTGAGCTGGTCGGTGGTGTTGTGCTCGGTGATCAGGTGCAGCGCCTGGCCGGAGTCCCGCGCCGCGATCGCCTCGACCAGGCTGGCGTGCAGCTGGTAGCGGTGGGCGATGTACTCGGGGAGCGGCTGCTCGCCGACCGGGAGCACGGACAGCGTGTGCGATTCGATCACATCCAGCAGGCTGCTGTAGAGGGAGCGCAGCATCACGTTCGGGCTGACCGCGGCGATGCGGGCGTGCAGGCCCCAGTTGGCCCGGATGAACGCGATCGGGTCCTGGGCGTCCACGGCGTCGTTCATCCGCTGGACCTGGGCCCGCATCTGGGCGATGGCGGCGGGGGAGGAGTGCCAGAGCGCGTCCTCGATCATGAGCGGGTCGAGGGCGTCGCGGATCCGGACCGCATCGGCGACCGAGGTCTGCTCGGCGTCGAGGGCCAGCACGGAGTTGCCCAGCCGGACCATGGGGGACGGCTCGGCCGCGAACAGCCCGCCGCCGGGGCCGGGCCGGACGGTGACGAGCTTGCGCGCCTGGAGCAGCCGGATCGCCTCGTTGAAGGTGCCGACGGAGACGCCGCACTGCATGCGGAGCTCTTCCTTGGAGCCGAGCCGGTCGCCGGGCATGGCCGCCCCGGCGATGGCCGTCAGCCGCGCCGCGGCCAGCTCGGTACGGGTCTGCCGCGTTCCCGGCTCGGCGCCCGCCGCGGCCGGGAAGCCGGTCCGCTCCCAGACGTCGCGGCGAAGGGCCGGCTCGTCGACCGCCTCACGCACGCGGTCAGTCATCACATCTCCCTCTTCGTAATTAACCATGATGAATCTAATGGGTTCTCTTGACAAGGTCGAGGACCGGGGCACAGCATCATATTCATCATGATTGTTTCGGGCAGGTGAACGCATCGTGGTCACAGACAGACGTTCTACCGCTCGGCGCTCGTGCCGATCCTCGCGCTCGTGCTGGCCGGCCCGCAGCTGGGCCTGGGCCGCGCGGCCCTGGACCTGGTCCGGCAGAAGGCCGCGAAGAAGCCGATCTCCTACACGTTCTTCGAGGCGCAGGCGGACTCGGTGGCCTTCCAGCTGCAGATCGCCGAGGCAGCGATGATGATCGACACCGCGCACCTGCACGCCTACCGCGCCGCCGACGACATCGACGAGGCCGCGCGCCGCGGCGAATACCCGGACTACCTCCTCCGCGCCCGGGTCCGCGCCGACACCGGGTACGTGGTGGAGAAGATCACCCGGGCCATCGACATCCTGCTGTACGCGCACGGCGCCGGCAGCTTCGCCGACGTCAACCCGCTGCAGCGGATCTGGCGTGACTCGGCGACCGCCGCGCGGCACGCGGTCGTGCTGCCCGTCGTCGGGTACGAGGTCTACGGCAAGGCCCTGCTCGGCGTCGAGGAAAAGATCACCCCCCTGGTCTGAGCGGCCTGGTCTGAG
>PLRW01000304.1:0-964 GCA_003164955.1 Actinomycetota bacterium
ACTACAACCAGAACGCCAAGGACCGGACCGTCGCGTCGGCGTACTCGATCCGCCCGCTCCCGGACGCCCGGGTGTCGACGCCGCTGCGCTGGGACGAGGTCGCCGGGTGTGACCCCGCCGCCTTCACGATCGACACCGTGCCGGGGCGTTTCGCCGAGATGGGCGACCCGTGGGCCGGCATGGATTCGGCTGTGGGGTCTCTCGAAGGGCTGCTCGGCCTGGCCGAACGGGACGAGGCCGCAGGACTTCCGGATGCGCCGTGGCCCCCGCATTTTGTCCGGCAGTCCGGCGAGGAACCCCGCGTCCAGCCGTCCAAGCGGCGCACGGCGCGAAAGGCCCCGGCCAAGAGCGCCGCGGGTAAGGGTTCTGCGGCCGAGGAGGCCGGGCGTACTGAGGCCGGGGCCGGGGGTACTGAGGCCGGGGCCGGGGGTACTGAGGCCGGGGCCGGGGGTACTGAGGCCGGGGCCGGGGGTACTGAGGCCGGGGGTACTGAGGCCAGGGCGGCTGAGGCCGGGGCCGGGGCGGCTGAGGCCGGGGCTGCCGGGCAAGAGGCCGGCAGTGATGAGGGGGCGGCCGGCGGTGGGAGTACGGCCGGATCGCGACCGGCCGGCCGGCGGCAGTCCAAGATGCCGCTGATCGAGGTCGCCCGCGCGGCGACGAAAGCCGAGGCCATGGAGGGCCTCGAACGCTGGAAGGAGCGGCACGCGGACGTCTGGCCGCACCTGGCGCCCGCCGACGTGCTCGTCGACTCGATGCGCGGGCGCAGCTACAGCTGGACCCGGATTCGGCTGAACCTGCAGCACGTCCCCGAAGCCGAGCGCCCGTCCCAGGAGCCCCTCGAAGTCGATTACGACCCCTGGGCCCCCGGCGGCCGCTAACCGCGCGCAGCCCCTTCCATGATCGGCGTCAGTTTTCCGCACATACGGGCTGTTGCAGAATCGCCAAGCGGAGGACCATCCACACA
>PLRW01000304.1:986-35965 GCA_003164955.1 Actinomycetota bacterium
ACTCACTCCGGGCCGCTGTCGGTGGGCGGGTCTAGCCTCTACCACACTGGAACCCAGCGTGAATAAGGAGAGACCATGACCACCCTCATGGACCGGCCCAATACCGCACTCCTTGTCATCGACGTGCAGAACGGCGTCGTCGGGGAGGCGTACCAGCGTGACGCGGCGGTCGCGGACGTGGGCGGCCTGGTCGAGAGGGCGCGGCAGGAAGGCGTGCCCGTCGTCTGGGTCCAGCACTCCGACGAGGATCTGGTGCGAGGGAGCGACGAGTGGCGGATCGTTCCCGAGCTGACTCCGGGTGACGCCGAGCCGCTCGTCGAGAAGAGCTACGGCGATTCCTTCGAGGACACCACCCTGGAGACCGTGCTGGCGGGCCTCGGCGTCGGGCGGCTCGTCATCGCCGGCGCAGAGACCGATGCGTGCATCCGCTCGACGCTGCACGGCGCGTTCGCCAGGGGGTATGACGCAACTCTGGTCAGCGACGCCCACACCACGGTGGATCGGACCCGGTGGGGGGCGCCGCCGCCCGAGCAGGTCATCGCGCACACGAACCTGTACTGGACCTACCAGACGGCGCCGGGACGGACGGCCGGCACGGTCGAGACCAAGAACGTCGACTTCAGCGGTCCGTCCTGACGTCCTGCGCGATGCGGACGGGAAGGGTAGCGATAGCCCGGCGGACCGGGGCGCGCCGCGAGCCACCCAGCGGTCAGCTGGCCCGATGCGGCCTGCCACGACCGCTATAACCGCAGCGGCCCAGCCTCTGGGCCGGCGCACGCCACCGTGACTGCCCGCGCCGCTGCCGTCTGCGCCCTGAGCCATCACGTGCCCCCTGCATCGCCGATGGTCACTTGCCCCTTATGACATTCGACGGTCCAAGCGGGCCGCAGGTTGTGGGCCCTGGGTCAGTTGCCGTACTGCTTGGTCTCGGGGCGCTCAAACATGAGGGCGTGCGCGGGGGACGCGGCGACGGGGCGGTGACGGAGGCCCCGGGGCACGACGAAAAGCTCGCCCGGGTGAAGGGCGATCGGGGGACGGCCGTCCATCTCGACACGGAACGTTCCGTCCCAGCAGAGGAACAGCTCGTCCTCCTCATGCTGATGCCAGGGGAATTCGCCGTCGAAACGGGCGATGCGCACCACAGCGTCGTTGGCGGTCACCAGATCGCGGGGCTGATAGGGACCGGGCAGGCCGGCGATGACGTCGCTGATCGACACGGGCTCGTCCATGGTGATCCTCTCAGGGCGGTGTGGCGGGCAGGGCGGTGTGGCGGGCGCGGTAGGCCGCGACGTGCTGGCGGTTGCCGCAGTTCCCCGTGTCGCAGTAGCGGCGCGAGCGGTTGCGGGACAGGTCGATCAGGACCGCTGCGCAGTCGGGTGCGTCGCAGGGCCGCAGCCGTTCCGTCTCCCCCAGCCGGACCAGGTCGGCGAACGCGAACCCGGCCTGGGCGCCGATCCGGTGCGCGAGCGGCGCGCTGGGCTCGGTGACGTGCAGGTGCCAGCCCCAGCCGCCGCCGTGGTCGACGAGCCAGGGGCGCGCGCCGGAATCGCGGAGCAGCCGGTTGACGACGGCGGCCAGTTCCTCCGGGCCGGAAGCCTGCCACACCGCGCGAAGCCGGGGCCGGAGCGCCCGGACGGCCGAGAGGTCCGCGGGCGTGGCCGGGCGCCGCGGGGTGATGTGGCGCTGATCAAGGAAAACGTCGAGGGCCGCGACGCTGGTCAGCGTGTCATCGGCTCGCGCGCCGCCGACCGGGGCCGTCGCTGCCCGGTCTCGCGCGATGTTGGCCAGGGCCGTCTCTGCCCAGGCCTTGTCCACCGGGGCCGTGTCCAGCCGGGCCTGGCCAGCGGCCGGGTCGACGCGGGCCGTGTTGACCAGATCGGTGGCGAGCGTCAGCGCCGCGGTCGTGTCATGAGCAAAAAGCACATTGACTCCTGAACAACGGCAGCCTGGCGTCAGTAGCAACAATATCGGACGGTCCTGACGGGAGCTGGCGATGAAGCAGCCGATGGCGATCGCGGTCGCCGGGGTTATCCGTATCGCGTGCTCGGCCGTGGTGATGCGGCCCGCCGGGGCTTCGGCCACCCGCGGACGTGGTGACGGTGCCCGCAGACGCCGGGCCGGGCCGCTGGGACGCCGGGCGGGGTGGCTAGGGCGCCGGGCGCGGAACGTCGGCGAGGGCGGCGAGGCGCTTGGGTGCTATCAGCCGGTAGCTGTCCACCAGCAGTTCGGCGATCTCGTCCCAGTCCTGGCCGACGTCCAGCCGCGCGCCCACCCAGCCCTTGGAGCCGACGTACGGCGGCACGTAGAACCGTTCCGGGTCGTCCCCGACCAGCGCCTCCTGCACCCCGGCGGCGGCCTTGAACGTCATGGCGATGCGATCCTCGCTGATCGTGGCGAACATCTTGTCGCGGACCCGGAACGCCGGGGACGTGTGACCGCCGAACGATTTCTCGGCCGCCTCGGGCAAGGCGAGGCAGATCTCCCGGACCCGGGCCACCGCATCAATCTCGCTCACGTGAGCGATGCTAGCCCGGCGACGGCCGCCAGATCCCCGGCTCCGCGTACGGAATGCGCGGAGTAGCCGGGGACGGAGGACCTACTCGACTTCCTTAAGGATCTTCTGCAGGGAATCGTTCTGCTCACGCACGTAGTCGAGCTGCGCGCTGAGCTCCCCGAGCTTGAGGTCGGTGTGCTCCTGGGCGGTGATGGCCAGGTCAGCGAGCCGACGGTACTCGTCGGCCAGTCCGCGGTACTGCTCCCCGCCGGTCAGCTCGGCCTGTGCCTTTTTCCTGGTGGTGAGGTACCGGGCCCACGCGATCACCGAGGCTCCGGATACGAGGCTAATTATTACCGCCACCAGCGCCTGGCCGGTGGCGGCGGCCACGTGGAGCCCGTAGAGCACCACGGCGAGCGCGATCAGGCCGGTCGCGCAGATAACCGCCGTCTCGGCTGTCCTGTTCCTCATCGCAGGTCCGCCTCCAGTTCGCTCTCCGCGCCCAGCGACCGCACCGCGGTCATGATCGTCTCCGGGGTGACGTGCAGAACGAAGGGCGTTACCTCGTAGAACTTCATCGCCTTACCGTCCTCTGAGACTTCGATGTCGGCCGACACCAGGCCCGCCGCCTGCAGTTTCCGCAGGTGAACCTGGAGCAGCGCCCGGCTGATGCCCAGCTCGCGGGCCAGCCGGCTCACGTAGTTCCGCTTCTCCGCCAGCGCGGCCAGCACCCGCAGCCGGTGCGGATTGGCCAGCGTTGACAGCACCTGCAGGAGGCCGTCTCCGGTCATGTCCTCGGTTTCCACAGACATCCTTCCTTGCATCTGCTAAGAAAAATTAGCAGGTGAAATTTCAGAATGTCAAGGTGTGTGCCACGGATCTCCAGGCGACAGGCGTGGGCCCACTGGGGGCCGGCGGATCCCCGCGCGGACCGGCACCAAGGGTGGCCCACAGGAGGGCCGCCGGATCCCGGCGCGGACCGGCACCGGGTGTGGGCCCACGTGAGGGCCGGCGGATCCCGGCGCGGACCGGCACCGGGTGTGGGCCCACGTGAGGGCCGGCGGATCCCCGGTCCTGGGTCCCGGCGGTGGGGAGGAAGAATCCCGGCCCTGGGCCCCGCTGACGGTGGGGGGCCGTAGGATCGCGGGCGTGGCAGCAGTCGCGGAGACCGGGTTTGGCGGCGTGGGGGTGGCCGATGACCGGCCGCTGGAGATCTTGCGGCGGGTGTTCGGGTACGAGGTGTTCCGGGGGCCGCAGCGGGAGATCATCGACCATGTGAGCGGCGGGGGCGACGCGCTCGTCCTCATGCCGACCGGCGGCGGGAAATCGCTGTGCTACCAGATCCCGGCGCTGGTGCGCGAAGGTACCGGCGTGGTCATCTCGCCGCTGATCGCGCTCATGCAGGACCAGGTGGACGCGCTGACCGCGCTGGGCGTACGGGCCGGGTTCCTCAACTCCACCCAGGACGCCGGCGAACGGCGGCGGGTCGAGACCGCCTTTCTGGCCGGCGAGCTTGACCTGCTGTACCTCGCGCCCGAACGGCTGCGCGCCGAGTCGGCGATGCGACTGCTCGACCGCGGGAAGATCTCGCTGTTCGCCATCGACGAGGCGCACTGCGTGGCGCAGTGGGGGCATGACTTCCGGCCGGACTACCTGGAGCTGTCCGCACTGCACGAGCGCTGGCCGGACGTGCCGCGGATCGCGCTGACCGCCACGGCCACGCAGGCCACCCGGGCCGAGATCGCGACCCGGCTCAACCTGGGCGGGGCACGCCACTTCGTGGCCAGCTTCGACCGGCCGAACATCTCCTACCGGATCGTGCTGAAGAACGAGCCGCGCAAGCAACTGCTGGACCTGCTGCGCACGGAATACCCCGGCGCGGCCGGCATCGTGTACTGCCTGTCCCGCGCGTCGGTGGACAAGACCGCGGAGTTCCTGGCCGCCCAGGGGATCCCGGCGCTGCCGTACCACGCGGGACTGGACGCGGGCACGCGCGCCGCGCACCAGGCGCGCTTCCTGCGCGAAGACGGGCTGATCATGGTGGCGACGATCGCGTTCGGCATGGGGATCGACAAACCGGACGTCCGTTTCGTGGCCCATCTGGACATGCCGCGATCGGTCGAGGGCTACTACCAGGAGACCGGCCGGGCCGGGCGCGACGGCATGCCGTCGGTCGCGTGGCTCGCGTACGGGCTATCCGACGTCGTGCAGCAGCGCCGGATGATCGACACCTCCCCCGGCGACGACGCGCACCGCCGCCGCCTCGCCACCCACCTGGACGCGATGCTGGCCCTGTGCGAGACGGCCGAATGCCGCCGGGCGCAGATGCTGGCCTACTTCGGCGAGGAGGCCCCCGCCTGCGGCAACTGCGATACCTGCACGGCCCCGCCGCAGGTGTGGGACGGCACGGTCGCGGCGCAGAAGTTCCTGTCGGCGGTGTACCGGCTGGCCAAGGAGCGCGGCCAGAAGTTCGGTGCCGGCCACGTCATCGACATCCTGACCGGCAAGGCGACACCGAAGGTGGCCGAGAACGGCCATGATCGGCTGAGCGTCTTCGGGGTGGGCGCCGACCTGCGCGAGCACGAATGGCGGGGCGTCGCGCGGCAGTTGCTGGCCCAGGGACTGCTCGGTGTGGAGGGCGACTTCGGCGTGCTGACGCTGACCCCGGCCAGCGCCGGGGTGCTGCGCAAGGAACGCGAGATCATGCTGCGGCGCGAGCCCGAGCGGGTCCGGGCGCCCCGGGCCAGCCGGTCGGGACGGGCCGGGGCGGGCGGCGGCGCGGGCGCGCCGGGCGGGGCCGGCGGGGCGGACATGACGCCGGAGGCGGCCAAGCTCTTCGAGCGGCTGCGCGAATGGCGGGCGGGTACCGCGCGGGAGCAGAACGTCCCGGCCTACGTGATCTTCCACGACGCAACGCTGCGCCAGATCGCGACGGAGAAACCATCGACGCTCACCGGGCTATCCGGCGTCAATGGCGTCGGCGAGGCCAAACTGGCAAAGTACGGGCCACAGGTCCTCGAGGTCCTCGAGGTCCTCAGCGCCTAGGAGCAGCCCCCGTACGACTTCATCATCGTCGGCGGGGGCTCGGCCGGGAGCGCGCTGGCCAACCGGCTGTCGGAGAGCGCGAGCGTGCTCGTGCTGGAGGCGGGGCGGCCGGACTATATCTGGGACGTCTTCATCCACATGCCGGCCGCGCTGACGTTCCCGGTCGAATAAGAGGCTGTGCTGGCCCCGGGCCAACACCGTGCCATATCGGGATCATTTGGACGGCGAGCAGACACTGGCCAGCCCCGGCACGTCCATCGTTTCGTCACCTTCCGGTCAACTTGTCTAGCCATGATGTGGACGATCGAGCCAGGATCGACGGCTTTCGGCCGACATAAGGCCTGGGCACGGGAGGGAAAACTTTGCGCGGAAAATACGCGATCGCGGCCACGGCCGCGATCGGCAGCCTTGTCTTCGCGGCCGGATGCGGCAGCAGCTCATCCAGCGGCGCCAGCAGCAGCAATTCGGGGAGCACCACGTCGGTGTCCTCGGCCACGTCCGCCACCGCGGTGGGCGGCATGAACGCCCTCGTGACCGCGGCCAAGAAGGAAGGGCAGCTCAACGTCATCACGCTGCCCGCGAACTGGGCCAACTACGGCACGATCATGAAGGACTTTACGGCCAAGTACGGCATCAAGATCAACGACGCGAACCCGGACGGGACGAGCCAGGACGAGATCAACGCCGTCAACCAGCTCAAGGGCCAGAGCCGGGCCCCGGACGTGCTCGACATTGGCAACTCGTTCGCGGTGAAGGCCGACGCGCAGGGCATCCTCGCCCCGTACCGCGTGGCGAGCTGGAGCGACATCCCGGCCAGCGCCAAGGCCAGCGACGGCACCTACTACGCCGACTACGGCGGGTACGTCGCGATCGGCTACGACTCGGCGAAGGTGAAGACCCCGCCGACGTCGTTCGCCGACCTGCTCAAGCCGGCCTACAAGAACGAGGTCGCGATCAACGGCAACCCGACGCAGGCGGGCGCCGCCTTCGCCGCGGTCTACGCGGCGGCACTGGCCAACGGCGGCTCGTTCAGCAACATCGCGCCGGGCGTGGCCTACTTCAAGAAGCTGCACCAGGCCGGCAACTTCGTCCCGGTCACCGGCAGCGCGGCCACCATGGAAAGCGGCCAGACGCCGATCCTGATCTGGTGGGACTACCTGCTGGCCTCGGAGGCCGGCCCGGGCGTCCCTGGGCTCAAGATCGTGATCCCGTCGGACGGCCACTACGCCGCCTACTACGACCAGGCCATCAGCAAGACCGCACCGGACCCGGCCGCGGCCCGGCTGTGGGAGGAGTACCTCTACACGACCACGGGCCAGAACCTGTGGCTGGAGGGGAAGGCCCGGCCCATCGAACTGCCCACGCTGCTCAGCAGCAGCACGGTCAACGAGACCGCGTACAAGGCCCTGCCGGCGGCGCCGTCCACGACGCTGACGTTCCCGACGCAGGCGCAGCAGGCGGCCGCCGCGACGATCGTCTCGGCGCAGTGGCCCGGCGTGTGAGCGGCTGAGGATGGACGAGCTGGTGAGCGCCGGGGCCCCGGAATTCTTCTCGGATTCCGGGGCCCCGGGCGGCCCGGGCGCGGCGGTCGCGGCGGCGCGCGGGCTGCGCCGGATGGCCGGGGTGGTGCCGTTCGGCGTGTACATGGCGCTGGGCCTGGGCGCGCCGCTGGTCGCGGTGGCCATCGGCGCCTTCCAGAGTCCGAACGGCGGCTTCACCCTCGGCAACGTCAGGATCGCCACGCACGGTGAATACCTGCACGGCTTCGCCCAGAGCATCGAGCTGTCGGTGGTCGCGGCGGTGGTACCGGGAATCCTCGGCCTGCTGATCGCCTACTCCATCTGGACCGCGAAGCGCGGGTCGATCCTGCGGCAGGTGGCGATCACCGCGTCGGGCGTCTTCGCCAACTTCGGCGGGGTGCCGCTGGCCTTCCTGTTCATCGCCACCCTCGGCTCCAGCGGGCTGGCCACCCGGTGGCTGAACGACCTCGGGTTCAACCCGTACCAGCACGGCTTCAGCCTGTACAGCCTCAGCGGTGTGGTCGTGGTCTACATGTACTTCCAGATCCCGCTGATGGTGCTGGTGATCCTGCCCGCACTGGAGGGGCTGCGGCCGGCCTGGCGCGAGGCGGCCGCCAACATGGGCGCCCGGACCTGGCAGTACTGGCGGCACGTGGGCGGCCCGGTGCTGATGCCGTCGTTCCTCGGCTGCGTGCTGCTGCTGTTCGGCAGCTCGCTGTCCGCCTACGCCACGGCCCAGGCCATGACCAGCGGAACGATCGCGCTGACCCCGATCCAGATCGGGACGTTCCTGAACGGGAACGTCGTGGCCGGCCAGCAGAACGTCGGCAAGGCGCTCGGGCTGGGCATGGTCATCATCATCGCGATCGCCATGGGAATCTACGTGGTGCTCCAGCGGAGGTCGGCACGATGGCTGCAGTAGACACGATCGCGGCCGGAGAGCCCGGCGCCGCCGGGACGGCCCACGGGCGGGCCCGGCCCCGGTCCGGCCGCCGGGACGGTTTCACGCCCTGGCGGTGGCTGATCCTGATCCTGGCCGGCGCGTACTTCCTCATCCCGCTGTACGCGGCGCTGCGGTTCGCGGGCTGGGGGTCCTTCGGGTCGGTCATCCACCAGTCCGGGTTCGCGGGCTCCCTGGGGCTCTCGGTCCGGCTCGCGGTCATCACCACCGTGATCACGCTGGCCCTGATGCTGCCCACCGCGGTCTACGTGCACCTGCGGCTGCCGCGGCTGCGGCGGCTGCTGGAGGGGATCACGATCCTGCCGATCGTCATCCCGCCGATCGTGCTGATCGTCGGGCTGCTCCAGGTGGCCCCGGGTTTCCTCAAGAGCACGCCCTACCTGCTGGCCCTGGAGTACGTGGTCCTCGCGATGCCGTTCGCCTACCGGTCGATCGACGCCGGCCTGCGCTCGTTCGACCTCAAGACCCTGGTCGAGGCGTCCAACTCGCTGGGCGCCGGCTGGGCGTCCACCCTGCGGCGGGTCGTCCTGCCCAACCTCACCACCGCCCTGCTGTCCGCCACCGTGCTGACCGTGGCCCTGGTGCTCGGCGAGTACACCATGGCCAGCCTCGACCTGTACCAGACGTTCCCGGTGTGGATCGTGGTCTTTGATCAGACCAGCGGGCCGATCTCGGTGGCCGCCTCGCTGCTGGCCCTGTTCGTGACCTGGCTCGTCCTGCTGGCCATCACGATGCTGGGCGGCCGGCACGCGCGGCGCACCGGCGGCGGGGAGGTGGCCCTGTTTTCCGTGGCCCGCCGAGACACTGGAAGGACCTCATGACCGCGAACACCGCCAAGGGTGCCGGGGCAGGCGCCGGAGCGTCAGGTGCTGCGAGGGCTACGGGCTCGGCCACGGCTGCGGGCGCGGCCGGCCCGGCCGGGCCGGCCGACGGTGCCGGCGCGCATGTCTCGCTGCAGAACCTCAGCCGGTTCTTCGGGGCCGTCCGCGCCCTGGACGGACTGAACCTGGAGATCGAGCCCGGGGAGCTGGTGGCGCTGCTCGGCCCGTCCGGCTGCGGGAAGACCACCGCGCTGCGCATCCTGGCCGGCTTCGAGTCCGCCGACCACGGCTCGGTGCTGGTCGACGGGCGGGACATGTCGGCGGTCCCGGCCGCCCGCCGGGACATGGGCATGGTGTTCCAGAGCTACAGCCTCTTCCCGAACATGTCGGCGCTGGACAATGTGGCGTTCGGGCTGCGAATGCGCAAGAAGAGCGCGGACCGGCGGCGCAGCCAGGCGACGGAACTGCTGGAGATGGTGGGGCTCGCCGACCAGGCCCGGCAGTACCCGCATCAGCTGTCCGGTGGCCAGCAGCAACGGGTCGCGCTGGCGCGGGCGCTCGCCATCGAGCCGAGCGTGCTGCTGCTCGACGAGCCGCTGTCCGCGCTGGACGCCAAGGTCCGCGTCCAGCTCCGCGAGCAGATCCGCTCCCTGCAGCAGCGCCTGCACACGACCACATTGTTCGTCACGCACGACCAGGAAGAGGCGCTGTCCATGGCCGACCGGGTCGGCGTGATGCGCGAAGGACGGCTCGAGCAGGTCGCGGCGCCCAGCGAGCTGTACGCCCGCCCCGCCACCGCGTTCGTCGCGGAATTCGTCGGCACCATGAACCGGATCCCCGGTGAGCTGGAAGCGGGCGGCCGCGTGCGCGTGCTCGGGGCCACGCTGCCCATCAAGGGAGAGCGGCCCGGGGGGCCCGGGGAGCCGAGCCGGCTGGTGGACGTCCTGGTCCGGCCGGAGGACCTGCACCTCACGGCGGCTCAGGCCGGGAGCGGGATCGTCACGATCGCGACCTTCCTCGGCTCGCTGAGCAGGATCAGCGTCCTGCTGTCCGGAGACGTCACGGTCCAGGTCGACGTGCCCAGCGCCGAGGCGCCCGCGCCCGGCGCGCCGGTGGAGGTGACGATGGGGAACACGCCGGTGCTGGTCACGACACGGCGCTGAAACTCAGCCGAAACGAGGCTGAAACAGTGTTTGCGGCAAGGAGCCGAACGGCCCCGGCCGGAGGGACTTTCGCCAGCTGTTGCGGGCGCGGGCATGGGGAATCCTCGGAGAAAAGGGAACAGTACCCGAGCCCAGGCTCGCTGAGCCCGGCCGAGTGTACTCCGGGAGGTCGCTATGCCAGGCCATTCGATCGACCATGCTGGGCTCGAGACGCTCTCGTTCGATACATGCCTGCGGCTGCTGGCCTCGGTTCCGGTCGGGCGGGTGGGCTTCATGGCCGACGGCGAGGTACAGGTCCTCCCAGTGAACCATCTGGTCGACGGGCAGGACGTGATCTTCCGAACGGCACGCGGATCGAAGCTGTCCGCGACGGAGGGGCAGAGGCCGATCACGTTCGAGGTGGACGACTACGACGAGCGGACCCACTCCGGGTGGAGCGTCGTCGTGAACGGCCGCGCCGAACCGGTCGACGAGGACGCCGAGGTGGACCGGCTCGGCCGCGCTGGTCTCCGGCCCTGGGTCAGCACCGTGGAGCGCCCGTTCTGGATCCGGATCCGCCCGACCTCGGTGACCGGCCGGCGGACACCGCAGCCGGTATAGGCGGCCCAAGCGGCCCAAGCGGTACGGGCGGCGCGTGACGGTGCGCGGCGCGGCCTTAGCTATTAGCTGGGTGTCCCGCCGAGCGCGCGCAGCGCGGGCAGCAACCCGGCCAGCTCCTCGACCCGGTCGGCGCCGCCCTGATACGGCATGAGGATGAGGTCGGAGAAGCCGGCCCGCGCGTACCGTTCGGCGGCCCGGAGGATCTCGTCCGCGCGATCCGGTACGCGGAACTGGACCGCCCGCCGGATCGTGGCCGGATCCCGGCCGACGTCCGCGCAGTGCTCGTCCAGCCGGCGGGAAAGCCGGACCAGGTCGCCGAGGTCCTCCGGCGTCAGGCTCGCGTTCAGCCAGACGTCGGCGTGGGCCGCCACCACGCGCAGCCCGTACCGGGGCCCGTTGCTGGCGATCCACAGCGGTAGCCGCGGCTTCTGCAGCGGCTTCGGATCTGAGTGAGCCTCTTCGAGCGTGTAGTAGGTGCCGCGGAACGTGACCGTCTGCTCCGTCCACAACCGCGTGAGCACGTCGCACGCCTCGCCCAGCCGCCCGACGCGCTCGCGGGCCGTCGGCAAGGGCAAGCCGAACATCGCGTCCGCGTACGCGTCCCCGCCCGCGCCGAGCCCCATGGTCAGCCGGCCCCCGCTGAGATGGTCGACGGTGACGGCCATCTTGGCCAGCAGGCCGGGATGACGGTACAGGTTGGACGTCACCAGGGTGCCGATCCGGATCCGCCGGGTCGCCTCCGCCATCGCGGCCAGGATCGTCCACCCCTCGAAGATGTCACCCTCGCGCACGCGCCCCATCGGCACGAGGTGATCGAACGCCCAGCAGCTATCGAAGCCCGCCTCGTCAGCGGTGTGCCACAACCGCCGGAGATCACCGATCGAGGCGTGCTGCTGAGAGGCCTTGATGCCGATTGTCAGGCCATGGTCGCTCATCGTCCTCGCTGCTCCCTGGGTATGGCGCCGGTTCCGGCGTTCGTTAACGTCAGTACCATTGATTATCAGTCTTACTGACGATCAGGCTAACGATAGGATCTGCCTGTGTCAACGGAAGGCCCACTGGCCAGCGCGCGGCTCGGTTACCTGCTCAAGCACGCGTACCTGCGCTACGCGGAGAGGTCCCGCGAGGCACTCGCCCCCCACCAGGTGGACGGCCGGGAACTGGCCGTACTGACCCGGCTCGCCGGACCGGAACCGCTGTCGCAGCAGGAAGCCGCCCGCCAGCTGGGCATCGACCGGACGACGATGGTCGCGCTGGTCGACGGGCTGGAACGCAAGCGACTGGTTGGGCGCCGGCCCGATCCCGGTGACCGCCGCAAGAACATCGTGGAGCTGACCGCCGCCGGGCGGACAACGCTGATCGACGCCACCGAGGCCGCCGACCGGGCCGAGCAGCAGTTCCTCGGCGCGCTGGGGCCGGCGGCCGCGAGCAGCTTCAAGGACGTTCTCCGCACCCTGCTGGGCAGCGGGCCTTGAGGGGAAGGCCTGCCCTTGCGGGCGGCCGCTGTCCGTCCGGGACCTAGGACGCCTCGGCGATCAGGCGCAGGCGTCAGCCGGGGCGGGTGCGGGCGTCAAGCACGCCAGGCGCGGGTCGGCGTCAGCCACGGCGGGCGCAGGCCGGTGTCAGCTACGGCGGGCGCGGGCGCGGCGTCAGCTACGGCGGGCGCGGGCGCGGCGCTTGCCCTCGTGCATGGCCTGGACCCGGGCGATGGGGATGGTGTGGCCCTCCTCGACCAGTTCGGCGCTGAGCGATTGCGGCGCGGGCATCAGGGTGGCCCACGGGTCACTCCCGGCGAGCACCGGAACCGCGGTGTGCACGGTGAAATCGCCGGGCGCGACGTGGTCCAGGTCCTCCCAGGGGACCGGGAACGACACCGGCGCACCCGGCCGCAGGCGCGGACTGTACGCGGCCACGACGGTGGCGCCGCCGGCCCGGGTCGAGTCGATGAACACCTTGCCCTCACGGTCGTCCCGGATGAACGCCGTCGTCGCGAGCGCGGGATCGAGCCGCTCGGCCCGGGCGCCGATCGCCCGGGTGGCCGCCGCCGCGTCGAAGGCCGTCACCTCGCCGTCCAGCGGGACGAATACGTGCACGCCCTTGGCGCCGCTGGTCTTGACCGCGCCGGCCAGGCCCACGTCGGCCAGCGCCTGGCGGACCAGATGCGCCGCGCGAACCGCCAGGCCGAACGTGTCCGCCGACGGGGGGTCGATGTCGAGCACAAGGTGGGTCGGCTGGTCCCATTGACCGGCCAGGACGAGGCCCGGGTGGTACTCGACGGCGCGCTGGTTGGCGAACCACAGCAGCGTCCGGCGATCGTTGCACAGCGCGTAGGACACCTCGCGCTTGGAGGCTTCGGCCCAGACCGCGACGGTCCGCACCCAGGCCGGGGTGTACTTGGGCACGTTCTTCTGCATGAAGGGCGCCTGGCCGCGCAGCGCCCGGATAACGGACAACGGCCGGTCCGCCAGCACCGGGAGAATCCGGTCGCTCACCGCGTCCAGGTAGTCCACCAGGTCCCGCTTGGTGGCCTCCGCCTCGCCAAAGAGCGGCTGGTCGAGGTTGGTCAGCGGGACCCCGTCCCGTTCTTCGTCCCCGCTCATCCGACCAGCTTGGCATCGTTTCCGCCGCGCGGCCAGCGCAGGAGCCAGTGCAGGACTGTCCCCACCGGGGCGGTGCAGCGGCCGCGGGAGCCCACCCTCGCAACGACCGGCCACGGCGACACCCGCGACGGCCACTGGAGCGCCGACGACGGCCCGCCGTGATCATTGCGGGGCGAGGCCACGGTACCTGATGGGCCTATGAGAACACTGTGACCTGCGGGACCACGCCCCGGGCGAAGGCTTTGTACGTAAAGGCGCCATCACGTGTACCCCAGTACACGTAAAGGCGCCACCGTGCATTCGGGTTCGTATGCGCTGGCGGGTGCGGCCAGCTCGTCCGACGACGCGCAATGCTCGCAGGAGGTCAGTGTCCAGCCCGGTTCCTCGTACTCGCTGAGCGGTTACGTCGAGGGCGCGTACGTGTTCATTGGCGACAGCGGAACCGGGAGCAGCGACACCGACAACTGGACTCCGGGTACCTCGGGCTGGCAGCAGCTATCCACCTCGTTCAGCACCGGCGCATCGACCACCAGTGTGACGATCTACGTGCACGGATGGTACGGCCAGGGCACCTACTACGCCGACGACCTCGCGCTGACCGGCACGGCCGGCAGCGGAGGCGGAGGCGGAGGCGGATCGGCTCCCGCCGCGCCTACCGGGCTGGCCGTGACCGCAACCACCTCCTCGTCCGTCTCCCTGTCCTGGACCGCGCCCAGCGGAACCGTGACCGGTTACAACATCTATGAGAACGGCACCAAGGCCACCTCGACCACGGGCACCTCCGGCACGATCAGCGGGCTCGCCGCCAGCACGGCCTACACGTTCGCGGTCACGGCCTACAACAGCGCGGGCGAATCGGCGGCGTCCGGCTCGGTGCAGGCGACCACCGCGTCGTCCGGGGGCGGAGGCGGCGGGGGCTCAGGCAGCGGCAGCTATTCCGTCGCGCCGTACGTCGACCTGACGAACAACCAGGAGAGCATGCTCAACAACGCCGCCACCTCGGCCGGGCTGAAGGCGTTCAGCGCCGCCTTCGTCATCGGCAGCGGCTGCACGCCGATCTGGGGTGACACCCTGCCGGTCACCAACGACCCCACCGTGACCGGGGAGATCACCACGGCCGAGGCCGACGGCGCCCAGCCGATCGTCTCCTTCGGCGGCGAAGCCGGCAGCGAGCTGGCCGTCTCCTGCACCAGCCTCAGCCAGCTCACCGCCGCGTACCAGTCCGTGATCAGCACGCTGCACGTCACCCACATCGACTTCGACATCGAGGGCGCCGAGATCGCCTACACCGCGGACAACACCATGCGTTTCCAGGCGATCAACGCCCTGGAGGCGGCCAACCCCGGCCTCGTCGTCTCGGTGACGATCCCGGTCGACCCGACCGGGCCGGACAGCAACGGCCGGGCTTTCCTGGCGGCGGCCAAGGCCAACGGCACGCGGATCGACCTCATCAACGGCATGGCCATGGACTACTACGGCTCGTGGGACCCTGGCGCGGAGATGGGCACCGACGCGGTGGACGCGGCGCAGGCCACCCTGGCCTACACGCAGACGCTGTGGCCGTCCATGACGTACGCGAACATCGGCGTCACCCCGATGATCGGGCAGAACGACGACGCGGCTGAGGTGTTCACCGAGGCCGACGCGCACACCCTGGTCAGCTTCGCCGAAGCGAACCACCTGGGACGGCTGGCGTTCTGGTCGGTGGACCGGGACCAGCCGTGCAGCGGCAGCGTCGGCGGCCTGCCCTCATGCTCGGAGATCAGTCAGTCACCGCTGGACTTCACCAAGATCTTCACCGCCTACACGGGCTGAGTCGCGGGCCACCCGAAAAGATACGCACGAGCTGGGCACAGCACGAGGAGCCCGGCCCGCAGCGCCCGGCTCGACACGAGGAGCCCGGCCCGCAGCGCCCGGCTCGAGTGGTGCGGTGGGAAGGGGACAGGGCAAGATAGGGTCATGCGACCCCGAGCAGGGAAGGTTGACGCATGACCTTCACGAGAGGGTTCCGCGGGCGCCGGGCTCGTGATCCGCGGCTGCCACCGGGCCAGTACGACGTGGGCGCGGACTGGCCCGTGCTCACCGCCGAAGCCACTCCCACCCTGTCCACCGCGACCTGGTCGTTCAACATCGAGGGACTGGTCGAGCAACCGGTCAAATGGACCTGGGACGAGATCAGGGCCCTGCCGGGATCGGACTACGCGGGCGACATCCACTGCGTTACCACCTGGTCGAAGCTGGGCGTCTCGTTCCACGGCGTATCCGTCGACACGCTCCTGGCCGCGGCCCGGCCGATGCCGTCGGCCGGCTACGTGCTCGCCACGTCGCACACCGGGTACACCACCAACCTGCCGCTGGCCGACGTGACCGGCGGGAAGGCGTGGGTGGTGTGGGACTTCGAGGGCCAGCCGCTCGGCAGGGAGCACGGCGGCCCGGCGCGGCTGCTCGTCCCGCACCTCTACTTCTGGAAGAGCGCCAAGTGGGTTTCCGGGCTCCGTCTGCTCGACCACGACGAACCCGGATTCTGGGAGCGCAACGGCTACCACGACCGGGGCGATCCCTGGCTCGAGCAGCGCTACCAAGGAGACTGAACGGCACCGTGACCGAGCAGCTCAGCGACGCGGGGCCGCCCGGCTCCTTCCCCCGCCCCGGCAAATGGCAGCAGGCACGCGTCACCGAGATCCGCCAGGAGACGCCGACGGCCAAGACGTTCCGGCTGGCGCTGAGCGAGCCGGCGCCCTACCTGGCCGGCCAGCACTTCCTCATCCGGCTGACCGCCCCGGACGGATACCGGGCGCAGCGTTCCTACTCGGTCGCCTCCGCGCCCGGCGATTCCGGTGAGATCGAGCTGACCGTGGAGCACCTGCCGGACGGCGAGGTCTCCTCGTTCCTGCACGAGGTGGTCATGGTCGGGGACGAGCTTGAAGTGCGCGGGCCCATCGGCGGCTGGTTCGTGTGGCGAGGGGACACACCGGCCGTGCTGATCGGCGGCGGCTCGGGGATCGTCCCGCTGATGTCGATGCTGCGGCTCGCGCGCCGGAGCGGGCGGCAGGACCTGCTGCGCCTCGTCGTCTCGGTCCGCCGGCCGGCCGAGCTTTACTACGCCGCGGAACTGCCCGGCCCGCAGACGACGATCATCTACACCCGTTCCACCCCGCCGTCCTGGCCGCGCCTGGCCGGGCGGCTCTCCCCCGCTGACCTGCCGGGACCGCTGAACCCGGAGGCCACCGGGTTCGTCTGCGGCTCGTCCGGCTTCGCCGACGCCGCAACGACCGTGCTCCACGGGGCCGGGATGCCGGTCGAGCGCATCCGGATCGAGCGGTTCGGCCCGACGGGTTAGCGGCCCGCGGGCGGCCCGGTTAGCGGCCGGCCCGCTGGCGGCCCTCGCGGGCGGTCAGAGACCCAGCAGGGCCGGGAGCCCGGCCACCGTGTCCAGAATGTGCGCCGCCCCGGCCCGGGTGAATTCCTCGCGGCTGGTGGAGCCGGTCAGCACACCGGCCACCAGGCCCGCGCCCGCCCGCAGGCCGGACTCGATGTCACTGGGCGTGTCCCCCACCACGGCCAGCTCGCTGACCGCGCCGCCGCCGAGCCGGAGCAGCGCGGTGAGCGGGAGGTCCGGCCACGGGCGGCCGCGTCCCGCGTCGGCCGGCGACAGGGCGAGGTCGATGAGCGGGCGCCAGTCCAGCGCGCCGATCAGGGCGTCGCGCGTGGCCGGGGAGAACCCGGTCAGCAGGCAGACCTTCACGCCGGCGGCGCGCAGCGTGGTCATGACCTCGACCGCCCCGGGCAGCGCGGTGACCCCCGCGGCCCGCACCGCGGCGGCGTAGTACCGCTCGAAGGACCGGTTGGCGTCCGCCGCCGTCTCCGCATCGCCCAGGACCCGGCGGAAGACCTCGATCTTGGACTGGCCCATGCTGGCGCGGACGTCCTTCATGGCCTGGTCGTGCTCGGCGGCGGACAGGCCCCGGCCGGCGATGGCGGACCCGAACGCGTCCATGACGAGGCCGTCGTCGCGGACCGTGGTGCCGGCCATATCCAGGCAGGCGATCGTGATCGGCGTGCTCATGCGAATGTCTCCTCCGCTATGGCCGGGGAGCACGTCATGCCGCGCCCGCCGGGCCCGGTGACCAGGACGACTCCCGGCTCGATCTGTGCACGGTGGTAAAGCTCGTCTCCAGTGACCTGGCTGTATACCCCCGCCCACCGGCGCTGGACGGGTGGCAGCGGCGCCCCGAGCAGGGTCTCAGCCCGGGCGCGCAGGTGATCGTAGGCGTCCTCGTCCACGTCGAACCCGAACGGTTCGTCGTACTCATGGGTGTCACCGATGGTCAGGCCGCCGTCAAGCCGCTGGACCAGCAGCAGTTGCGCCCGCGTGCGCGCGGCGGCCGGGGTCTGCGGGCCGAGCAGGCGCCGGCCGGGCAGGTCGAACGCCGGGTAGTAGCGCATGGAGTCGCCGTCGGCGATGGCCGTCGTCAGCCGGGCGGCGAAGGGCCGCGTCTGCATCATCTGCAGCCGGACCCGGCGCAGTGGCGGTACCGGGCAGGCGGCCAGGTGGGGCCCTGCGATCCCGGTGTAGGCCGCTCCCGAGCAGATCACGACGAGATCGCCGCGATGCCATTCGCCGGTGTGGTCGCGCACGGCGTGCGGCTCCGCCACGACGGCCTCACGGCCCGGCAGCCAGCGGTATCCACCGGACGCCAGCAGGTGCGCGCGCAGGGCCGACGGCACGGCCCGCGGTTCGACGATCGCGTCCCGGGTGCACAGCAGCGCGCCGGCGAACTCCCCGCGCAGAGCCGGGTTGACGGCACGGGCGGCGGCCACGTCCAGCACCTCGTAGCCGCGCCGCGGCGCGTCCGGGAGCGCGGACGCCTCCTTGATCAGGCTCATCTCGGCGTCGCCGGCGGCCAGGGTCAGGGAGCCGTGCGGGCGGAACCCCACGCCGGGGACTTCGGCGGCGATCTCGGCCCAGCGCTCGCGGGCGCGGAGCGCCAGGTCCAGTTCGGGGCCGGGCGCGCGGCCACTCACCCACACGAGCCCGAAGTTCCGCACGCTCGCGCCGCGGGCATCCGGCTCACGCTCCAGCTGGACGACCTCAAAACCACGCCGGCGCGCCGCGACGGCGTGCATCGTGCCGAGCACGCCGCCGCCGATCACGATCACCCGGGCCGCCCCGGGAACTGAATTCATCTGTGCGCCCTTCCCTGGTCAACCGCCGGCCGCCCACCGGCCAGCGCCACGGGAGACATATAGAAAGGGCCGCGGGCTGCCTGAACCGGCGCTAGCTAGTATAGTTATGTGCCAACTTGTATAGCCAACTTAACACGATGTGGAATGATATACGAGGGCGGCCCCCGGGCCAGCGGAAGGTCAGGAGGTGGCGGCGTGACCGCCGTCGACATCATCGCCAAGCTGTTCTCCGGTGAGGGAGCCCAGGACTACCTGGGCGAAGAGGTGAGCGTGGCGGTGCACATGCGGCAGGCCGGGGCGCTGGCCGAGGCCGCGGGCGCGCCGGACGCCCAGGTGGCCGCGGCGCTGCTGCACGACGTGGGACATATCTGCGGACCGGTCAGCGGGCAGCAGTTGATGGCGGGCACCGACAACCGGCACGGGGAGACCGGCGCGGCATGGCTGGCCCAGTGGTTCGGCGAGGACGTGACCGAGCCGGTCCGGCTGCACGTGGCGGCCAAGCGCTACCTGTGCGCCGTCGTCCCCCGCTACTACGGGAAGCTGTCCGCGGCGTCCGTGCACACGCTGGCCATCCAGGGCGGCCCGATGAATGCTGAGGAGGCCGCGGAGTTTGAGACGCTGCCGCATGCGAGCGCAGCGGTCGCGGTACGGCGCTGGGACGAGGCGGCCAAGAACCCGGGCCGCGACGGCCCGGACTTCGACCACTTCCGGCCGCTGCTGCAGAGCCTGCTGCGGCGGCACTTAGCGGGTCTTTGGTAAATGAGTTCATGGGTTCGTGGCTGGGCCGCGGAGGTCTGGCCATGAGGGGATCATGGGAAAGCGCGCTTGATATGACCGGGCACGTATCGAGGGGGCGGCCCCCGGTGGTTCCTGGAGGACGCGGGTTCTGATCTCGCGGGTGGTGGTTCCGGATGCCCGGTTGGGCGCTTTGGTGGTGGTGCAGGTGTCCCGCGGCAACGGCGGACAGCCCCTCGTCGAAGGGCTGTCCGGGAGGCCCGGGGCCGGCGGGCCGTTTACAGGCCGCCGAGCAGGTCACGCAGCGCCTGGGTGTAGGTGCCGAGTGCCTTGCGGCCGTGGCCGGTGAGAGCGACCGTGGTGATGGACACGGTCCCGTTGCGGGTTTTCTCGCTGCTGATGTAGTCGGCTTCTTCGAGTTTGCGCAGGTGGATGATCAGGTTGCCGGGGGTGAGCCCGATCATGTCCTGCAGCCGGGTGAAGGAGAGCGTGTCGCCCTCGGGCAGTGCCGCCAGCGTCGCGACGATCTTCAGCCGGGTGGGGACGTGGATCAGCGGGTCGAGCTCGTCGGTGGTCATGGCCGGGCCACGCCGCGGCGCTGCTGCCAGGCGACGGCGGCGGCCCTGCCCAGCAGCACGGCGCACAGGCCCACACCGGCGACCGCCCACGCCCCGGCCGGCCCGGCGAACGCACCCGCGACGCCGACGACGGCGACCGCGAGCCCGGTACCGGCCCGGCGCCAGCCGGCCCGTGCCACCAGAATGGCTGCCCAGGCCAGGCCGGGGACGATCAGCACCGTGGTCGGGTACCGGCCGTAGCTGACCCCGGCGGCGGCCATGAACACGATCGTGGCGGCGAATGCGGCCACCAGGATGATGATCTCGGCCGGGCGCAGCCGGGATCTGCCGCGTATCCCGGCCATGGCGCGCTCGCGGACCGCTACGGTGGCGCCGAAGTTGAGGATGATGAACGCGACCAGGACGGGGATGACCGCGGCCGTCGGGCCCTGGTAGGGGTGCTGTCCGCGCACCGAGAGCCAGACCGTTCCGCAGACGGCCAGGACCGCGACCGCCCTGATCGCCAGGAGCCACGGCGGGGAGGGCGCGAGCTTGCGGCGTGCCTGCTGGGTGGTCTGGTCCAGCAGGGCGGCGGCCTGCTGGGGGTCGAAGTTGCCGCCGTTGCCGGCGGAGATGGTGGTGTCGGGTGTGGGGCCCATGATGTCTCCCTGGATCGACTCTATGCCATAAAGTAGACCCCGCTTTATGGCGCAAAGTCAAGGGTTCGGGCCACCGAACTTTATGACGCAAAGTCAGGCGGCGAGCGGGAGCTCGTACTCGGCGGCCACCACGGAGCCCCAGGATCGATGCGGTTGATAATCGGGTAACGGGCCACCCGCGATTGATTTAAACGCTCACTCAGTGGGCGGGCAGCCGGGACAGCGCACTGACCGCGACCGAGTTGTGCACGGTGAACGCCACCGCGCTGCCCAGGTAACGGTCCTCGGACCACTCCAGCGGCACGCCGGTCGGGTCGGTGGTCCGGCGCCGCTCGCGCAGCAACGGGACCCGCGGACGGCAGCCGAGCAGGCGCACGTCGTCGGCGGAGGCCGGCACCGAATCGATGATGTGCTCCGCGTCGGCGAACACCAGGCCGAGCCCCTCCAGGCGCTCGTAGATCGACTCACGGTCCGCGTCGATTCCCGCGACCAGCGCGCCGACCCGCTCCGGGAAGGCCGTGCGCTCGATCATCACCGGCTGCCCGGACAGCATCCGCACCCTGGTCAGGTGGTAGATGATCGCACCGGGCGGGAGCCCGAGCTGCTCGTGTTCCGAGGGCTTGGCCGCACGGCGGGTCATGTCGACCACGCGGCCGGACGGCCGTTCGCCGATCGCCCTGGCCCAGCGGGAAAAGCTCAGCAGCTCCCCGAAGCTCTGCAGCTGAGGGCCGCCGAGCACGATCCGGCGTGCGCCGCGGCGGGAGGCGATCACCCCATCGGCCCGGAGCGCGGCGAACGCCTGCCGGACGGTGCCACGAGAGACCGAGTAGCGTTCGGCCAGGTCGCTCTCTGAGGGGAGACGCGTTCCCGGGGGGTAGGTACCCGCCGCGATGGCCGCCCGGAGATCATCAGCGACCTTGCGGTACAGCGACGTCGTAGCGGGTGTTTCTCCCACAGTTGATCAGGTTATCCGGCGCGCATCGCAGGGAAACGGAGCCGGCCTCGCGATGGGGCTGTCCGTGGCCGCGGGGCCGTCCATCAGGTCATCGACCACGCCCGGGTGCCCGGGGTGGGCGGGGCGCTCGGGGCTCCTCCGCAGGCACGGCCGGCGCGTCCGGTACGGCCGGCGCGTCCGGTACGGCCGGCGCGTCCGGCACGGCGGGGCCGTCCGGCACGGCGGGCCCGTCCGNNGCACGGCGGGCCCGTCCGGCACGGCTGACACGGCCGGCACAGGCACGCTCTCGGTGATGGTGTCGGGACCGAACCTGGCCTCCAGGAACCGGGCGAAACGGCGCCCGACGCCCTGCATCGGGGACTCGACGAAGTAGTACGTGAGCGCCGAGCAGGCCAGTACGACCGCCAGAATGCCCGCAGCCAGCAGGACCTGGATCGGGAACGGGTGCGGCCGGTGGAAGACGGAGATGGACCGGTAGGCGTTCAGCACGATCGGGTGCAGCATGTAGACCGAGTAGCTGACCAGGCCCAGCCAGGCCAGCAGGCGCGGGACCCTCCGGTGCCGCAGCGCCATGCCCACCGCGAACGTCCCGCCGGCCAGCACCAGGCAGCTGATCCACTGCAGGTCGAACTGAAGCTGGTCGGGCCCGGTCATGTGCCACATCACGCTGTGCCAGACTCCGGCCGCGATGGCCAGCCCGAACACGATGACCGCGATCACCGCCGCCTTGACGCGCCCGAAGTCGCCCCGTTCGGCGCGGTAGAGCATGGTGCCGGTGAACATCAGCGCCAGGATCGTCAGCCCGCTCCAGTTGTACGGGTAGCTCGTGTTGAACAGGAGCAGCGTCAGGCCGGTCACGGCGCCCAGGGCGCACCCCACCGCGCGCGGCAGCCGGCGCCCGCTGACCGCGAGCGCGAGCGCGATGAACAGCAGTATGAGGGAGGCGACCGCGACCCGGCGGCTGCCGAATTCGTGGCTCAGCCCCGATATCGGCAGGATGCCGCCGAGCGCGACGGCCCCGATGGCCGCGGTCAGGGCGTAGCCCGCGCTGTGCCGGTGCACCCGGAAGGTGAACAGCGCCGACAGCAGGAGGTAGAAGACCATCTCGAACGACAGGGTCCAGATGACGTTCGGCACGTTGGCGCCGTCGATCATGTTGGACATCATGAACGGCAGTGAGTACACCCAGGTCTTGAGCTGGGTGTCCGCGCCGTGGATCGGGCCGAAGCCGGTCTTCCAGGCCAGGAGCGACACCCCGATCCCGATGATGTACAGCGGGTACAGACGGAACGCGCGGCTCACCCAGAACCCGCGGACGCTGCCCTTGCGCTCCAGCGACGCCGGGATGATGTACCCACTGACCAGGAAGAACACGAAGACGCCGTACTGGCCGCCGTTGAACCACGAGTAAAGATCGGTGCGGACCTGCTGCAGCACCAGCGTGCTCGAGTGATCGAACACCACGCACAGGGCCGCGAACCCGCGCAGCGCGTCAAGCCACGCCAGCCGCCGGCCCTTGGCGGCCGCGGCCGCGGGCACGGGCTCGGGCTCGGGCTCGGGAGGCGTTGGCTCGGTCACCAACCGCGCGGAAACACTGGACACGGCAGATGACGTTACCCGAACACGGGGCGGCAATAGGACCAAAACGCCTCTCCGGCGCCAAAGCGCGGTGATACGGGAGCAGCCCGGCGGCACCGCTAATCCGCAGGCGGGGCGGGTGCGGTGCGGCGGGCGCGCCTCGTGCGCTTGGCCTGGGCGGCGGCGTAGGTCCGCTCCAGCGCGGCCTGCGTCGCCTTCAGATCACGCTGGGCCAGCACGACAAAGAGGCAGTCGACCACGGTGAGCTGCGCGATGCGGCTCGTCATGGCCCCGGACCGGAACGCCGTTTCGCGCGCCGCCGTGAGCAGCACGAAGTCCGCGACCTCGGTGATCGGCGACCAGGGGAAGTTCGTCACCGCGACCGTCGTGGCCCCGTTCCGGCGCGCCTCGCGCAGGGCGTCAATCGTGTCCACCGTCGTCCCGGTGTGCGACAGGCCCACGGCCACGTCACCTGGCTCGCGCAGCGCCGCGGACGTGATGGCCATGTGCGGATCGGGCCATGCGAACGCCGGGCGGCCGATGCGCTGGAGCTTCTGCTGAAGGTCGAGTGAGACGTAGCCGCTGGCCCCCACGCCGTAGATATCGATGCGGTTCGCGGTGGCCAGCTCGTTGACAACGTTGACGAGGACTGTGACGTCGAGGTGGTCCGCCGTCTCGGTGACGGCCATGGCGTCCGCATAGGCGATCTTCTTGGCGATCAGGGCGGCGTCGTCCCCGGGGCTGATGTCGTGGGACGCCGCCGTGACCGAGTGCGCGTCGCCGTGCGCGACCGCCGCGGCCAGGGCCAACCGCAGCTCCGGATAGCCGCGGAGCCCGATCGCCCGGCAGAACCGCACCACCGTGGTGGCGGACGTGCCGCAGGACCGGGAAAGCTCCGAGATAGAGCGGCGTGCGGCGCCACCGGGATCGTCGAGGACCGCGTGCGCCACGCGCCGCTCGACGGGCGCCAGGTTCGGCAGCAGCGAGCGGATGGTGACCAGGATGCCGATGTCCATCCGCGGCTCATCCGGCCCGGAGCGCCCAGCGTCTTCTCCGGCGGCCACGGGGCCTTCCGGTCGCGCCGCCCGGGGGTGCGGGACGCTGGCGTCGTCAGCTTCTGGCTGTGTCATCGGCATCTCCACCTGCAGCTGCTGCCGGCACCAGCGGCGGCATGGCCCATGTTACCGCTTTCCCCCGTCGGCTCTTTTTTCGTTGAATATTCACTTAAATGGTCCGTGCAAATGCACAGTGCATTATGACCTATCGCCGCGGTCGGCGGGAGGGGTGATTCAACGAGCGCGCCGACCGCCGCTGCGAGCGGCGTTCTCGGCACTATTCAGCAGCATCTGGTTCAGGCGGGCGGTCCGCGATTGTCCAGCGCCGATGGGGCACCGACCGGTGGGCGCCGGGCCGGTGGCCGCTCTCTGGTGGGCGTCGGCTCTCTGGTAGGCGTCGGCCCGGTGGCCGNNCCGGTGGCCGGGTCCGCTGGCGGGCGCCGGGCCGGTGGCCGAGTCCGCTGGCGGGCAGTCCCGGCCACCGGGGACGCGCCGTGGCCTCATACGGGCGGGTATGGCCACGGCCTTCCTTCTCGGGACAGCCGACTGGATATGTACGAGCCGTCCGAGAGGTCAGGTGACGGTAATTGGGTGTTACGCCTTTCTCTCTACTACGGACCGAAGGCGCAGGCCGGACGGGTCGCGGCGACTACGTAAGACTTCGGTAAGAACTCCCGCCGAACCGCCTGCCGCGCAAGCCCTCGGCCGAACCGCCTGCCGCGCAAGCCCATGCTCAGCCGGCCACCTGTGCAAGCCCGTGCTCAGCCGGCCACCTGTAAGGCCCGTGCTCAGCCGGCCGCTCACCGCTAACCGCTAACGCAGGCCCTCGGCGAGGGGGCCGAGGGAAAGGGCCGGGAGGAAGGTGAGGAAGACCAGGACGAGCGCGACTCCCAGAGCCAGCGACACGAACATGGGGCCGTCCGTCCGCAGCGAGCCCGCACTGACCGCCACCGGCCGCTGCCGGGCGAGGCTCCCGGCCAGGCCCAGGACGAACACCATCGGAACGTAACGGCCCAGCAGCATGACCAGCGCGAGAAGCACGTTGTAGAAGGTCGTATCGCCGGAAAGGCCAGCGAACGCGGACCCGTTGCTGTTGGCCGCGCTGGTGAAGGCGTACACGATCTCGGAAAGCCCGTGCGGGCCCGGATTCCCGACGGACGCCCGGCCAGCGGGCAGCGCGATGGCCAGCCCGGCGGCGGCCAGCAGCGCCAGCGGTGTCGCCAGGTAGTACAGAGCGACCATTTTCATCTCGCGGGCGCGGATCCGTTTTCGCAGGTAATCCGGGGTCCGGCTGACCATCAGGCCGCCCAGGAACACGGCGATGAGAGCCACCATGAGCAGCCCGTAGAGGCCACTGCCCACGCCACCCGGGCTGATCTCACCCAGCATCATCGCCGACATCAGCAGGCCGCCGCCCAGGGCGGTGAAGCTGTCGTAGCTGGCGTCGGCGGCCCCGTCAGCCGTCGAGGTGGCCGCAGCGCCGAACAGTGCGCTGCCCGGCACGCCGAACGCCGTCTCCTTGCCCTCCATCGCCGCACCCGCGGCCACCGGCACCGTCCCGGTCCGCGTCATTTCGGCACTGGTGGTGAGGCCGATCCACACCGTGAGCAGCACGCCCGCGATGGTCAGCAGTGCCCAGCCCTGACGGCGGCTGCCGACCATCCGGCCGTACATGCGGATGACGGCCACGGGTATGAGCAGCATCAAGCCGATCTCGATGGCGTTGGTGAGCGGGCCCGGGTTCTCGAACGGATGCCGCAGGCCCGGTAGATCACCGCCTCGGCCCGCCAGTGCCGCTTGGCGGTAAAGGCGCGGGCCATGTAATCGCCCAGCGGCACGTGCAGCGCGCCGACGAGCCCGATCACCACCACTGCCTGCAGCCAGCCCGCCATGACCGCTCCTCCAGCCTCGGATACCACCACCGCCTTCCGAGACCATCACCCGATACGGCCCGGCGACCCCGGCGCTAACACCATCCAGGCGAGCCGGGCACCGATCCTCACAACATCCGTGCGGCGGCGCGGACGGGGCCCGGGAGCAAGGCCGGACCAGGGAGCGACGGCCCAGGGTCCGGCTCAGGCGACCGGGGCGATTCTCACCGGCGGGTTGCGGTCCGCAAGAGCCATCACGTTGCCGGATATGAACAGATTTGTTAACGGACATCGGTGCACGCCCGGCCGGTGCGGGCCGGGAAGGTGCGCCCGCCGAGGTCACGTGCGGGACCCGCGTACAGCGCGGGGAACGTCGGGCGGTCAGGAGGCGCTGGCCCCGGGACGGCCGACCGGGCGCGTGAGATGGTGGCCGTTCAGGATGGGATACCCGTTGGAGCCGGCCACGGGCGCGATGGCGGCCCGGGACGCGACGACCGGCGCAGCGGCCCACGCGACCTCGGCCCATACGGTCCGGCCGCAGGCGTCGCCGCAGACACCACAGCTCTCCGACAAGGCACGGACAATGATCAGCCCTCGGCCGGAGTCGCTCATGTGGTCGTCGGCGATCCGCGGCCCACTGGGAGCGCCCCCGTCGGTCACGTCGATCCGGGCCACCGCGCCCCGCTGGGTCACCTCGACGGTGAACCAGCCGCCCCGCCCGCTGTAGGTGTGCTGAATCGCGTTCGTCCCAAGCTCCACCGCGACAGAGATGAGGTCATCGCGGGCGGGCTGGTCCGGCAGCAGGGAGGTCAGCCAGCGCCGGAGCTGCCGCAGTTCGCTCTCCTGACCGCGAAAGAGCCGGCGCCACCGGCCAGAAATGTCCGAACGTGTCGTTTCGTCGGCCTGTGCGTCCTGATGCGCGGAGCCGCGTGCGTGAATCATTCGTCACCCCCTACGGCATAGGCCCACGTTGGCCGGAGACAGAACTAACCGCGCCTTCAGGCAGCTCGTGTTCATCGATACCCCCAGTATGGATTCGTATACAAGGTGCTGCAAGTGCTTCCAGTGCACTTGCGTAAAATTTTGCACTTGCGGAATGGATTTGCGAAGCATGCGGCTTATGCCCAGAACTGACCGATGCGCTGGTCAGCCGCCGGTACAGACGGTTCGGGATGACCGAACGACTCCTAGTATCAGCCGGTGAGTGTCCGGACGCAAGTGTCTTCCATGGAATTGCATGGTGGGATTGCATCCGAAACGAACCGCCCCGGGCGCAAATGGCACAGCCGGGGACATGGCATCGGCGGCCCTGAGGCCGGGCCAGCCGTTATGAACGTATCCGGGAAATTTCGGGCCAAAGTGTGCAAGTCGTGTATATATGCAGTTAGTGAGCAGGGACGCAACGCAGTCCGACCGGTGCGAAGCCGACTGTCGCAGGAGGGATGGCGCGCCACGGCCAGTCCGAGGCTCGGCGAGCGGGCGCAGCAGAAGAACCGCCGCCGGCGCGACCGGAATAGCTACCGCGCCCATTAGGAGCGGCCGGCGCTCAGAAACGGCCGGCGCTCACGAACGGCCGGCCCTGATCAGGATGCCCGCGGCCCTGGCGGGGAGCCCGCGCTCAGGAGCGCCGGCCGGGACCGGCCGCGGCCGGAACCACCAGGACCGCGATCGGCTTGCGGCAGTGCGGGCAGGCTTCCATGGCGACCAGCGAGCCGCCCGGATCCCGGCCGTTGTCATCGACCGGGTCGGGTGCCGGGCGAACGGCCTGGAGCGGGGACGACGCGTGCTGATCGCGGGCCAGTTCGGCCGTGCTGAGCGCCCGCTGCCGGATGACGGCGGCGGCCGTCTCGATCCGGTCGTACGACGCGACCAGGCAGCCGTCCGCCTTGAGCAGTCCATCGCAGCGCAGCCAGAACTCACGCCGGAGCCGGTGACGGCCCAGCTCGGCGTCCGAGAGGGTACTGCGCGAGTAGCCGGTCAGCGGGGCCAGCTCCCACTGGCTCAGGCCAGCCCGGTTGCGCATGGCGGCCAGCTGCCGGCCGAGCGCCCGGCGCATCTGCACCACGGTCTCGGCGTCGCCGCGGGCATCCCTTCCGGCGGGCCCGGCGAGTTCGGCCCGCTGGGCGGCCGGGCCCGGCGAACGACGGCCAGCCGGTTCACTAATGGCCCTCACCGGACGACCGCCTGACCGGTGTTATGGCTCTCCGGCGGGCGGCCCGCGATCGCGTACGCCATCGCGACGTGGCGGACCAGACCGCCGTCGGGCTCGCGCATCCTCTCCAGCAGGGCGAACGCCACCCGCCGGGCTTCGGCCCGGTCAGCGTCCGGGATATGCTGCCAGGCCAGCCGCGGGGCCTCCGCCCACGAGGCCTGCCACCACTGCCGCGGCCCGGTGTAGCGCACCGGCAAGGTATGCACGGTGGTCTGGATGCCGGTGTATCCGCAGTCGTTCAGCACCGTGCTCATCTCCTCCGGCGATCCGAGGCGGCGGACGTGGGCCTCGAACCCATCGGCGCCCTTGGCGAAGGCATCCACCGCAGCGAAGACCGGTGACCATCGCGGATCCGGTTGGATACCCCACGAGAACGCCACGGTGCCGCCCGGCCGGAGAACCTCGAGCCAGTGCCGCAGCGCGACCGCTGGATCCGGCAGCAGGTACAGGACCAGGCTGGCCAGTGCGGCATCGAAACAGCCCGGGGCGAACGGCGGCCGCGACGCGTCTGCCCGCCGGACGGTCACGTTGCCGAGACCTCGCGCGGCGGCCTCGGCCGCAGTGCGGCGGAGCATCGCGTCCGACAGGTCGATGCCGGTCACCTGGCCGCCGGGCGACACCATGCGGGCGGACTGGATGGTGACCGCGCCGGCCCCGCACCCGATGTCGAGCACCTGATCGCCAGGCCGCAGACCGGCCAGGTCGACCAGGCGTTCGGCGATTGGCCCCGCGAACTGAGCCCCTGAACTGTCGTAGCGGGGGGCGGCCTCCCCGAACGTGGCCACGGCGGCCAGGTTCGGGCTGAGTGCGGTACTGGCGTTCGCTGGCCCGGGCATGTCAGCTCCCTACCGGATTCGTCATGGCGGTGATGTTGAATCGATGCTTGAGCTGGCCAAAGCTCTGCATCAGGTCGGGGACCCGCTGCAGGTGGACCGCGCTGACATCGGTCGGGAAATCCCCGAGAGCCATGATCCCGGCGGTCTGCGTAGTGATCGTCGTGTACTGGTGCAGCACGCTCTCTACCTCGGGCCGGTTGATGTCGGCGATGGCCTGGCCCCTGTCGATGGCCTGAGCGACCGCTGCGGCCGTCTTCGGGTACCGCTGGCACCAGCTCACGGTGGCGACGTAGCCGTCGATCGGGAAGTTCTTCGTCGCACCCGAGTTGACGTCGATAAGCGCCTCGCCGCCGATCTGCGTTTCCGCCTGGCTCAGATACGGCTCAGCCAGGTACGCGGCATCAATGTGATGAGCCTTGAGCGCGGCCGGCATAGCCGGGAAGGGCATCGCGACCATGTGCACCTGCGAGAGCGGCACGCCCTGTGACTGGAGCGTCGACGACACGAGCAGCGCGGCGACGCTGTTGAGCGCGTTGACCGCGATCGTCCGCCCGGCCAGCTGCCTCGCCGTGGTGAGCCCCGACCCGGGCAGAACCACGATCTGGTCGACGCTCGGCGCACCGGCGTATCCGTCCGCCAGGATGTGGAACTTTCCGGCCCCGTGCACCTCTGCTTCGATGAACCCGGCGTAGGCGCCGTTGAGGACGTCGATGCTGCCGTTGAGCAAATCGGCGGTCACGTCAGCACCGGATCCGACGCTGACAATCCTGACGTTCAGGCCGGCCTGCCGGAAAAACCCGTCTCGCTGCGCGACGTACAGCCCGGCCGACGAGGCGGTGGGCACGGCGGCAATGGTCAGGTTCGTCTTTTCGGGGGTGGATGATCCTGTCGTCGCCGCAACGCGGGACCCGCATCCCGCGCTCGCGAGGGCGGCCAGGACGGTGATCGATACGGCCACGGCCACATGACGGTATCCAGGCCGCTTCATCAAAATCCGCGACAACTTAGGCATGGGAGAAACAATTGGCTGCCGACATAAATGTCGGAAACCGCCGGCACCAAGTTCGGCAGAAAGAATTCTCAGTAAAAGTTGCCGATGACCCTGCAAATACTCCGGAGATACGCTTACCACTGCGCCACAGTGGCGTTACTGCCCTCTCGTGTGATTGCTGTTGCAGTGGCGGTTCAAGTCTTCGCGTGGCAGGAGGCCGGGAGCGTGCTGGCGTCCACATAGGTGCTCACCCAGTTGCTGGCCGCGGCGAACCAGTCGGCTGCGTCGGGTGCAGGTTGATGCTGTGGCCGGCATGAGGAAGCACATACGCCTGCAGGCACGCCTGCGGCGCGTAGTTAGCCTTCTCGCGGGCCAGGATCGCGCTGGCGGTGGCGCAGGAGAGGCCGGGCAGCGCGGCGTTGCCGTGCTGGCCCGGGGGGCGACCCCCCGGAACCCCCCGCATACGCTCCGCGCCCCGCTGCGGTACTTCGCCGAAACACCGGCCACTCACCCGGACCTTCGGCCCGGGATCGCTGGGCCGGTAACGACCGCCTGTCCGTAACCCGCTGCGCTTCCCGCCGTTAGGACCGGCCACTCGCCGGGCCTGAAGGCCCGGACTCGCTGGGCCAGTAACGATCGCCTCGGCGTAGGCGCCGACATTCACCGGCCGGTCGCCGGACTGGGGGCTCAGACTCGCCAACCGGTACGAACGCCTCACCGTAACAGGCCCAACGCATTCCGCAGTTCATCGCCGAAAGCGGGGGCAGCGCCGAGACACGGCCGACGGACCGCGCCATCGTCGAGATCACCGCGGAGATACGGCCGACGGACCGCGCCATCATCGAGATCACGGCGAGGTAAGGGGCGCGCCCGCCACGATGATGACGGTGACTGGCTGGTGGCAGTGCGGGCACTGCTCCATCACGGTCTGTGACGGCTGGGCGCCCCCGCCATACGGCTGGGCACTCCCGCCGTGCGGCTGGCTGCCTCCGCCGAGCGACTGGCCCCCTTCGCCGTGCGGCTGGGTGCCTTCGCGGTGCGGCTGGGTGGCCGTCTCGGGGTGGGCCGTAGCGCCGGATGAAGCCGGGTCCGGCGGAACGGAACCGGCCCGGCCCAAACCGGCCACCCGAGCCGAACCAGCCGGAGCACAACTGTCCGGGGCAACGCGCAGGGCGGCCGGGGCCAGGCCGAGCGGGCCGACCGGATCGGCACCGCCCCACACAATGCCGCTCGCGGTCGTTCCTCCCGGCGCGACCACGTCCCCTCCGGGCCCGCCCCCTCCCGGCGCAACCTCGTCCGGTGCAACCCCATCCGGCGCGACCTCGCCCGGCACAGTGGCCGGCGCGGTGCCGGCCGGCACGGGCAGGATGGGGCCGGCACCTTCAGCGCCCAGATCCTCAGCGCTGGGGGCGGGGAGCAACGCCTGGAGCCGCCGCGACGCCTGTTCCTCCCGCGCGGCCTGCGCCTGGCTGCGCGCGGTCCGGCGCACGGCCATGGCGAGCGCCTCAATACGGTCATAGGCCGCAGTCAGCACATCGTCCGACATCAGCGCCTCGTCACAGCGTTGCCAGAACTCCCGCCGCAGCCGGTGCCGGCCAAGCTCCGCGTCCGACAGCGTGCTGCGCGAGTATCCCGTCAACGGCGCGAACTCCCACTGGCTGAAGCCCGACCGGCTCCGCAGCGAGGCAAGCCGGCGGCCGAGGGCGCGGCGCTGCTCCCAGACCCGTTCGGCATGAGGGGCACCCGGATCAGTGCTCCGCCCCGGATCCGGGCCCCGCCCGGAATCTGCCCGCCGTCCGGAGTCTCCCTCTCGTCCGGAGCCTCCCTCCCGCCCGGAATCTGCCCCCCGTCCGGGATCTCCCCCCCGTCCGGGATCGCTCGCCAGCGGCGAGGCGGCGGCTCCGGCCACGTGATTCACAGTGGATCTTCCCTCCGCTTTGCGCCAGGCATCGGGCGGCACAGCATGAGGGATGTGTGCTGGTCTGCCTGCGAGGGCATGCGAGCGCGGCAGGGTCATCGTGCCTCCGATTGAATGTGCGCGGCGCAAGTGCCAAAGCACTTATGTAATGGCATATAAGTGACAGGTACGTCACTCCCCGTTGGGGGAACTATTCTGCCCGCTGCGCCGTTCCGACGGTTCCCCATGCACCGCGACCAGGCCCAAAGGCCGCTGCGGGTACTTGCGGAACAGGCGGAGCAGAAGAACAGAGTGGCAGCTCATCACTGTCGCTTGCATGGCAAGTCTCATGCAAATTGCATGGCAAGACATCCGTCAGCTGACTGATATCTGGACCCGGGCCAGAACGGTTATTCCGCCCCGTGGACGAACTGGCCGCCGGCGAGCGTCAGGTCGACCCGGGTGCTGCCGATGTCGCCGGGAGGGATGGTGAGAACGTCACGATCGAGCACCGCGATATCGGCCAGGTGCCCGGGCCGCAGCGAACCGAGGTCTGCCTCGCGGTGGTTGACGTAGGCGACGCCCGCGGTGGACGCGGTGAGGGCCCGCGTAACGGTGACGGCCTCATCCGGCAGGAACGGCCGGTCCGTCTCGGCCGTGCCCGGCTGGCCGAGCCGAGCGGACAGCCGCCGGTTGACCGCGACGTGGATCTCCTGCAACGGGTCGGCGCTCGACACCGGCCAGTCACTGCCGAACGCGATCCGGGTGCCGCGGCGGGCGAGCGTGCCGATCCGGTACTGCCAGGTAGCGCGTTCCGGGCCGACGACGGGCAGCGTGAGGTCATCCATCTGCGGATCGTGGCACGCCCACAGCGGCTGGAAGTTGGCCACCACGTCCAGGTCCCGGAAGCGGTCCAGATCGCCCGGGCGGATGAACTGGAGGTGGGCCAGGTGGTGCCGCAGGTCATCGGACCGGCCGCCCGCCTGGGCGAGCGCGTCGAGGGCTACGTGCACCGCGCGGTCGCCGAGCGCGTGAAAGTGCACCTGGAACCGCTCCCGGCTGAGCAGGTGGACGGCCTCGGCCACTTCCTCCGGCGACACGAACAGGTTGCCGCGGTGCCCGTGCCCGTTCCCGGGCGGCCGGCCGTCGTAAGGCTCGGTCATCGCCGCGGTCAGCGTCTCGCACACCCCGTCCATCATGATCTTGACCGAGGTGGCGCGGAACCGCCCGGACGCCGCGTGCTCACGCCGGCCGAGCAGGGCGGCGATCTGGCCGGCGTCGTGGGTCCGGTCCCACCAAAGGGCGCCGTTGACGTGCGCGGTCAGCCAGCCTTCGGCCGCGGCGGCACGGTAGGTGCCGTAGGCGTCGGGAAGGCCGATATCGGGGGCCTCGCCGACGATGGCGTCCTGCCAGTGCGTAACACCCAGCGCGTGCAGGTGAGCCTGGCCTGCACGGAGCCCGGCGGCGAGGTCGGCGGCCGACGGCGCCGGAACCACACGCGAGGCCAGGCGCATCGCCCCGTCGTGCAGCGCACCGGAAGGCTCGCCCCGCTCGTCGCGCTCGATCCGGCCGTCACTGGGGTCCGGCGTGTCCCGGGTGATGCCGGCCCGGGCCAGCGCGGCGGGGCTGACCCAGGCGCTGTGATGGTCGCGGTTCGGCAGGAAGACGGGCCGGCCGGCCGCCACCGCTTCCAGGTCGGCCGCGGAAGGGACGCCGCCCGGGAACGCCTCCATGGACCAGCCGCCACCGAGCACCCATTCGTCCGGCCCGAGAGCGCGGGCGTACTCGGCGATGATGGCGAGATATCCGGGGCGGCTGCGCTGGCCGACGAGATTGCAGCGGAGGCTCTCGAGGCCGCCGCCCACCGGATGGACGTGCGCGTCACCGAACGCCGGGATGGCCAGCCGCCCCCTCAAGTCGATCACGTGCGCCCTGGGCCCGGCTAGCTCGCGCGCCTCGGCCGAGCGGGTCAGTGCGGCGATCCGGCCGTCCGAGACGACGATCGCGTCACAGCCGGCTCCTGCGCCGTCCGGCGACCACACCCGCCCGTTCACCAGTACCAGCGATCCCGCCATCCGCCGCCTCCTCACCAGGTCCGCTGGACCCGGAATGTGCAGGATAAGCTGACGCGGAATCTAGCGGAAGGGGACCGCATGGGCCTGTGCGCGGTCGCAGCCCGCACGGCTGCCGGGCCGGCGTGAGCAGGCTTCTCGGCCTCGACATCGGCGGGACGTCGAGCCGTGCGCGGGTGTGCGTGGATGGTGAGGTCGTCGCCGAGGCCGAAGCCTCCAGCGCCAGCCTCACCGCGGCGGGCGCGGACGGCGCCGCGGCCGCCCTCGCGGACCTGCTGGCACAGTTGCCGATCGATCCCGGACATCCCTTCGACGCGGCCTGCGCCGGATCGGCCGGCAGCAACGTGCCCGGGGCCCGGGAATTCCTGGCGGACCGGCTCACCCCCCTCACGAGGTCCGGAATCGTGGTGATCGTCAACGACGCCATGCTGGTGCTGCCCGCGGCCGGGCTGGGCGCCGGAGTGGGCGTGATCTGCGGGACCGGCTCGATCGCGGTCGGCACGTGGGCGGGGCGGGAGGCACGCGCCGGCGGCTTTGGCTACCTGCTCGGCGACGAGGGCAGCGGGTACTGGATCGCGCGGGCGGCGTTGCGGGCGCTGCTGGACCGGCGCGACCGGGGGGTTCCGGTCGGAGAACTCGGCCGCCAGCTCCTCGCGGCCACGGGCGCCAGTGACATCGACGCGCTGCACCGGATGTTCTACGACTTCCCGCATCCACGGCGGTGGGCCCGGCACGCGCCGCTCGTGCTGGACAGCGACGATCCGGCGGCACCGCTCATCACCGCCGAAGCGGCCCGCGCGCTGGCTAACCTCGCGGCGTCCGCCGCGCGGCGGCTGGACGCGCCGACCGGGCTGCCCGTCGTGCTGGGCGGCGGGCTGATGGGTCACCCGGCCTTGCGCGCCGCTGCCACCGGGGCGATCGGCGAGGCTCTGCCGGGCAGTGACGTGCGGGCCCTCACCGAGCCGCCGGTGGCGGGCGCTGTCCGGCTCGCTGACGGCGCCGCCCGCGGCGCGCCCATCCCGCCGTGAAGGCCGTCAGCGGATAGCGGGCCGGGCCAGCACAGTTACGGTGAGGCGTTCGTTACCGGCCCGGCGACCCCAGGCCGAAGGCCTGGGTGAGCGGCCGGTGCTATCGGCGAGCACCGCAGCAGGACCTACGGCGAGGCGATCG
>PLRW01000304.1:35979-43887 GCA_003164955.1 Actinomycetota bacterium
GGGTCGCCCCCCGGGCCAGCACAGTTAACGGACAGCGCGGATCCGTAGGACGGACGCGCCGCCGGCCAGGGTGGCCAGGGCGGAGAGGGCGAACAGCGCGGGGTAGCTGTGCGAGGTGCTGAGCACCAGGCCGGCGATCAACGGCGCCACGACCAGCGGCAGCGCGGTCGCGATGTTGATCACGCCCAGGTCCTTGGCACGGTCGGAGGCAGCGGGCAGGACTTCGGTCAGCACGGCGGGCGCGGCGGCCCAGTAGGTGCCGAACCCGACGCCCAGCAGCGGCGCGGCGGCCAGGGCGGCCGTCCAGGTCGGGGAGATGACGAGCAGCAGCGCGGCCAGCGCCATGATCGCGGCGGCGCCGACGGCGAAGCGCTTGCGGTACCCGGAACGGTCCGAGGCGGCACCGCACGCCACGGCGGCGATGGCCAGCGAAACGCCGTAGATGGCCATCAGGATCAGCAGGCCGGTCTGCGGGTCCCGGTAGTGCGCCGCGTCGGACAGGAAATACAGCAGGTACAGCGTGCCCAGGGCGTTGCCCAGGTTGACCATGAAGTGCATGGCCCAGGCCCAGCCGAAGTCCGGGTACCGGCGCGGCGACACCCACAGGCGGCGCAGGGTGGCCGCAACGCCGCCGCCCGGGACCAGCTTGGGCGGCAGCACGTCATCGCGGGTGCGGACGGTGAAGGCCAGCGCGCCGAGAATGACGAGCGCCCCGCACGCGAGGTAGCCGTCCGCAAGCCCGGTGACCAGCACGGTGACCAGAAGCGCGCCGAGCACCGTGCCGAGCATCTGACTGATCCCGATCAGTCCGCCCAGCGCGCCCCGCTGCGCGACCGGCACCCGGTCGGGCAGGGCAGCGGTGAGGGTGGCGAGCATCCCGCCCAGCCCGGCCTGGGCCAGGAACCAGCCGAGCATCATCACCCCCAGGTCAGGGGCGACGGCGAGCACGGCGAGGCCGATGGCGCCGAGTACGGCTCCGGCGAGCGTCCAGGGATGCCGCCGCCCCCACCGGGAGGTCGTCCGGTCGGACAGCGCGCCGACGATCGGGTTGGCGATGAGCGCGGCGACCGCGCCGGCGCCCATCACCACCGACAGGACGAGTGTCTTGCTGGCCTTGTCGAGCTGCTGGGCCTGTTCCGGCAGGAGGACCTGGATCGGCGCGTAGACGGCCAGCCACAGGCCGATGTTGGCGGTGAAGAGGAGCGTGATCCAGCCGGGCCGGACCGGCGTGACCGGCTCGGCCAGCGCGGCCGGCCCCGCATCGATCTGCGCGGCCCCGGGCGGATCGGCGACGTCGCTCATTGCGCTGTGCCCATCATCCGGAACATGGGGCCCATCAGCCGGAACACCGGGCCCGTCAGCCGGAACACCGGGCCCGTCAGCCGAAGCACTGGCCCTCCCCGCGGTAGGTCGGCACCGCACGGGCCGGGGCGTCGCCCTCGACCAGGTAGTACTCGGCGAAGCGCTCCGCGAGCTCACCCGCCTTGGCGTGGCGCAGCCACACGCGGTCGCCGATGCGCAGGCCGGACGCCGCCGCGCCGAGCACCGGTGTCTGCACCTCGCCGGCGCCTTCGGTGGCGGACAGCTTCAGCCCGGCGGGCAGGTACGGCGACGGCAGGCGATCCGGGCCAGCCGGGCCGGAGGCCGGGTAACCGCCGGAGAACAGGGTGGCGACCGGGGCGTTCGGGCCGCGGGGACGCCGGACGACCGGCAGCGCGTACAGCAGCGCCGGGTGTGGCGAGAAACGGCGGTAGGCGTCGAACAGGGTCGGCCCCATCAGGCCCGAACCGGCCGCGAGCTCCGTCACGGACGGATCGGCGGCGGTGACCTCCAGGCTGCCGGTGCCGCCACCGTTGACGAACTCCAGCGGGGCCAGGGCCCGGATCTGGCGGATCGCCTCCGCACGGCGCTCGCGCAGTTCGGATGCGGAGAACCGCTGGATCAGGCGCAGCGCGGCGGCACGCACCGGCCGGCCGGGCGGGGCGTCGCCCAGCCCGGCGATCTGCGCCTCGTACGACATGACGCCCACCAGCCGGAAGCCGGGCCGGGCCAGCACCGCCCGGGTGAACGCGGCCGCCTGCTCCGGGGAGTGCAGCGGGGAGCGGCGCGCGCCGATGTGCACGGCGGCCCGGCCCGCGAGCGGCCTCCAGGAGGCATCCAGCTCCAGGCACAGCCGGATCTCCGGATGCCCGGTCCCGGCGGCCTGGTCGATCAGGTCCAGTTGCCCAGCCGAGTCCGCCATGAGCGTGATGCTGCGCCGGGCGGCCGGGTCCGCGGCCAGCGCGGCGATCGCGCCGCGGTCGGCGGTCGGGTACCCGACGACCAGGTCGTCGCTGGTGCCGCGGGCGCAGAGGAACAGGGCCTCGCGCAGCGAGTAGCACAGAACGCCGGCATATCCCGGCCGGCCGAGTACCCGGTCCAGCAGGTAGCGGCAGCGCACCGACTTGCTCGCCACCCGGATCGGCCGGCCGGCCGCACGCCGGGCGAGGTCGGCGGCGTTGTGGTCAAACGCGGCCAGATCCACGATGGCCAGCGGCGGGTCGAGACCCGCGGTGGCCCGGTCGTAGACGGCGCGCCGGGCGTCGGCTCCCGCGGTGACGAGCCCGGCCGACGCGGCCACGGCGGCGGTGGTGTCACGGGGGATGCCCGCGGAGACGCCGTGAGAGGCATCGGGGTGGGCGGCCTGGTCAGCGGTGGACCCCGCCGGATTGCCGGACATGTTTGCACGGTAGGGCACAACGGCCGGGAGGTGAAGCCCCAAGTTACCGATCAGTCCGGCGGGGGCTGGCGCCCGGACGGCGAGGGCTGGCGCCCGGACGGCGAGGGCGGTCCGCAGGGAGGCTGGCACCCNNGAGGATCAAGGTGGCCATCAGCGGGCGCGACGCCGGGACCTGGCGCAACTGGGCGGGCAACGTCACCGTCACTCCGGCCCGCTGGTACCGGCCGGTGAGTGCGGACGGTATCGCCGAAGCCATCGCCGGCGCGGCCCGGGACGGGCTGACCGTGCGCGCGGTCGGCAGCGGCCACTCTTTCACGCCGATCGCCGCCACCCCGGGCGCCATGCTCGACCTGTCCGGCTGGACCGGCATCGTGGCCGCCGACACCCGGACCGGGCTGGTCACGGTGCGATCCGGCACCCGGCTGCGGGAGCTCAACGCGGACCTGGACCGGCTGGGCCTCGCGCTGGCCAACCTGGGCGACATCGACGCGCAGACCATCGCCGGCGCGCTGTCCACCGGCACCCACGGCACCGGCGCGGCCCTCGGCGGCCTCGCCACCCAGGTCGAGGCGCTGGAGCTGATCCTGGCCGACGGCACCGTCGTGAGCTGTTCGGCTGACGAGCGCCCCGCCCTGTTCTCCGCCGCGCGGGTGGGACTGGGCGCGCTCGGGATCATCACCGAGGTGACGCTGGCTTGCGTCCCGGCGTTCGCGCTGGCCGCCGAGGAGGGACCGGAGCCGGTCGCCGACGTGATCGAACGGTTCGGCGAGCTGGCCGCGGGCCACGACCACTTCGAGTTCTACTGGATCCCGTACGGCCGCAACGCCCTGGTCAAGCGGAACAACCGGCTGCCCGCCGACCGGGCGCCGGCGCCGCTGCCGGCCGCCCGGCGGTTCTACGAATACGAGATCATGGAGAACGCCGGATTCGGGCTGCTGTGCCGGACCGGGCGGGTGGCGCCGCGGCTCATCCCCCGGCTGAACCGGATCACGTCGGCGGCGTTGTCCCGCCGGTCGTACTCGGACCGGTCGTACCGGGTCTTCACTACGCCGCGGCGGGTCCGGTTCGTCGAATCCGAGTACGCCATCCCCGTCGACACGGCTCCCGCCGCGCTGGCCGAACTCCGCCGTGAGGTGCCCAAGCTGGCCGACCCGGTGATGTTCCCGGTCGAGGTGCGGGTGGCTGCGGCCGACGACATCTGGCTGTCCACCGCGAACGGCCGGCCCAGCGCCTACATCGCGATCCACCAGTACTCCGGGCTGCCGTATCAGGCGTACTTCGCGCTGTTCGAGTCGATCGTGGCCGGGGTGGGCGGACGCCCGCACTGGGGCAAGCTGCACACCCTGGACGCGGGCCGGCTGCGTGAGCTGTACCCGCATTTCGGCGACTTCGTGCAGGTCCGGGACGAGGTGGACCCGGCGGGCCGGTTCACCAATGCTTACCTCGACCGGGTCCTCGGGCCACCCCCGGCGGGCCCCGTCACCGGTTTGCCCCCGGAAGGGCCCGGGTAAGCGCGAGAGGGTAACGCTGGTCCACCCGAGGAGGCGACCGCAGGTGAAGCTGACGTTCCTACGACCGCTGTATGCGAACGCGGGCAAGAACGCGGGCAAGAACGCGGACGCCAACGCGGATAAGAACGCGGGCGGCTTTGTGTCCGTGTACCTCGACACGTCGGGGACGGGCCAGTGGCCCGGCGCCACGGCGGTGGACATCCGCTGGCGCGACCTGCGCGAAGAACTGTCCCCGGCCGGAGTGGACGCGGCGACCCTGAACGCGCTGGGTGAGGTGCTGACCGGAGCCGGCCTGACGGCTCCGGGGACGGCGGCGTTCGGCCATGACGGCGCCGTGCCGCTGGTGGTGCGGCTGCCCGCGGTGCCGCTGCGCGAGATCGCCCGCTGGGCCATGCTGCCGGATCTGCTGCCGCTGCTCATCCAGTCCCCGCCGCGCCCGCCGCATCTGCTGGTCAGTGCCACCCGGGCCGGCGGCGACGTGCTGGCCGTCCGCACCGACGACGACGTCACCCGGCAACGCGTCCAGGGGACCGGCTGGCCCGTGCACAAGACCAAGTCGGGCGGCTCGGCGCAGCTGGAGCACCAGCGAGCGGCCGAGGAAGCCTGGGAGACCAACGCCAAGGAGCTCGCCAGCGCGGTGGTCAGCGCGGCCGCCGGCCACGTCCCCGAGGCGATTATCGTGGCCGGCGACGTGCGGGCCCGGACCATGCTGGTCGACAAGCTCCCCGCCAACCTGGCCGGCAAGGCCGTCATCGTGAACCGCGAGATAGCGGTGGACTCCCCCGAGCTGGCCGCGGCGGCGGAGCAGGCGCTGCACCAGCTGGAGGACGCCGACTGCCGGCGGCGGCTGGAGGCGTTCCACGATCAGCTCGGCACCGGCGGCGCGACCGAGGGCCTGGCCGAGACGGTGGCCGCGCTGCGCGATGGGCAGGTCTCCGAGCTGTTCCTCAGCGGCGACTACCTGGCCGACGGCCCGGGCGCGCCCGGGCCGGCCTGGTCCTCCGCACCGGCCTGGATCGGTCCCGCGCTGGCCGACGTGGGCCTGTCGAGCGAGGAACTGCACGACCGCGGGCTGACCGGCCTGGCCCGGGACCGGGCCGACGCCGCGATCGTGCGCGCCGTGACCGGGACGGACGCCGAGCTGTTCATCGTCCCGGCCGGGGAGGCCCCGCTGCGGGACGACATCGGCGCCCTGCTCCGTTACCCCGTGCCGGGCGCCTGAGCGTCTACTCTTCCCGGCGCAGGACGATGATCATGCGCCAGGCCTCCGGCGCGGACAGCGTGACCCCGTCCGCGAAGTCGCCGTAACGCCCGGCCACCGTGAAGCCTCCCGCCAGCCGGACGGCCGCGTCGACCTCGGTACCGGTCCAGAACCGGTTCGGCACCACGTCGGTGAGCGTCCGGGAGCCCGCCGCGTCGCGCACCGTCACCAGCACGTGCTCCCTGGTCACCTGGGTCACCGGGTCGATCGCGTCGTCGGCGCCGCCCCAGCGCACGTGCACCTGCCGCGCACCAAGGTCGCTGTCCCACTCGGAACTGGTCCGCGGCACCATGGTCAGAAAATCCGCCGGGTGCGCGAGCTCCATGATGTAGAGGCCCCCGGGCGCGGTGTGCGCGGCCGCCGCCCGCAGATGCGCCACCAGGTCATCGAGGTTCATCAGGTGGCACACGGAGTTCAGCATCGTGATGAGCAGGCCGAACTGGCGCCCGAGGTCGAAGTCACGCATGTCGGCGTGCACGACCTCCAGCGCGAGCCCTTCGGCCTGCGCCTTGTCCCGGGCGCGGGCGCACATCGCCGGGCTCAGGTCCAGCGCGACCGCGCTGACACCGCGCCGGGCCAGCTCGAGGGCGTGCTCCGCGGGGCCGGCGGCGAGCTCCAGCACCGACACGGGGTCCTGTTCCGCCGCCCCGCCCGCTGAGTCCGCCGAGCCCTCCGGGCCCTGCGCCGCGAGCTGGGCGTGCCGCACGAACCAGCGTTCCAGGGCGTCGACGTCACCACGCACGTCGCGGTACGCGCAAGCGAGCTCGTACATCTCCGGCTCGTCGTAGATTCCGGTCACCCGGTCATTGTGCCGGAAACCGGCGAGGTGACTGGAATCCCCGTCTAGCCGCCCGGGGTGTTCCTACGGCAAACTGGCCGCATGATGACCGAGGCCCAGGCCCTCAACGCGCTGGCGAGAGAGGACCCGGAGGCGGCGGACGAGGCGAAGGCCGCGCTCAGCTGGCTGACCAACGGTGCCGGGCTCGAGACGGTCTCCCAGCTGAAGCTGCAGGAGTTCGTCTGGTACGCCCTTCCGGTTAAATGGCCGATGACGACGGGCGAGCTCATCGCGGTGACCCGGGCCCTCGGGCGGCTGTTCTCCATGCTCGGCATGGAGCGCTACGCCGACGTCTGCATGTGCCCGGGCACCGAGGGCATCCTCACCGCGTACGGCGACGGCCACGAGGCGGGCATCGCCGCGTACGCGGAGGCCGTGGAGAACTCGAGCACCGCGCCGTCCGACACCGGCCTGCTGGTCTGGGGATCGGTGATGGGCCCCGACGAGCGGGCCGCCTATGACGCGTGCGCCGCCGCCATCGAGCTCGCGATCGCCTCGGCTGAGCTGCCGGCCGGGAGCCGCGGCTGGCGGGCCAAGCGCAGCGCGCTGATCGACCGCTGGCTCACGGCCCCTCCCCCGGCCCGGGACGGCGCGGGTGGCTGGAATGACCCGGCGCGCGGGCATCCGGCGGGTGGCCGGCCGGCCGGCGAGGGCCGTAGCCAGCCCGGACGGCACCGGGCGGGCGCCCACCACACGCCCGGGGCCAGCGGGACGTGGCTAGCCCGGATTCATACCGAACGGATGGATGCGTGGGCCAACAGCCGCCCCGGCGAGCGATCCCGGCTGGCGGCCGCGGTGCTGCCCCGGCTGCTGGAGGAAGCGGTCGCGCCGGACGACGCGCTGCCCACGCTGGGCTGGCTGCTCGGGCATGCGGACCTCGGCCTGCGGCTGACCGCCCGGCACTATATCCCGCCCGCCCTGGTCACCGAGTCCGTGGACCTGTTCGGCTGGCGCGAGCAGCTGGCCGGCGCGCTGAAGCAGGAACTCGACGTGTTCCCGCTGCACACCCTGCGCGGGCTGGCCCAAGGTGAGATGGGCGCGATCCGGCGCAGCGGCACCAGCCTGGTGCTGACCCGGACGGGACGGCTGATGACCGAGGACCGCGCGGCCCGGTGGCAGATCGGCACCGCCGCCCTGATCGGCGCGGACGACGGTACGCGACCGGACTTCGCGGTGGCCGTCCGCGAGGCCGGCCTCTTGTTCCTCCTGGTCAGCGGGCCAGCGGGGTATGAGGAGCTGACCCGGCACCTGACCCGGATCCACACCGAAGAAGGCTGGACCGGGCGCGGGGGGCTCAGCGACGCCGTGCGCCGCGAGATCCACGGGCTCCGGCACCGGCTCTGGGCGCTGCACCTGCTCTACACCGGGCGTGCCTCCCGCGAACCGCTCACGCTCACCGAGACCGGTGTGCAGGCGGCGCTGTCCGCGCTGCGGGCGCGGGCCCGCGGGCCCCGGCACCACGTCGGCCTCGGGTTACCCGCCGAGGCCGGGTACGGCGAGGCGTTCGTTACCGGCCCAGCGACCCCGGGCCTAGGCACGGGCGAGTGGCCGGTGTGTCGGCGAAGTACCCCCACCGGGC
>PLRW01000026.1 GCA_003164955.1 Actinomycetota bacterium
TCCGCGGCGACGCCCGCCAGCTCCCCGCCCGCCTGTAGGGATCCAGTGAAGATGTCATTTCTGCGCAGCCTTGTTGTCATCTGGAGAGCCGGGATTTCTGCCCGGTGGTGCGGGGAAGTTGTCATTTCCCTATTTGGGAGAGGGTGCGCAATTGCGCGGGTGATCGCGCCGCGGCATGAGCGCGAGGCTGATGGGCTCAGCGCCCGGTGGATCGGGCGCTATCGGCTTGAGTCGGCCGGGAGCTGGTAGTCGCGGGCCTGCTGGCAGAGCAGTTGGCCGAGCGGGGTCAGGATCGGGGTGCCTGCGGGGCGCCGGCGGTTGACGAGCGGTCCGCCGCAGGCCCGCTCGAGCCGGGCGACTTGGGAGTAGAGGCCGGTCTGCCAGAGGCCGAGTTCCTGGGCCGCTGCGAGGATGCTGGAGTGGCCGGCGATGACCATGAGCCGGTTCAGGCGGCCTCGGGCGCTGGGTCCGATGAGGGCGCTGCGGAGTGGTTCGGGCAGGTCGCGCGGGTGGAGGCCGGGGGCTGAGGAGTCGGGCATGTATGTGCTGGTGCCACGGGTGCGGACGGGGATGGCGTGGTCGCGGGCGAAGCGGTTCAGGGTCTGGATGGTGCAGCCGACCTGGGCGGCGATGTCGTCCAGGGAGCGGTGCCAGGTGAGGTATTCCCGCCGGAGCCAGGCGGGGTCGAGGTAGGTCACGCCGGGCTGCTGGCCGGGGGGCCGGGCGGCTGGCTCGGGTGCGGGGATTAGGGTGCGGCGGACCGGGCGGCGGGGCCGGGGAAGCGGGTGCCTGCGCAGCACCTGGCGCAGGTGGCCTGGGGAGATGCCGAGGTTCGCCGCGATCTGGGCGGGCGTGGCGTCCTCGTTCAGCAGGGCGTGGTGGACGGGGGCGGGGTCGGTGCGGGCGGGGTCGGGGCCGGGCCAGGCGGTGGCGGTGACCCAGTCGTCGGGCGGCTGCCAGTGCAGGGGCTCGCCGCCGGCTCCCCATCTGTCGAGGAGGCGGCGGGCGTGGCTGTCCAGCGCGGCGGCCAGGCTGGCGGGCATGCCGATGGTGAAGTTGTTGTAGCGGGCGAGTGATCCGGCGCTGAGCCGGTAGGGCGGAGGGGCGGTGACCAGGCTGCAGCCGGTGAGCATCTCGTAGAGGTAGCGGCGGGCGCTTGCGACCGGGGGCAGCCGCATCCCGGCCTGCCTGGTCATCTTGGCCCAGGTGGCATCGCCGATGAGGGTGGCGGCTGCGGCGAGGTCGCGGCGGCGCCGGTAGTCGACGGGGGTGTGGCGGTCGTCGATCGCGAAGGCGAGCTCGGTGAGGATGCGCAGTGCTTCGGTGGTGAGCCTGCTCAGGTGGTAGCCGGTGATGTGCTGGCGGAGCTGGCTGCTGACCATGGCGGTCACCTGGTTGAGGGGCATGGTGCTGTGCGGGAGCAGCAGCGCGATCAGCGCGGCGGGCAGGAACTTGTCGTGGCTGGAGGAGGTGCTGTCGCCGGCGAGGCGGACTGCCCAGTCCGGCCAGAGCTGGTCGGGCAGCCGGGCGGCGCGGGCGGCGGCGCGGTCAGGGGCGCCGGGCGGGCGCGGGGCGGGCAGGCGGGGGACGCGCAGCGTGGTCGCGTGCCGGAGCCGGTCAGCCGGGCGCAGCCAGGGGTCGCGGGCGCGGGCGATCCGGCTGCCCAGCGCTAGGCTGGCCGGGCGCCATGATGACGGGATGGCCAGGGGAACAGTGTCTGGCGGGATGCCGGCGACCAGGCTGGCCAGCGGATCGTGGCCGCTGGGGTCGAGGCGGGCGGTGAGCAGAGTGAACGCCGCGGTGAGCACGTCGGCGTCCAGCAGGCCGGGAGCGAATTCCTGCCCGGGCTGGCGCTGGGGTCTGCCGTCGTCGGCGAGGTGGTAGGCGGTGAGGGTGATGTCGGTGAGCTGGCCGAGGGCGTGGCGGCGGCTGTCTGCTGTCCCGGTGGGGTCGCGGAGGCCGGCGAGGAAGCCGTTGATGGCCTGCTGCGCCTGCCGGGCTGCGGGAGCACCGTCGTGGCGGGGAGGGCTGGCGGTGCCGAGGGGTGCGCCGCAGCCGCCCGGCCCGGCGCACTGGCCGGCCTGGGATGGCAGGGGGCGGCTGGCTGGCGGGCGGTCGCAGTGCGGGCAGCGGCTGGCCAGGAGCCGCTCGTGGCGCAGGCAGAAGAACGTCACCGGCAGTGACCAGGCGGCAGGCATCCGGCCGGGGTCTTCGGTTAGGCAGGCGGGGCAGAACCGGGTCGCCGGCTGCGGTGCCCAGGCCAGGATCAGGGGCCTGGGCGGGGACGGCCCGGCGGCGAGCATGGCGGTGACCGCCGGCGGTGCCAGGCCGGTGGCCGCGCAGATGGCGTCCAGCTGTGCGGCGGACGGGCCGGCGGGTGCGGCCTGGTGGTCTTGGCGGCCTGGGATGCCGAGGGCTTCGGCGAGGTGGCCCGGGCTCAGGGCGAGGCGGGCCGCGTAGGCGTGCAGCCACAGGCCGAACGGCTCGCCGTCCAGCGGGATGAGCGTGAACGGGAGCCGGGTCGTCATGCCGCGCCCTCCCGGCCGGCGGGCGGCAGGCGGAGGGGCGGTCCCGCCTGGATGGCGGCCTGGACCTGGCTGCGGGCGTCCTCGGCGGCCTGGTCGATCCGCACCTCGTCCAGCAGGCCGGCGGTCAGCGACTCGGCCCCGGTCCGGATTGCCCGGTAGCAGCCCCGGCTGACCAGCGACATGAGCGAAGCGAAGTGCCCGCTGGAGCGGGTGAACAGGTACTCGGCCAGGTCCCGCGCGATCATGCCGCGCCAGGCTCCGGTCAGCACCAGGGCGCGCTCGATGCCCAGCAGCAGCTGCCGCCAGGTCCGCTGCCCGGCCGTCGTGCGGATCTCGAACGGCTCGACTGACAGCACGTTCCACCGCCGCGCGGTCTGGGAAAATGCCGCGTCGGCGCCCGTCAGGCCCTCATCCAGAAGGCCGCGGGCGCGCAGCCCGACGCCGGCGAACAGGAACGTGACCGGGAAGACGTTAGCCAGCCACTTGAAGTGGTTGGCGACCTCTCGCCCGTCGCGGCGGGATATGTCCAGGAAGTGAACGTCGTCCACGATGACCAGCCGGGTCTTGCAGTTCACCACGCACTCGGCGGCGCGGTGGGCGAGAAGGTCGGCGTTGCCGCGCTCGGGAAGCCCGTAGAAGCGGCAGAGCATCGCGTTCAGGCTCCGCATCGTGGTGTGCGAGGTCAGCCCGAGGTAGGCGACCGGGATCCGCTGCCACGTCCCGCCGCAGTCGCTCACCTGGGGGCCGTGCATCTCGATCTGCTCGCGGTGGAACCAGCGGCCGAACGCCAGCGCGGCGGTGGTCTTGCCCAGGCCGGGCAGCGCGTCCAGCACCGCGGCGGGCCGCGCCTTGTCGCCGTCTTGCCGGTTGCTGCCGCAGATCTCCTCCAGCGACTCGAAGACGGCACCGACCTGCGGGGTGCGGATCGGCCCGAGGTTGGCGTGCCAGACCGCGCGGGCCTGGTCGTAGCGGCGCCGTTCCGCCGCCGGGAGCGCGGCCATCTCCCCGGCGGCCAGCAGCGGCGGCCGGGCCCGGGGCGGGGCCTCGGCCATCGCGAACCAGCCGGACCTGACCGAGGGGTTCCAATCGCGTTCCTCGACGGTGAACTGCCCGGCGCCGGTCACGGCAGCACCTCGAGCGCGTCGGCGTAGTAGTCCTCGCCGGCGTCCAGCTCGCCGGGGCTGTCGTCATCGCCGCCGGCCACCGGGCCGGACGGCCCTGGCACCTCGTGCGCCCCGGTCACGGCGGCGACTGACGGCAGGGTGTCGGCGATCTCCGCGGCCGGCCCCTGCCCGGCGCCCAGGCGGGCGGCCCGCTGCTGGGAAGCGCGGACCGCCATCCGCCGCTCGGCCGGGTGGCGGACCAGCCCGGCGTCCCACCGCTCCAGCAGCGCTGCCAGCGCCCGCCTCCCCTCGACGTGCCGGCCCTCGGCCAGCGCCAGGCGGCGCGCGTAGGCCAGGGTGTCGGCCGAGAACGGCACGGCGACCTCCTGCGCGTGCTCCCAGGCCAGCTCATGCCAGGCGTTATCGGCCGGGTCCTGGAACCAGGCCCGCGAGACGTCGTCGGTGTCGTAGCGGACCGGCCATTTCCCGGCGTGCTCGCCGGTGTAGGGGCTGGTCTTGTTCCGGTAGCGGGTGAGCGCCGGGCCGTTGTAGCGGAGCCCGCCGACCTCGACGCCGTAATGCTGGATGGTGCGCCAGGCGACCGGGAGGAAGTCGAACACCATCCCCGGGTGCGCCGGGATCTTCAGCAGCCCGGCGCGTGCGGTCCCGTGGGCGAGCATCTCCGCCGGGGACAGGTCCAGGCCGGGCACGTCCGGGTCGGCCAGCCCGGCGTTTACCCTGCGGTGGTAGATGCCGCTGATCCACTCGCGGGCCACCTGCTCCAGCTCATTGGTGAAGAAGTAGGCGCAGCCCTCGGGGTCGGTGCCGCGGCTGTAGACGTCCGGGCCCTTGTAGCCGGGCAGTGCCGCCAGCAGCCCCTCGGAAAGGGTCCTGAAAAATCTTTCGACCGCGGCCTTGTCGGTCGGCGTGAGCGGCCTGGCCGGCTGGACCGAGATGCCCAGCCGCTGGCAGACGCTCAGCAGGTGATCGGACAGGTAGATCTTCCCGTGGTCCACGACCACGGTCTCCGCCGCGACCCCGGCCAGCCCGGCGGTCCCGTCCCCGGCGACCACCAGGTCCGGCAGGCCCGCGTAGGGCAGCAGGCCGCCGCTGGTGTGCTGCCGCGACCCTGGCCGCAGCGCCTCGAACAGCACCAGCGCCGCGTCGACCGACTTGGTTGATACCGGTGAGAGCCGCAGCCCGGTGATCGCCCGCGAGTACAGGTCCATCGCGATCGTCAGCTCGCAGCGCACCCACCGCAGCGTGACGGGCTCCATGGCGAACACGTCCAGCGGCGTGGTGTCCAGCAGCAGGTACTCGCCCGGCCGCGCCGGCCGCAGCCGCCCGTAGACGCCCTGCGGGCGGGCGGCGATCGACCGCTTGCCCTTGGTGCTCCCGGTGAACGCGTTCGTGCCGCGGGTCAGCTCCGCGAGCACCGCGCGAGCGCGGCGCCGCCCCGGCTCGGGGACGGTGCCCTCGCCGTGCCCGGCGGCCAGCCGGGCCGAGACGCGGTGCAGCACCAGCTCCTTCGTGGGCCGGGATGCCCCGGTGTGCTCGGCCAGCACCAGCCGGCACATCGCCAGCCACCGCTCGTCGACCCCGCCCAGCGGGTCGGCGCCCCGCTGGGCGCGGCCGTCGGCGATCCCGGCCGGGCCGGAGTCCTGCAGCGCCGCCGCCCACCGCTGGACCGTCCGCCTGCTCACGCCCAGCTCGGCGGCCTTCGCCTGGTAGCGGTCCAGCAGCGGCAGCGACGGGTCGTACTCCGGCCGCGGCTCCCCGGGCCCGGCCGCCGCGGGCGTCCCCGACGCGTACCCGGTCAGCGCCTCCCGCAGGTGCCGCACCCGCACGGCCAGCTCGCCGCGGTCCGCCGCCGGCAGGCTGTCCAGCAGCGGCCCGCACGCGGCCGGCTCACCGCCGCCTCCCGTCCCGGGCAGGCGGGTCGACGGGTCAGCCAGCAGCGCCGCCGTGTCCGCCAGCAGCGACCTGCCCCGGGCGCCCGCCAGCAGCAGCCGGCCCGCCTCGATGCCGGAGACGGTCCACGCCTCGCCGTCATAGGCGATCACGGTCCCGGTCGTGACCGTCGCGACCCCTGGCCGGGCGGTCACGCTGCACGCTCCAGCACCGTGCCGGCCGACAGCGGCACCGACAGGTCCGCGCGGAACACGCCCCGCCAGACCAGGTGCAGCACCGCCGCGCGCACCTCGCCGGCACGGCCAGGCCAGGCACCCTCCAGGTCGCCGATGCCCGCCGTGGCGTCCCCCCGGCCGGCGACCGCGGCCACCAGGCCCGCATCCACCCGGCCCGGATACCGGTACCCGGCCAGGAACCGCACGTTCGCCAGCAGCACCGGATCGGTCCCGGACCAGATCTCATGCCGCCACCCGCGGGCGGCGAACACCTCCCCGGCCCAGGCCAGCGCGTCCGCGACCTTGGGAACCGTCAGCTGATCGGCGGGCTTGACGTTGACCACGCATACCCCGCCGTCACGATCGGCCAGCAGGAAGTCCGGAACATGCCGCCGCACCCGCCCGCCAGACGGGGCCGTCACCAGGAACGGCTGCGCCGCGATCGCCGTCACCCGCGGGTCGAAGTCCGCCAGCAGCAGCCGCGCCAGCTCCAGCCGGCTCTCATACACCACGTGCCCGCCGGTCGTCGCCGACCAGTACCACCCCGAGTAATGCGCCTGCCCCTGCCGCCACCGGAACACCCGCCACGGCCGCCCCGCTGCCAGCTGCTCCGCCCGCACCAGCGCCAGGTCAGCGGTCGATTCCTTCCCGGCGGCATCCCGGAAACTCGCCCGCGCAGCAGCCCCCGACGGTGCCGCCCCGTCCGGATAAGCCCTGCTGACCTCTGTATCGCCGACGGCGGGATCAAAACCGCCGGCATCCCCCGATGTCACGCACCGCAGTCTGCCAGAAACAGTGAGACAGCGACGTTCAGTTGAGGAAACGATCAATCACGCTATGTCACGATCGTCAAGGTGGCCTGCCAAGATCACTGAGACTCGCCAGATCACCCTGCGCCTGCAGTGAGTACGACCCGGACCAGACACCGCAGATGACAAGTAGCTGCACAGATGACATCCGGGATGACAACTAGGCGGTCCAGATGACAGCTTCACTGGATCCCTACACCTTCGAGCAGCCACTTTGCCTTCGCCGACAAGAAAAACGGCACTGGAGGTGAAAAAGGAGGCTGAAAACCCGATTTATGAGTTGTCAGCGTTTTTCGGCGGCAGCGGGACCTGGATCCCATGTCCGTACTGCCATGCCCTCATCCCGTGCCCGCGCTGCCAGGGGCACTGTCCAGAAGACAGATCGTTCTCCCCGCCGTTCATGGTTCCGATGACGGCGCCCCGCCTGAACGCCTGAGCGCCCGGCCACGGCGGCTGGCTGCGCCGTCCCCGGCCCCGTTCCCCCTGGCCGGGCGCCCGCGGCGCACGTGCGGCGTGTCCGGGCCGGACAGCGGCAAGCCCGCCGATGGCCAGCCCCGCCGTCCCGCCACCCGCGGCACCCTCGGACGCCGTGTCCGGCCGGACCGACTCCCGGCTACTGCCAGTGGCTTGACATCGCGGGCGGAGTCGGCGCTGGATATCGCCGGTCCCGGGCGGCAGGCCAGCCCGTGCTGCTCACCGGCCCGGACAGGAGCCGGGACACCGTGGGGAATCAACACGGTGCCGACGGCCGTCGTCCGGGAACCCCGCCCCCTGGTCCGCGCCACTCCGAAACGCCACACCCCCGGCGGCCGGAGGCTGCCGTGACCGCCGTCCGGGGCGACCACGAACTTGACGACGTGGCCGCAGGTGAGCGTGCATCCGTCCGGCACCGGGCTGCCCAGCGCACGGCTCCCATGGGCGGCTCGAACCGGCTTTTCTCTGTCGAGGAACTGGCTGCCTACCTGGGCGTGCCGAAGAAGACAGTCTACGGCTGCTGGCGGCAATGGGGCCTGCGGGGTTACCGGGTCGGCCGGTACCTGCGGTTCCGCGAGCGGCACGTGGAGGAATGGCTCCAGACCCGGGAGGTATAGCCACCGTGGCCAAGATCTTCAAGCGCTGCCCCTGCCCCGAAGGCGAGTGGGGGACCTGCCCGCACCAGTGGGTGGTCCGCTACCGGACCACTGGTGGCCGGTCCAGCCGCCAGCATGAGCAGTCTTTCGGCACCGACCTGCGCGAGGCTGAGGACTTCGCGCTCAAGGTCGAGCACGACAAGCGCGCCCATGTCTTCGTCGACCCGAAGGCCGGGCGGGTGCTGTTCCGCGACGCGGCCGGGACCTGGCTGGACCAGCACCTGGGCGCGGACTCCAGCATCGCCACCTACCGGTCGGTGCTGCGCGCCCACATCGACCCGGCGATCGGTGGCAAGCCAATCGGGGCCATCCGCCGCGAGGACATCAAGGCCCTCATCGCCGGGATGCACCGCAAGGAGCTGTCCGCCAGCCGGATCGGCTGCGTGTACCTAGTTATCAGCGCCGTCCTCGCCGAAGCCGTCCGGGACAAGAAGCTCCCCGAATCCCCGTGCACCGGCATCCAGTTGCCCGGTGTGGTCGTCTCCGCGGACTTCATCATCCCGGCCCACACCCAGATCGAAGCGACAGCGGCCGGGCTGCCGCCCGACTGGGCGGCCACCGTGTGGCTCATGCACGGCTGCGGGCTGCGCATCGGGGAGGCCCTGGCCGTCAACCTGCACTGCCGCACCAATAAGGGCAAGACGCTGCGGGTGAAGGAACAGGTCAACCCCAGCGCGCAGCTGCGGCCCCTGAAGTTCCGCAACACCGGTGAGTTCCGCGACGTTCCGCTGCCGGAATACATAAGTGAGGCGATCGACAAGCACGTCGCCGAACACGGCACGACCAGCGACGGGTACCTGTTCCAGGGACGGAAGTACAAGCTGGTCGTCCGCCGCAGCTACCAGGAAGACTTTCAGCGTGCCACCGCCCGGGCCGGGCTGCCGCCGGAGTTCATCCCGCACTCGCTGCGTCACCTGTACGCCTCTACCGCCTTGGCCGAGGGCATCCCGATCACCGAGGTGTCCCGCTGGCTCGGCCACAAGAGCATCGAGGTCACCCACCAGATCTACGGCCACCTCGTCCCCTCTTCCTTCGACCGCGCCCGCACCGCCCTCGACCACGCCTACCAGCAAAGCCGCCGTCGGCCCCGAAACACCGTAGGCTAAGCCGACATGCTCAACGGGCCGCTCGGCGCTGAGCCGGGCGGCCCCGTCATGTCCGGAGAGGCAGTCTGCTCGGGCATGCCGGGACGATGGGGGTCCGGAGCGGCTGGTGACGAGCAAGGGCGCGGACTCCGGCTGCTATTGGCAGGCACCACTGCGCGGGCCCGGCGGTGCTGGATGGGAACCCGAGTGCGCCACCTTCACAGTCGAATGCCACGCGACAGCGAGGTGGTGCCAATTCACCTGCCCGCCAAGCAGCCACCTCATCCAGGCGGCCGTTGATCCCGTGCAGGGCCGACCCCGACGCCCCTCCCGGGCTGCCCTCCGCGCACCGCCGAGCTATCGCAAGAGTCGGCAAGTGAAGCGCCGATGGTTATCCCATCCCGGTAGGCTCTGGGAATTCCACCGTGAACCTGCGGCCCGCGACGGCATGCTTTAACTGTGACGGGGTGCGAATCGAAATTGGCTGAGACCATGACCACGGTGCACGATGTCCTCCGGATGATCCGGGCGACGTCTGCCACGAACCATGAGCGGGGATCTCGATTCGAGCAGCTTATTCATGCCTATCTGGGCGTCGACCCGACATGGGCCGTGCAGTTCAGCAAGGTATGGCTGTGGGCCGACTGGCCGGGGGCGGCGGCGAACAAGCAGGACACCGGGATCGACCTGGTCGCCCAGGACCGTGAGACGGGTGGTTTCTGTGCAATCCAGTGCAAGTTCTACGAGCCTGACCACACAGTTTCAAAGGCGGACATTGACTCGTTCTTCACCGCATCGGGGAAGGGCGGCTTCACCAGGCGGATGATTATCTCGACGACGGAGAAGTGGGGTCCGCACGCCGAGGAAGCACTCGAGGACCAGCAGATACCCGTTACTCGGCTGGGCCTGTCGGATATTGCCGCCAGCCCGATCGACTGGCGCTTTTCCGCACCGGGTGGCGCGGCTGTCGAGATCGAGCTGGACCTGCGCGCAAAGAAGCAGCCACGTCCGCACCAGATTGATGCGCTCAATGCCGTCTTCGCGGGTTTTGCAAGCCACGGGCGAGGCAGGCTGATCATGGCTTGCGGCACCGGCAAGACCTTCACCAGCCTGCAGATCGCCGAGCGGCTGCGGTGGGAACGCGCGGATCAGCATCACGGACAGCGGACCAGCGTGCTGTTCCTGGTGCCGTCTATCTCGCTGCTGTCGCAGTCGCTGCGGGAATGGTCATACGAGGTGACGGTTCCCATGCGGGCCTTCGCGGTGTGCTCCGACACGCAGGTCGGAAAGCAGCGGGCCAAGGGAGACGACCGAGACCTGGCCACGCACGACCTCGCGCTTCCGGCCACCACGGATCCAGCGCGGCTCATCGCCCAGATGAAGAGCGTTGACGTGGATTCGGGCATGACGGTCGTGTTCTCCACGTACCAGTCGATTGACACCATCGCGTTGGCTCAGCAGCAGGGCCTCGGGCGCTTCGACCTGATCGTCTGCGATGAGGCGCACCGTACGACTGGCGTCACCCTGGCCGGGCCTGACGAGTCGGCCTTCGTCCGCGTCCACAACGACCGCTACCTCGGCGGCGACCGCAGGCTCTACATGACCGCGACCCCGCGCATCTACAGCGACGAGACGAAGCAGGAGGCAAAGGACCAGAACGCGGCCGTCGCCTCGATGGACAACGAGGCGCTGTACGGTCCGGAGTTCTACCGCCTCGGGTTCGGCAAGGCGGTCGAGAAGGGCCTGCTCACCGACTATAAGGTCCTGATCCTGACCATCGACGAAGGGATTGTCGCCAGGACGCTGCAGACGGGCCTCGCGGGCGGGGACTCCGAGCTGAACCTCGATGACGCTGCAAAGATCATCGGCTGCTGGAACGCCCTGGCCAAGCGGACCGGCACCTTCACCGACGGGACCAGCTTCGGCGACGACACCACGCCGATGAAGCGCGCTGTCGCCTTCGCCCGGTCCATCGCGGACTCCAAGGCCATCACCGCCAACTTCAACGCCATCGTCGATGCCTACGAGGACGCCGACGAGGACGTGCTCCGATGCGAGGTCGACCACGTCGACGGCGCCTTCAACGCGCTGCGCCGCAACCAGCTGCTCGACTGGCTCAAGCGGGACCCCGGGCCGGCCAACGCCCGCATCCTGTCGAACGCGCGCTGCCTGTCCGAGGGCGTGGACGTGCCGAGCCTGGACGCGGTGCTGTTCCTGCACCCGCGCAACTCGGTCGTGGACGTCGTCCAGTCCGTGGGCAGGGTCATGCGCCGCTCCGAAGGGAAGTCGTACGGGTACATCATCCTGCCGGTCGCTGTGCCGGCAGGCATGTCGCCGTCGCAGGCGCTGGCGGACAACCAACGGTTCAAGACCGTCTGGCAGGTGCTCCAGGCCCTGCGGGCGCACGACGACCGGTTCAACGCGACGGTCAACCAGATTCGGCTGAACAACAAGGCCCCGCAGAACATCGGCATCGGGCACGTCGGTCCCGGCGACGAAACGATCAGCGACCAGGACGGCTCCAACACAGCCACGGGGCAAGAGCCGAAGAGCATCACGGAGCAGGAGACCGAGGCCGCCCAGGACATCCAGATGGCCCTGTTCCGGATCGACGACTGGCGCCAGGCCATCTACGCCCGGCTGGTCGACAAGGTCGGCGAGCGCACCTACTGGGAACAGTGGGCCAAGGACATCGCCGCCATCGCCCAGGCCCACGTGACACGGATAAAGGCCGCCCTCAGCCTGCCGGACAAGCGGGCCGCCTTCCAGGAGTTCGTGGCCGAGCTGCGGGCAATGATCAACCCCGGCGTCACCGAGGCCGACGCCATTGACATGCTCGCCCAGCACATCATCACCAGGCCCGTCTTCGACGCCCTCTTCGGCTCCTACGCGTTCGCCGAGCACAACCCGGTCTCAAAGGCCATGCAGAGCATGCTTACTGAGCTTGGCGACCAGGGACTCGAGACCGAGAGCAAAAGCCTTGAGGGCTTCTACGATTCGGTGCGTGTGCGCGCGGAGGGCATCGACAACCACGCCGGCCGCCAGCAGGTCATCGTCGAGCTGTACGACAAGTTCTTCAAGACCGCCCTGCCCAAGACCGCCGACGCCCTCGGCATCGTCTACACGCCGGTCGAGGTCGTCGACTTCATCCTCCGTGCCGCCGGGCAGGCCATGAACAGGCACCTTGGCAGGTCTCTCAGCGACGAGGGCGTCCACATCATCGACCCCTTCGTCGGCACCGGCACCTTCCCCGTCCGGCTGCTCCAATCCGGCCTCATCAAGCCTGAGGACCTCGCCCGTAAGTACGCCAGCGAGCTGCACGCCAACGAGATCGTGCTTCTCGCCTACTACATCGCCGCCGTCAACATTGAGGCCGCCTACGCCGAGTTGGCCGGTGACACCGGCGGCTACTGGCCGTTCGACGGCATCGTCCTGGTCGACACCTTCCAGCTCGCGGAGAGCGGTGCGGCTCAGCTCGACGGCATGGAGGTACTTGAAGGCAACAGCGAACGGGCGAAGCGGCAGAAGGCCCAGCCGATCATGGTCGTGATCGGCAACCCGCCGTACTCAAAGGGCCAGGACAGCCAGAACGACGACAACCAGAACGTCAAGTACGAGACCCTGGACGCGCGTATCGCGGCGACGTACGCGGCGCTGTCCACGGCCACGAATAAGAACTCGCTGTACGACTCCTACATCCGCGCCATCCGCTGGGCCTCCGACCGCATCAAGGACGAGGGCATCGTCGCGTTCGTCTCCAACGGCGGCTACGTCGACGGCAACACCGCGGACGGGCTACGCAAGTCGCTCGTCCAGGAGTTCGACGCGATCTACTGCTACAACCTGCGTGGCAACCAGCGCACCGCAGGCGAGCTGTCACGCAAGGAGGGCGGAAAGATCTTCGGTTCCGGCAGCCGGAACACTGTCGCCATCCTCATCCTCGTCAAGGGTGCGAAGGACCCGGCCAACGCGGGCTGCACCCTCCACTACCGTGACATCGGCGACTACCTCACCCGCGAGGACAAACTCCGCATCCTCGCTACCCAGGACCTAGAGTCGGTCCCATGGATGGAGATCATCCCGAACGCGGACGGCGACTGGATCAACCAGCGCGACAAGCGGTTCGCCGAATACCAAGCCATCGGGGACAAGGACAAGCATCTCGCGGCGAGGGCAATCTTCGCAGTCCACTCCAGCGGATTGAAGACGGGACGCGACTCCTGGGTCTACAACTTCTCGAAGCAGTGCCTCACCGAGAACGTCGGCTCGATGATTGACTTCTACAACGAACAGGTCGCCTTGTTCGCCCGTCACGCCCAAACTACCGGGCTCACACGCCCAACGGCGGATGCTGCGGAGGCATTCATCGACTACGACCCGAACCGATTTAGCTGGAACCGGATCGACAAGTCGAATGTTGCCCGAGGGGTGAGCTACGCCTTCGACGAAGGACGCGAGTACGTTGCCGCGTATCGCCCGTTTACCAAGCAGCACGTGATCTTCGATGCACGACTGAACGACATGGTGTACCAGCTAAACCGTCTGTTCCCGACGCCGAACCACGCCAACGTCGGCTTCTATATAACGGGTACCGGCTCAGACAAGCCATTCTCAGTCCACATCATGAATGCCGTTCCAGATCTGGCCTATTGGGGTTCAAGCAACGGCCAGTTCTTCTCTCGCTACACCTACCGCGAGCCGGCCGTTGAAGGCCATCTCGACTTCGATGGCACCGACGGCGCCTACGAGCGGGTCGACAACATTACCGGGGCCGCCTTGGCCGCCTATCGCGAGGCGTACGGCGACCCGTCGATCACTAAGGACGACATCTTCTATTACGCCTACGCACTGCTGCACTCCCCCGAGTACCGCGACAGCTTCGCGGCCGACCTGAAGAAGTCCCTGCCTCGCATCCCCAGGGTCCGGGACTTTCGCGGCTTCGCCGCCGCAGGACAGAAGCTCTCGGACCTGCACCTTAACTACGAGGCCGCCAACCCCTACGCCGGAATCGTCGAGGAGGTTAGGGGAGCGACCTCCGCCACCCCGGCTGCCGAGCTGTACCGCGTCACGAAGATGAAGATCCCCAAGGTCAAGGGGCAGCCCGACAGGTCCACGATCATCTACAACCCGCGCGTCACGCTATCCAACATCCCCGAGGAGGCATACCGCTACCAGCTTGGCGCGCGTTCGGCAATCGAGTGGATCATCGACCGCTACCAGCTGAAGACCGACACTGCCTCGGGCATCGTCAACGATCCCAACGACTGGTCAGAGAATCCCCGCTACATCATCGACCTGCTCAAGCGAATCGTCACTGTAAGCCTTGAGACGATGAAGATCGTGGATGCCCTTCCGGCACTGGACATCATCGAGTAGCCGCTACGCGAGAATCTGCAGGTAGTCAGCGGCCGCACCGCATACCAAGATGAGCAAGCCATTCCGGCCCGCGTGCTGAATCCGTGCTGACGCCCCACTGCTATGCAGGCCATCTACCTGCGGAAACTGCCCGCTGGTCCACGATCACCCAGATCTACGAGGGCACCAACCAGATCCAGCGCGTGGTCATGGCCCGGCAGCTCCTGAAGGGCTTATTCAGCGCAACTGACCTGCGGGTTCTTGAACCTGCCTCGGGTGAGACGGGCCGCCAGACTAACGAGTCCGGTGGCCCGTTCTGGTGTCCGGGTTATCCGGTTGATGCCGGTTATTTCCCGTCGTTCCCGGGCCGCGTGCTGAATCGGTGCTGATACCT
>PLRW01000289.1 GCA_003164955.1 Actinomycetota bacterium
AGGTGGCCCGCTGGGCTGCCCGGCGTTGCGCCGCCTCGTCGTCGTGGAACCCGGCAGGACGCACCCCGTCCCTGGTAATGCGCCCTGCCGGGGCCTGTCCCGCACCCGTGGCTGGGGGGGGTGCCACGGGTGCGGAATCCTGAGCGCCCGGCCTGCCTGTCCTGGGGGGAGGAACAGGCAGGCCGGGCGCGGCCACGTCACCCCTGGGGGGGGTGGGGGACGCGGCCAGCACGGACGGAGCGGGGGGCCCCGCCGTGCAGTCTGGGGGGTCATGCGGCAACTCCTGGGAACTCGTCGCCGAATAGCCCGGCCTGGTAGCCGCGGCCGGGCAGTGAAGCACCGAGGGCGGCGACCTGATCACGCCACCGCTGAGCGAATCGCGGGCAGTTGGCGCAGTTCGACGGCCGGCCAGTGTTCGGCCCGCGGGTGCAGACGTGCGTGCAGCCCGCCATCCGGGGCGAACGGCGCGCGTCGTAACTCCAGGCGAGCGAGTCGTGGGAGGTGATGTGCGGCCACACTTCCGGCAGGCCGGTGAGCTTCAGCCCGAACCAGTGCAACGGCAGATCCAAGTGGGCGAGCCCGCGGGCCAGCCGCCCGATGACGGGCCGGTCCTGGATGCGGCACACCGAACCGACGCCGACGACCGGATAGCCCGCGAGGCGGACGCCCGCGTCCTCGTACATCTGGGCGCAGCGGAGGTAGCTGGCGACGTTGCCGGGCTCACCCTGGAGCACGGGCATGAACGGGCTTTCCTGGTCGCTGAGCTCCCGCCAGATGGCGGTGAGCTCGGGGAAGTTCGCGACGGTGCGCCGCTGGTGTTCCTCAACGGTCAGGCCGGTTCCCCTGAACTTCTGGCCGCCGAAGACGCCACCGCTGATGATGGCGTCCTCGCACATCCAGTCCTGCGGGGCGGCCCACTCCAGGCGCTTGATCTGGCTGTCGTAGCGGATGACCGCCTCCACGTACTCGCGGGGGCTGATGGTCCACATCCCGTAGTCGCGGAGCATGGTGAAACCCATCGAGTCCAGGGCCCAGCCGGAAACGGTCGCGGCCGGGAAGGGGGTGCGGCGCTCCCGGAGCCTTGCGTGGCTGACGAACAGCGGGCAGGTGACACTGCCGTTCCACAGCCAGTTCGGGTGGTGTGCGCCGAGGTAGAAGACGGGCGGGATCACGATGTGCCACCGCCGGCCACGAGACGCGCCAGGTGCCCCCGCAGCCGCCCCGTCACCGTGGACGTGGCCGCGAAGACGACGGCGTCGGTGACGGCGAACAGGACGGCGGCGACGGTGCTCCCGGTCATGGTGCATCCTCACGTTCCGCTGCACGTGCACCAATCCCGGCGAGGTGCCCGCAGACCGCGCACAGCGGCAGGCCCGCAGCCTTCTCGTACTCGTCCTGGCTCCCGGTCCCGCGCCATTCCCCGGGCCATGCCGGGACTACTGGGCACAGGGTGCTGGAGTAGCCGAAAGGGCGCCTGAGGTGAGCGACGCTGCCGCTGGGGGTGTAGACGCGGGTGTACTCAACGGGACTGGTCATGACAGCGGCTCCCATGACCACTGGCCCCCGGCGCCGTGCGCCCGGTAGCGCCCCGGCTGGACTGGAGGGCCAGCAAGCCCGGCGATGTGCTCGTGCAGGGTGCACGTCATCAGCGCGTCGTCCAGGCGCTCACGCAGCGGATGGCGGACCGTGAAGGTGTCCTCGCCGAGCTGCACGATGTGGGAGATCTCCCTGTCGGCGAGGAGGTCCGCGACCGCACCCCGGCGCGGGCAGTGGATGTAGGAGCAGGTGACGTAGCCGCCGTCGGCGAGGAACAGGGTCCGGCCGCAGCCCATCGGGCAGTAGCCGGTCACGGCGCGCTCGTCGGGCTTCATGGCATCGGCCTTCATCCCGTCCTCCGCTCGTTCAGGTCAACGGGAGCCGTCTGCACAGCGGTCTCAGGCTGCGGGGGCTTCACCGGGTTGACGAGCCGGACCCGGTCCGCGACCTTGAGGGCCAGCCAGAGGACAGCGCCGATGAGGGCCAGGTCGATCGCAGCGAGAGCGGCGATGGCGATGGATGCGGTGCTCACGCGGTGTCCTCTCGTGCGGTCTGTTCCCGGACCCGGCCGGTCCTGTAGCGCCTGTAGCGCGGGCACGGGCACGAGCCGCAATCCGACCCGGGCCGGTAATGCTCATGCACGGCCTTGCCGTGCCCGCACCGGCAGGGGGCCGTCACGGGAAGCTCGCCGTAGGTTTCCCGCTCTCGCTGCCGCCGCCCCGCCCCGCCCGTGCGCCAGTCCAGGTACAGGGCCGAGACCGTCACCGCCGCGACGAGGGCCAGCGAGCCCCCGGCGACCAGCGCGCCCCCGTTCACGACTGCTCCCGGCTGACGGTCGGCGCGGTCTCGGCCCAGGCGAGGTATTCCCGGGCTGCCTTCTCGCCAGCCGGCGTGCCCAGCCACGTGCAGAACGGGCAGGCATACCGGCCGTCGGGGCAGTGCTTCACCGGGATGAGGCAGANNTGAGGAACAGCGCGCTCACGCGGCACCCCCCCACGGCGACTCGTCGCTGTAGCCGCCATCAGCGGTGAGGTACTTCTCCGCCCCCGGCCCATGCCCGCTGAACACCCTCACCGGGATCAGGAGGGGGCTCTCGCCGCGGTGCAGCCAGTACCCGTTCTTGCGGTCGTCTGGGTCGCTGCGGGACTCGACCCGGCCATGGCATCCCGTGGTGCCGGTCCCGAGCATCGTCAGGAGGTTCTCCGGGTAGTTGATGGCCGGGTCGGAGGTGCCGCCCATGCCGCGCGCTACGCGGTGCTGGAGGCTGTACGGCTGGTCGAGAACCGACCGGCCGCAGCACACGCAGGCGTAGCGGTCGCGGGCCAGGACGAGCCTGCGGGTGGTCTTGGTGGGCCCGGTGTCACGCGCCGGCTTCCGTTCCAGGTACGTGACCCGGGCCGGCTCCTCATCCCTGACGACACGGAGGAGGCCCTGGGACCGTCCGAGCGGCTTGCTGCGGGCACGCCACGCGGGGATCTTCGCGGGGTCAGAGTTCAGCGTCACCGCGAGACCACCTCGGCGAGGGGGAACGAGAGATCCCCGCACTTGCAGATGACGTTTTCGTCGTGGGTGAGATGCCAGCCGCCGCAGTCCTCGTGGCCCTTGCCGCGAACCTCGCGGTCGATGTCGAACAGGAGACCTGTCGTGTTGCGGGCGATGGTCGCGGGCATCAGGCACCGTCCTTCACGAGCACGCCGTTCGGCGCGGAGGTTCATGAGCCCATCACTGCGTCCCAAACGCGTTCCTTCTGATCCTTGCGCCATTGCCGCTTGTACTCATTTTCCGCGTCGCAGCAGACATCGCAGCGGCAGCCGTGATGCGTGTACTGACTGCGCCCGTGGACCATGGGGACCGACTCTTTCGGCGGTCGGCTTTCCCGCACCCTCTGCTTATAAGTGCGGTTGCGCTCATTGGCGCACTCGCGGCAGACGCGACGCCCGTTCGGCCCAGGATCGGGCAGTGCGTGGCCCTTCGCGCACTCCTCATTGGAGTACCGCGCACGCTGGCAGTTCTCCCGATGAGTGACCACCTCCAGGTGTCCGGGGTTGACGCAAGGCCGGTTACGGCAGAGGTGATCTGGCTCAAGACCGTCCGGGATTTCCCCGACGTGCAGTTCGTATGAGCAGCGATGAGCCTTACGGGGTCCGTTGTCATGAAAGCGCCCGTAGCCCTTTTCGTCGGTGCTCCCCGTCCATATCCAGCATGGCCCCAATTCGGGGCGATGCCCGGGAATCGGGCCGTCCTTATCAATAAAGGCGAGCAGGCGTTCCTTGGTGGCAGTAGTGGCCGTCATGTGGCATCGCTCCCCATGATTGCGTCCCAGACGCGGAGCGCCCATTTCGCATCCCCGAGCGCACTGTGGCGCTCGTCCTCGCCGGGCGGCTCGACGCCGATCACCCGGGACAGGTCATCCGACCGCCACGGCAGATCGGGGACCGGCTCACCAAGCCCGCGCAGGTAACCGGCGATCAGGGTCTCGAAGTCCTGCAAGTGGTAATGCCACGAGGGGCAGATGCCGTTGGCCCGCATCCGGCTGCCGAGCACCTCAGCGTCAAAACTGGGAACAGCGCCGATGAGGTGCGCGCCGCGGGTCCGGGCCTCCACAGCCCGCAGGACCGCATGCTCACGGCCGGTGCTCTGGGCGCTCCCGCCGCTGGCGTACTGCGGGTGCCGTTCGTGGAACCGGCCGATCTTCAGTGACATCAGGTCGGCGTTGCCGAGGTCCAGGTCCTCGGCGGCGACGAACCAGGACTCTTCCCGCCACGCCCGTCCGGGCTCGCGGGTGATGACGGCGATCTCCCAGGCGCGGCGGTCGTGGCGGAGTGAGGTCGTCTCACAATCAATTGCTGCGATCTTGGTCATGCTGCCTCTCCCGTCCACACCTTGATGGGCCAAGACCCGTCGATGGCCTCAAGGTCGAACCCGGCCATCGGGCCGGGGAACCAGCCGGTCATGCCCTCACCGCCCCGTACATCGCGCGGACGCTGTTGAGGATCGACTGCCAGGCGAAGAGTTCACGCTCAAGCGCGTCCGCGGTCCGCGTCGCGTGCTTGTAGGCGATCTCTGCGTTATCGGCTTCCTCGCGGTAGGCCATGGTCGCGATGGCCGCCTCGGACTTCCGCAGGTACTCCGGGCCCTCCGCCTTCTTGATGGCATAGGCCCACGCGAGGTCGAAGTCCCGCCGCTTCGCCTTCATCTCACGCTCGGCGGCGGTAACGATCTTCACCCCGGCGGCGATCCGGTTCTTGGTTTCCTCGATCTTGTTCTCGACGTCGGCGGGGTTGTGGACGTCGCCGTAGACGGCTGCCTGCTCGCTCACTTCGCACTCGCCTTCCCGGCCGGTTTCTTGATCCGGGTGACGGTGAGCCGCGGCGCGCTGCCCGGCCTCGTCGTCATCGGGATGCGCTCACCGCGGGCCTCGTAGCCGGCGCGGATGGCGTCATCATCGATGACGTCCTTGTCCTCGCCGGGCTCGCCGATGGAGACGCGCCAGTCGCCAGCGGTTCCGCGCAGGCCGCGGATGAGGGGGTCGAGACCTTCCTTCTCCTTGATCAGCGGGCGCATCTGGCTGTTGATCTCGCCATACCGGGCGACCGCGGCGGCCAGCTCGTCATCGGCGATCTCTTCGCCCGTGCGCTTCGTGGCGGGGTCGCGGCACAGCGAGAAGAAGCTGCACCAGGTCTCGCACCAGGCGTACGGCATGTCCTTCGGCAGGGCCGTCCCGGCCGCCATGCGGGCGCGCACATCGTCCAGCCGGTCCGCGCCCTCGTCGGCCAGTGAGCGGTCGAACTTCTCCTCGTACGCCCACCAGTCCGCGAACGTCCCGTCAACAGGGATCACCAGCAGGCGGACCTTGCAGTCTTCCGGCAGGTCCCCCGCATCGACCAGGCCGGCGGCGTAGCCGTGGACCTGGATGCGCTTCGGCTTCAGCAGCGAGTGGTCCGCCGCCCAGAGCTTCGAGTTCGCCTTGGATGTCGTCTTGAAGTCCACGACCGCATCGGGCTCCACGAGGTCGGCGTGCCCGGGGATGCCCCGATACACCGTGTCGACCTCGGTGCGGACGCCGGGCGCGGTGAGAATCGGCTCCAGGTACTCGTGGATCGCGGTGCCCCGCTGGGCGCCCCATGAGTCCGTGTCGTCGGTGGCCCATGCGCCGTCCAGCCGCAAGCCGAGCGCTGAGCGGCAGCCGCCCACCTCGGACCAGCCAACGGCGCTCTGCTGGCTCCGCGGGCGCGCGGCGTCATGGTCGCGCACCCGCTTGATCACCTCATCGATCCAGCTCACGCCGCCGCCCCGTTCAGCGAGGCGATGAACTCGCGCATCTGCGCAGCCGTCGCGGCTTCCATGTCCACGCCCATCTTGATCTTGAAGTCGTTCTCAAGGTCGGCGATGCTGACCCGGTGCTTCCCGGCGGCGTCGTTCAGTTCGTGCCAGGCGGCCTCGGCGTCCTTGAGCTGCTTGCGCTTCCAGTCGATGTAGAGGGCGAGCTTGCCGGTCTTGCCGCTGGCCGGGGAGCGGATGAACGCGCCGATCTTGCCGGCTTCGCGGGCCCGCTGGTGGACGGCTTCCACTTCGCTGATCGTGAGGGCGATGTGCGCCTCGTCGGCGTACTGCTGGGCGTCCTGGTCGGGCTCGGCATCGTCAGGCGCGGCGGCAGGCGACTGGGCAGCGGGGCGCGCGACCTGGCCGCGCGGTGCCCCGTTCCCGTTGGCGGCCTGCCGTGGCCGTGTCGGCGCGGCCTGCTCGAACACATCCCCGGCCGACTGGCGGAAGGACTGCTCGGCTGCCGCGCCGTCGTCGTCCCCGTCCGGCGCTACCCCGGTCGCGGCGCACAGGCAGTACCGGCGCGCGTAGGTGATCAGCGAGCCGATCTGCTGCGGGCCGCCGCCCTTGCCGAACGGGAAGAACCCGTCCTCCCGCTCGCCGGACACGTGCACCAGCGAGTAGGCGAGACCGAACTCCCCATCCTGGATGGTTGGCCTGCATATGAACGCGAGCCCGAGCGCGCCGAGGCGGGGAAGGATCACCTGGTTCACGTCGGCGAGGTCGGCGTACTTGTAGCTGTAGCCCTGCTTGCCGTCCTTGCTGGGGATCTTGCCGGTCTCGCCCTTGACGATCCTGGGCAGGTCGGCCTGCAGCGTGGCGAGGGCCGCGAACAGGCTGTCGGGCGCGCTCATGCTGCATCCCCCGTTCCGGCCAGCAGCGCGGCCACCTCGGACTCGCACGCGGACGCGATCGCGTCACGCAGCTTGCGGACGAGAAACGCGTCGTCCAGGACCGCCTGATGTGTGTGGCACTTCTCCCCGTCAGGGGCCTCGTCGCAGTCGGCGCACCAGCCGCGCGTGTCCTCTTCCATGACGTCCTCGGCGCGGTCCAGTGCGGCGAGGACGGAGGCGTTGGTGACGGGGCGGCCGACGATGACGCCGGGTGCGGAGTCCATGTAGGTGGCCATCAGGCGGCGCTCCCCTCGATCGCGGCGACGGGGCGGACACCGAACCAGGTCTCGTGACGCTGCACGCACCGTGGGCACCGCCAGATCCCGAACGGGTCCTGCCGCCATCTCGCCCAATCG
>PLRW01000182.1:0-1452 GCA_003164955.1 Actinomycetota bacterium
AGCTGCATCCGCTGCCCGATGCTCCGCATCGACCCCGCCCAGCGGCAAAGACTCCGCGACATCCGCGCCAGCCTCACCGCACGCATCGCCGAGGCAGAACGTGAAGGCTGGACCGGCGAGGCGGAAGGCCTCAAGGTCAGCCTCGCCGCCGCCGTCGCAAAGCTCGCGGAGGCCGACGCGGCCGCCACCCGCCGGAACACGGCAGCCGACCTGGGCATGCCCGCCTACCGCGACATCGCCGGACGCCTCACCGCCGGCCCGGCAAAGCCATGACCGCGTCCTCGCTCCCAGACGCCCTGCGAGCCTGCGCCGCCGGCATCTACACGCACGAGGCAGGCGTCAGCCTGCTCATCGCAAACCGCACCTTCCTCGGCCGCGATGACTTCACGAGCCGGTTCATCACCCGCGACACCGCCACCGGAATGGCCGCCATCGACTGGGCCGCAGCCATCCCCGCCCTCGACGCCGGAGAAATTCCCTGCTCAGGCGGAGAACAGCGGACCCTCCGGCTCGCCGCCAGCATCGCCGACGGCATCCCCGTCAGCCTCAGCGACGCCATCACCGGCCTCGACCGCAGGAACCTAAGCCACCTGCCCGCCGCCATACGCCACGCATCCGGCGAAAGGCCGCACGAGATCCATTAAACGGACAAATCTCTAGTTCAGAGAAGGCCATCACCCCTTGCTCGAGTACTGCGACAACACCGGTGAGCCGCTGGCCGGGATGATGCGCCGGGGCAGCGCCGGATCGAACACCACCGCGGATCACCTGCAGGTCCTCGGTGACGCGATCGCGGCGCTGCCGCCGGGGTTCCGGCGGCGGCTGATGGTGACCGCGGACGGGGCCGGGGCCAGCCACGGGCTGATCACCTGGATCAGCTGGCCGCCCGGCCCGGGCACCAGCTGACCTACTCCGTTGGCTGGGAGCTCGGCGCCCGCGAGCGCGCCGCGATCCGGCTGATCCCGGCGGAGGCCTGGCAGATCGCCATCGATCAGCGCGGCCAGGTGCGCGAGCGCCGGACCGCTGCCGCCTGCGCGGACCGGTCCTGCGCGCATGGACGGTGCTGGGCCGAAGAAGCGCACGTCACCGAGCTGACCGGGCTGCTGCGCTCCGGGCCGGGCGGGGACCAGNNCCCGGCGCCCAGCTGAGCCTGTTCGAGACCCAGGACGGCTGGCGTTACTCCCTATGGGTCTCGAACGTGCCCGCCCAGCTGCGCGGCTGGCGCGCCCAGCTGGGCTACATCGACGCTGCCCACCGGGTGCATGCCAGGGTTGAGGACGGCATCCGCACCGGGAAGGACTGCGGGATCGGCCGGTTCCCGTCGCGCGACTTCGCGATCAACTCCGCGTGGCTGGCCGTCTCCTTAATCGCCGCCACCCTGCTGTCCTGGCTGCGGCTCATCGCCCTGGACGGCGACCTGGCCAAAGCAGAACCAAAGACCCTGCGTTACCG
>PLRW01000182.1:1519-7534 GCA_003164955.1 Actinomycetota bacterium
GGAACCCCCGGCCACCGGCCCGCCAGCCGGGCCACCGTCATACCCCGATCGTAAAATCACGAACTGCTCAGCGGCCCAGCCGCCGTCCCTGGCCAGCCCCCCGCCCGCGTGAATGATCTGGGCTAGGTGGTTACGGTGTGGACGGGACTGGTGTGGACGGGACTGGTGGACGGGACTTGAGACATCTGCTGGCAGGCATACGCTGCCTGCACGTGGATGTCTTCCCGGATGACACGAAGGTACTCCAGCAACGCCGGTACGACGATGATAAGCCCGCCGAGCCAGCCGAGAAACACCACGAGCAGGATGCTGCGCATAAGGCGTATTGGCTCGTTGCTGAGCTTGGACTCGACGTAGCCCATCAGCCACCCGGCCGGTACCGCGAAGAGGCACCAGACGAAGAAGGCGAGGATGATATATCCCATGATGTTTCCCCTAATTCTTTTGTAACGGTGAATGTCGTGCAGGCCGAGGCCGGGACGACCTTGCCGCTCAGGTGCCCGTTTACGGGCGGGCCGGCGGTGAAGTTCTCCAGCTCCCATCCGGCGGGCTGCTTGAGCCAGTGACCCGCGTTAACGTTGGTCTTGGTGCCGGACCAGGAACCGGTCACCGTGTACGAGCCGGATGGTACGCCGGGGTTGGCCGGGACCGCGTAGAAGTAACCAGTCCCCGTGAGCGTCCCGTTCTTGTTGGCCTGGAGGACGAGCCGGACACCCGTGAGTCCCTGCGAGCAGGTATACGTGCCAGTCCACGTGCCCGTGAGGGCAAGCGCGGGCGCGCTGCTACCGCTGCACGCTATCGCCGTCGCGATGACTATGGCGACGATAACGGCAACGGCTACAGCAATTTTGCGCTTCACGATGCTCCGGCAGCCGAGTTCGCCATTGCAGCCGCTGACACGGCGGACGCGAATCCTGACGGGAGTGAGATACCGGCTGACTCGCATCCGGACACTACGGCCTGCCCGTCCGTGGTAACGGATGCTGCTGTCATGCTGCTGGTACCGCCTCCCGTGGTGTCGTCGCCCAGCGTGTTGAACGCTGTTGCGAGCGACTGAGACATATCCGAGTTACCTACTGGATTGCTGCCACTTCCACCATCGGTCCCGTCAGGTCCCGTCAGGTCCTGACCTATGGCTCCGATGTCACCAATGACCGAAACTTCGTTCCCGTTATCAGCGATAAGCCGCTGAGCATCCGGGACCAGCGTATTGCACGCCGTGGCGTCCGCCGGATTGGTATCGGTAACGGGCGCCGACGTTTGCGCGGCCGGTGCGGTCGCTGCTGGCTGCGTTGCCGGTGCGGTTGCTGCCGGGTGCGTAGCGGCCGGCGTGGATGTGCTGGTGCCACATGCGGCGACACCACTGATTCCTGCGGCGATGACTAGCGCCGGGATGGCGGCGATAGCGAGCTTCTTTATGATATGTCCGTCCTTTGTAAGACGTGTAATCCTAGTATTTACTGCCAGGGCATTTATAGGTAGGGACTGTTGGCATCCTCTCAGTCAATGCCATGGACTTGAGTGTGATTAGTGTCCGTGACGGCGTTCTGGGTGACGCGTGATCGTCTGGGATTCTGGTTGCGGAGCGTGATGGGCAGGCCGGTGGCCCGGCTGTCGCTCCGGGCGGGCGGCCGGTTCCGCATCCGGCGGGTCTCGGTCAGGGATCAGGGAATGGTGACAGCGCGCGGGATGGCGCGGGTCAGGCCGCTGCCGACCGGCAGATATCGATCCGGGCGATCACGGTGCGGGTGGTGATGCCGCGTCCGGCGCCGGGGAAGGCCTGACGGGCTTTGGTCTTGCGGTCGCGGTGCCGGTGGCGGTCGATGACGATGCGGTGCTTGCCGAGGGCACGCAGGGTGCCGCGGTGGAAGGTGCCGGCCATGGGGGCGGGCACGCTGGCGGTCGCGGCGCCGGACCGGATGCTGGCCAGAGCGGCGCGGCGCGCGCTGGTGAAGGAGATCTGGCGGGGCTGGACCTTGCGTCCGGCGAGGCGGCCTCTGCGGGCGGGGGCGGCGTTTCGTGCGGCGGCGCGGGCCAGGGCGCGGATGAGCTCGGTGCCGCAGATCCAGGCGGCGTGCTCGGCGCTGATCAGCTCAGGGGCCTGCGAGCGGAAGATCGGGCCGGTGGAGGGCCCGGCGCCGGTGATGGCGGACTTGGCTTCCTTCAGGGAGGTCTCCGACCCGCTCCACCGCCAGGCATAAGCGGTGGCGAGTTGGCCGGCCGGGTAGACGGCGTGATCCAGCAGGTCGGTGATCAGGCAGAACACTTCTCCGGTGTCCTGGCCGCCGACGTCTACCTGGTATTCGATGACGCGGACCTTCAGGCACCAGCGGCCGCCTCCGCCGGTCAGGTAGCTGTAATAGCTGCCGTCGGGCAGGAAGCCGCTGATCCGCGGCAGGGTGAGGTCGCTCTTGACGCGGATCAGCACGTGGGTGCCGGTGGCCAGCATCCGGGCCACCCGGCCGGCCCCGGGGAAATTCCGGTCGAGGACCCAGATCCGGTCAGGGGTGAAGATCTGCGGGCAGGTGGTGAGCATCGTGTCCAGCGGTGCCTGCTCGGCCTCGGCCTTGGCTCCGCCGGAGGGTCCGGAGACCACCGCCAGGGTTCCGCGGGTGGAGGCGCCGGAGGCCAGCAGGTCGCGGACCTGCGGGTAGGGCGCCGAATCATCGGCAGTCCCGGTCGAGCCGAACGCGGCCCGGTTGAGACCGGTGTCGGGGACACGCGTAACCGACCCGTCGATGGCGCCCAGCCGCAGCTCATGGCCGCTGTCCCCGACGCGCACGGCCCGGTAGTCGTGATCGCGGTGCTCAGCCTCAACGGCGGCCAGCAGCCGTGCCTGCAGCGCGGCCAGCGGCGCGGGGCCGAGGGCTTCCCGCCACGTCGAGAGCACCTTTCCGGTGGGGACCTCATACGGGCGCTGCCAGGGCACCAGCACCAGATCACCGAGCAACCCGGCCATCACCTCGCCGTAGTCCGCGTCCGGCATCACGCCCATTAGCACGGTCGCACGGATGGCCAGCGCGGCAGTCATCGCCCGCCTGGCTTCGCCTTTCACCTTCCCTGCCAGGGCCGTCCGCGCGGCGATCTGGTCGATCACGCCGGGTCCCGCCAGCTCATCGAGCTGCTGTTCCAGCGCGCCCAGCCGGGCATGGCAGGCGGGATGCCCGCCTGCCTGGATCCGGCCGTCGCGGCGGACCACCGCGGGCGCGACCGCGACGACCTTCACGAACACCAGCTGATCCCCGGCACCGATCCTGGGAGTGCCGGCCACTGTCAGCGCCGTGCGGTCCCCCTCAGCTGGGGGACCGCACGGCGACACCAGATCCGCCGCGCGTATCGCGATGATCGCCGCCGCACCGGGCAGCCCGGCCGCCAGATTAACGTGACCAGTGTCGTCGGCACTGCCTTGAGCTGAGGAAATGGTATTCACGGACGCAGCGCGATAGAACTTCACGAGGGGCTCCTGTACGAAGACTGGCGTCGAATACCACTTCTTCTACAGGAGCCCTCCCGCATCACCCGTCACGCAACGCCAGGCCATTTCACCTCAAACCGGCATGCTCCCCGGACCAAGCTTTCCGGCCATCGCGCGCCAGGCCCGCGCCGGCAGGGTCCCGGCATCAACATCACGCACCGTCACCACAGGCAGCTGGATCCCCAGCCGCAGCCACGGAATGCCTGAATCACGCGAACAGCCTCAAGTCCCTGGCATTGGGCCGCCCCGTCTCCTGGGGCCGAACAGGCAATGACATGTCCTGGTATGAATTCTGCGTTAGCTACGTGGACATAAAATGGAAGGGTTCTTCGGCGCATCACCGCGAAAACATCGCGTGGGCGCTCATCCGAGTCATACCCGCGATGCTCGCCAGCGATAAGGGCAAGCCCGACGCGATGACCATGCGCACGGCGCTGCGGAAGTGGGCGTTCAATACAAAGCAACGCGGCGACTGCCCGGACGATGCCGCCGCCATTCTTAACTGGGTCTCCCGCAACACGAAGCCCGTGAACGCGCTTGCTGACCCCGGGACGGCCCGCGCTGTTCTCGATGCGGCTGGGTCCTTGCTTGACGGCACCGTGGCGGCATCGTCCACTGTCCGGCGGAACCGAGCCATCATGTACAACGCGCTCGAATACGCGATGGAACTCCGGTTGCTCGACCAAAATCCCGTTAAGGCAATTAAATGGAAGGCACCGAAGACGACACAGGAGATTGACCGCGGCTGCGTAGTCAATCACGTTCAGGCGCGGCGACTACTTGCCGCCGTCCGCCAGCAAATGCCCAGCGGCCCGCGACTGGTCGCGTTCTTCGCCATCATCTACTACGCCGCCCTGCGGCCGGAGGAAGCCGTCAACCTCCGCAGGGACAACATCACCCTCCCGCCGCTTGTACGAAATGACAGCATAGGCAAATGGGAGGAACCCGCCGACAACTGGGGCGAGCTACGGTTCGGCTCAGCCGCAACCGAAATAGGCCCGGAATGGACCGACCACGGCACCCGCCGCGAGCACCGGCAACTCAAGTCGCGGGCCGCTGGAGAATGGCGGCGGGTGCCGGTGGCCCCACCGCTGACCCGGATACTCCGCTCATACCTAGACGAGTTCGGAACCGGCCCAGATGGCCGTGTTTTCTCTGGCATCCAGCGCGGCGAACTCGCCTCGATCACCTACCGTCGGGTATGGGACAAGGCGCGCGGGGCCGCATTGACTCCCGCCGAATACGCATCACAGCTCGCCCAGCGCGTCTATGACCTGCGCCATGCGTGTGTCTCCACCTGGCTCAACGGCGGGGTACCGCCTGCTCAGGTCGCCGAGTGGGCCGGGCATAGCGTCGCCGTGCTGTTCAAGGTCTACGCCAAGTGCATCGACGGACAGGACCAGATAGCCAAGCGGCGCATCGAAGACGCACTACGCGAAACCGGCGAAGCCTAGGCCACCGGTTCCGAGTGGGCACGGACTTGGAGCCTTACCGAACGTCCTACGCGCCCGGCACATCCCCCTGCTCTGCTAGCAGCGCCCGCCCGAGGAAAACTGCGGCCCCCGGTGCTAGGGTGGCGTGCCCGGAGTCGATGGCCTTCTGGAAGGCATCCTTCGCGCTCCTCATGTCTCCCTGCTCGTGCAGCAGGTCTCCGAGGCAGAACGCGGCCCCCGCTGCCGCGGCGGCGTGCCCGGAGTCGATGGCCTTCTGGTAGGCATCCTTCGCGCNNTCATGTCTCCCTGCTCTTGCAGCAGCGTCCCGAGGCTCATCGCGGCTATCGGTGCCGCGTCGGCGTGCCCGGAGTTCACCGCTTTATGCCAAGCCTGAGCAGCGGTCTCATCGCGGTGATAGATAACGCTCGCGGTATGGCCAAGGTTTATCAGTTCAGGAGGGTCCGCATTGGTCATGATCACCGCCCAGCTGCTATTAGGTATCGGCGTATCTGATGCTGAGATCAGATCCAGCGCGTAGTCATAGACGATGTAGGAGTCAATTCCGCCAACTTGAAGAAGCGCGACGTTTGGGTTGATGTCGCGTGTCGCCCACGCCAGACCTGCGCCAAATGCATCTCGGTCAGCCAGCCGGGCCTGGTCCCGCTGGTCTAGGCGCAGCTTTGCCAAGGGCACGAGCATAGAGACGGGAATGGGCCGGCTCATGCCGCACCGCCGCCAGTCTGCGGCGGCCTGGACCAGGGCATAGCCGAGCGGGTCCGTACCAGCGGCGCCGAGCTTCAGCGCCTCAGCGACCTGGCGGGCGGCCCCAACGTACTCACCCAGCCCCACAGTCCGTATCCGGTCCCGGACATCCGGGTCGTCGACAGCGCGGGCCAGCCTCTCCTGTTCTTTTTGGGACAAGTCCCGGCTGATAAAGACGTGCTCGAAGACGCTGAGGACATCCCATTCCGGGAACCGCAACTGGTCCGAGGGCCGGAACTGGTCATAAGCCCTAGCACGGATCGTGCCCACGATGATGTTTCCTGCGCCGGCCAGCCGCCGCAATGCCCCATCGGTGATGCCACGAGCAATGCTTGGAACCTGTGG
>PLRW01000002.1 GCA_003164955.1 Actinomycetota bacterium
TGTACCACGTAGACCCTTGTTAGCCCCGCACCATATACAAAGCGGGCCTGAGGAACGGCTCCGCTGCCACCCGCTCTGGGCCGACAATTCCCGTTGACGGATGAAAAACTCTATGACCCAACTCGACCCAGGCGGCATAGGTCCGGCCGCCCGCGCCGCCCGTCGCCGACACGATCAGCGTGTGGCCGTTCATCGAGTCCTCAATCGAGTCCCGCAGCGCCCCGGTCTCAACCGGACAGTACCGCTGCGCGTCCTCGGTAATCCTCGGGCCGAGCGTCCCGGTGAACAGGTGATCATTGGCGCTGAGGACGTTATCCAGCCAGTCAGCGTCCATCTGCACGTATGACATGGCGCACCCCCCGTCAGGGGCCGGATGCGGTGGTCCGCTTCAGTTCAAGTACCTGCGGCCATTCCCCGGGGCTGCCGAACAGGGCGGGCGGGTCGGTGATCGACAAGATCATGTACGTGTCACCGGTCGTCTCGCTCAGCAGCTGGTCCGTGTTCCTGATCCCAGCCCATGCGGGGGCACGGCCGCCGATCTGCCGGATAGTCCGCGGGGTCGACGATGACGGGTCCTGCACTTTCCGGCCGGTCTCGCCGATGAACACTGGCACACCGGTCAGGACGGGAGTGCCGGACGGGATGGTGTCCCCGTAAGCGTTCGTGGTGGTACCGCGGAGCACACTAACCGTGTCGTTAGCGATGTCCATCATTGGCGCATCACCACGAGATCAGCGCGGCCGAGCCCAGTACGCCGGCCGTGTGGAGAATCGCCGCGGCCTGCGGTGCGAGCGGCGGGAACGTCATCGCTGTCATCGCCGGCACCCTGGTTTGGGACACGCCGCCCACGTTCACCGACGAGTACTGCCGCCGGACCCCGGTCACGTCGTTGTCGGCGAGCATGAACTGGCATTGCGCGGACGTCGCCCGGGTCAGCACATCGATCAGCATCGGGTCGGTGGGCATGCCGTTGGCGTTGACCTGGTAGACAGCCCCGGTGAGGTAGTGGTCCATCACCTCAGAGGCCCGTTGCAGCATGGTCTGCACGAGGTTCGCGGGGGTGACGGTATCGCCTGACCACACCTGGTACTGGGTGGTGCTCGCGTAGACGCCGGGGGCGGGCGAGCCGGTGGCCATGGCGGCGACGGTGACGGTCTGGACGTAGGTCTCAGTTCCGGTCGCGATCGTCCCGGACCAGGTGAGCAGGTAATCCCCGATCGCCTGGCCGGCCGGGCATGTCCAGGTGTACTGGTAGAGGCTCTCGGACAGGGCCACGACCCCGGCCGAGGTGGGCGCGAGCGGTGTGCCCGTCCCGCCAGCGGGTGCGGGTGCGGCGGTGATGCCGATCATCACCCCGGACGCGGCCGTGCCCTGACCCGAGCCCGGGTAGGTCTCGAACAGCTGGGTGAAGGTGATCTGGCCGGCTTGCAGGACATCGGACTGACTGTCGCCGAGGATCGTGAACGGCACGCGGGCACCTCCGTGGCATCATCGGGTGCATGAGTGATAAGCCATCATGGCCGCAGTGCCCCGATTGCGGGCAGCCTCACATTCCTGACGAGTTCGCTGGCCCGATCGCTGAACTGGTACGCGCGGGCCTTGGTGACGTTGAGTCCCCGGCCGATATGCAGGAAGCCCTGGCCAAACTAGATGCTGCGGCTGCGCGGCACGCTCGCGGGGAGGATTTGTGAGCAGGCGAAACACGAGAGCGGCGAAGGCTCTTCGGCGCGACGGCAGGCGGCCGATCCCGGCGCACACGGAAGGCTCAGACTGGGAGACGCGCCAGTGGTTTCCCGGGCCGCACGAGCATGCGCAGTGCGGTCGCGTGCAGTGTGAAGCCGACGCGGAGTGGGGGATGGATGTTGACCGGCCGGGACCGCACTTTGGGCGGATGGTTATGGCCTGCGAAGATCACAAGCGCTTGGCGCGCGCTGAGCTTAGCGTGATCCCGGTAGAACTCCAGGAGGCTATGGCCGGCACATGTCCGCACTGTGCCAGCGGGATGTCCCATCCTTAGCTGCCGTCCGGTTCGCTGGCGAGTGCCTCCACCAGTTCAGCCCTGGTCAGGTTGTTCGCCCGCTCCCGGTCCATGCCCTGCGAGATAGCGAAGTCGATCCATGTCCGCCGGTTCGCGGTGCGTCTCGGGAGCGGCGGAGCGTCCGGTGGCGGCACGTCCGCTACCTCGTCAGGATCATCGGCGGTTTCCGTCCATGGCGTGCCGTCCTCGCTGACCCGCACGAGGTCACCACGGTCAAGGCGATGCTGGAGGCCCTCGGGGAGCGGCAGGTCGTGGACGTGCAGTGCGCCGTTCTCGCCCAGGAACCAGATCCGGTTGCTCACGGCAGCTTCTGGGCCTCCCTCTCGGCGAGGAACTCAGCGATGGCGCGGTTGTGCCGGGCGTCGGCTAGGGCGTTGTGCTCGCCGGCCGCCTGCTCCGGGACCTTCGGGTTCCCGAGGCGCTCCGCTTCCTGCTTGAGGTCGTTCGTCCACATCGGGACGCCGTCCGGCAGCTGCATCATGGTGCCCCACAACTGGCAGAGCGCCACGTGATCGTAGGCGGCATACCACGCCCACAACTGCGGGTCCGGGGCGACGAGGATGAACTCGCGGACCTCGTTCGCGATCACCCAATGCGGCTTCACGCGGATGTCCGCCAGGTCGGGGCCGACGAAAGTCAGCGGCGGCCGGGGGAAGCGATTGGGGTGATTCTTCAGGTAGGCGTCCAGTGAGGTCCTGCCCGTGACCGGCAGGTGCGGCACGACGTTGCGGACGAGCCAGTCGTGCTTTCTGATCCGGTCCCACGGGGCATCCGACGCGATCGCGTAATACTCGCGGCCGTCCTCGGCTACCAGGCCGATCGAGATCAGGTCGATCGTGCGGCCGTCCTCGATGAACTCGGTGTCGTAGAAGATCCTCACAGTGCGGGCACCTCCCGGTAGTCCTGCGGGGGAACGTCACCCGCGAAACAGCGGGACTCCAGCGCCCCGAACTGGCCCGGCATGCAGTGCGCGCCGCCGTGCTCGCCGATGTGCTGGGACCGGGCCATCGACGGGGCCATGACCCGCATGCCCTGGCCGAGCACCCAGTGGTCGCGGATACGCCAGTCCCAGCCGCGATGAGCGTAGGTGTGGTCCCAGTCAGCACGCAGGAGCCGCCGCCACCTGTCCCGCCATGTCGCCCACACCCACAGGTGCGGCGGGTCATCCCCGGTCCAGCACGCGGGAGCGATACCGGCGAGGCCGCCGGACTGGGCGTCATGCTGGTGGGTGGTGACCCCGAGCACACCCGGATCATCCCGGTACCGCTGGTCGCACCAGGTGAAGTATTCGAGGACGTCCGTGGAGACGATCAGGTCCTCTTCGGCGAGGATCGTGAACCGGCCGGCCGTGAAGCCGTCCTCGAAGGCGTGCCACGGGCTGGTGAGGACACCGTACCGGCGCGGGTTGACCGTGACCGTGGCCTCCGCGAAGCCCACCGACCGGCACAGGGCGACCGCTCCGGGGCATCCGGGTTCGCAGCGGAACACGAGCCGCGCGGCGCTGATCCCCCGTACCCGCTCCCAGGACTCCAGCGTGCGGCGAAGGTAAGCGGGCCGGTCGTGGACCGTGAACACGATGGATGGTTTCACCGGGGCCGGAACCATGACGGGGGGCACCTGCCCTGGGCGATCCACCACGGCCATGTGCCGTCGACGTCGACGGGGATCATCTGCGCTCCGCCGTGATGCGCGCCCAGCCGGTAAGCGGCCCCGGAGTCGATCCGCTGATACTCGGCGCGGGTCATCTCCAGGTGGCAGTGCAAGCCGAGCTTGCGGCGCTGCTCTTCGACGCCGCCCATCCAGGACAGGTGCCAGCCCGCGTACGGCATGCGGGGCAACTCCCAGCGTTGCGCGCGGAGATCCTGGAACCCGGCCACGTCCCGCACCGCGGCGGCGATCGTGCCGGGCCAGACACGCCCCGGGTACAGCCAGTCCACCGCGTACATGTAGTGGGCCTGCTCAAGCACCACAGGCGACAGCACCCCGTGCGATACCTGCCAGACGGCGCCGGCGGCAGGGATCTCGTCCACGTCCCCGTGCAGCACGACATCATCGGGGCGGTTACCGAAGATGCCTTCCCGGGCGTACTCACGCTGGGCATGCTCACGGGCCCACGGGTCCGGTGCGTCCAGCGGCGACGGCAGGCCGGTGGCGCTGACCGGGATGTAGGTGATCCGGTCCGCCCACCGCGCGAACCGTTCCCGGTGCTCCGGGAAGACCAGCCGTTTCGGTTCGCCGCGGTGGGTGATGCTCGCCTCGACGATCACATGCCGGTGGACCGGGGCCGTCTCCAGCTCGGTCAGGCGGCATTGCAGCATGTCCAGCTCGACGGGTGTGCCGGTGAACATGAACGTGTCATAGACCCTGGGCACAGTCGCCTTCCGCGATGAACGCCCCCGCGGTCAGGCCCGGTGGTGAGGCCGGGGGCCCGGTGTGTGCGACGATCCCGGCGAACCGGTCCAGCACCCCGGCGACGGTCCACTGGGCGACGTGCGCCTCGTGCGGGTTGCCTTCGCATTCGCCTTGCGGGTACGGGTGCACGGGCAGGGTGAGGACCAGGAGCGGGCAGACGGTACGGGCCCGGTCCCACACTTTCACCGCGTCCGCCATGGGCATGTGCTCCATGACGTCACCGAACAGGTACAGGCCGGCGGCCGGGAGCGGGTCCAGGCCGCGGGCGTCGGCGGTGATCACCCGGTCGTAGGCGCGGTCCAGGCCGAACCGGGCCACGTACGGTTCCCAGATCTCGATCGCCGTCCATTCGGCAGCGGGCATGGATGGGCCGTAGAACTTGCGCGCCGTCCCCGCACCGGCTCCCACGTCCACTACGGACGGGAGTGTGGCCAGGTCGCGGCGGGTGCGGAGCTGGGACAGTATCCACGGCCTGCGGGCCGTCTCCGACCAGGGCATTACTCCCAGCCAGCCATGATCTCGTCCAGGACCGTCTCCCACTGCGGGAGCAGCGCATCGGCGTCATAGGCGAGCGCGAACGCGCGGGCCTTCCCGGCCAGCGCCGCCGCCCCGCCGTCATAGGCCCGCTCAAGCGCGGCCGTGATGCCGCCGACGTGGGGGGTGCACCACCAGGCCAGGTGACCGTCGTTCCAGTACGGTTCCCCGTCCACCAGCCAGCCCGCGCCGCACAGTTCCGTCATCGCCGAGGCGTCGGTCGTAATCACGGGTACGCCGCATGCCTGGAACTCGATCAGCGGCAGCCCGAACCCCTCCGCGCGGGTCGCCTGCAATCCGGCGTCGCAGGCATTGCACCACAGGGCCATGTCCGCCGGGGTGTAAGCACCCGTCGCGTACTTGTGGCTATCGGACCAGCGGACCGCGTCCTGGATGCCGAGCACCTGCACCAGGGCCGTCAGGTCCAGGCCCGGACCGGCCGGGGACGTGTGCGCCAGCAGCAGCGAATCCGGGTGGGAGGCATGGAACACCGCGAACGCGGCGAGCTGCTCGGGCCACGCTTTCCGGTCCCGGTCCGCGTTCGACGCGTTGATCCCGGCCACGAACACGTCCCGCGGGATACCGAGACGGTCCCGGGCGGCGCCCTTATCGGCCGGGGCGAATACCTTCGTGTCGATCCCGTGCGGCACGTACAGCGGCGTGAACCCGGCGCGGCCAAGTTCCTGCCGGCCGAACTGGCTCATCGCGACCGGGGTCCCGCGGCCTTCCCGCAGGATGTGCGCGTCCCGCACCGACAGCCGCGTGCAGTCGACGGGCATCCAGTGCGCCACCGGCAGCGTGCGGATCACCTCGGGCTGCAGGCCCCAGGCGTCCATCAGGGTCAGGACCAGGTCCGCTTTCCAGTCCTTCGCGTGCCCGGCGAGCACATCGTTGCCGCATGTGTTCATGCCGCCCGGGTAGACACGGATACCGTTCCATTCGATCCGTGTCCCGGACAGGCCGCAGAACGCGGCGATGGCGACGTTATGGCCGAGGGAGGCGAGCCGTGGCGCCAGTTGCGCAACCTGCTGCCCGTACCCCGACGGCACGAACGGGGCGTTTGTCGGGCCGATAAGGATGCGTGACACGGCTCACCTCCTCCCGGTCATCGCTGTACTGGTCAGATCTGGTTGAACGGGTGCTGCAAGACGGCATACGTTACCGGCCCGGCGACGGACGCCCAGTCCAGGTACAGGTTCCCGTCCGCCTGCTCGTACC
>PLRW01000293.1 GCA_003164955.1 Actinomycetota bacterium
CGGAGCCGGCTTTGGGAGAATGAGCCCATGAGCGATGAGGCTGATACGCAGGAAGGCAGCGCTGGCATTACCCCCCTGGGCCACGAGGTCTTCGAGATCGATACCCGGATGGCCGGTTACCGCGGGATCACCGCCGGCTACCTGATCCGGGCGGACCGGCCGTGCCTGGTGGAAACGGGCACGGCGCCGTCCGCACCGATCGTCCGGGACGCGCTCGCCGTACTCGGCGTGGGCCCCGGCGACCTGGCCACGGTCGTGGTCACGCACATCCACCTCGACCACGCGGGCGGGGTCGGCGATATCGCGAAGATGTTCCCTTCGGCGCAGGTGGTCGTGCACACCAAGGGCGCGCGGCACCTGGCCGACCCGTCGCGCCTGATGGCCAGCGCACGGATGGTGTACGGCGACGCCCTCGACACGCTGTTCGGGACGCTGGCGCCGACGCCCGCCGAGCGGATCGAGACCGTGGAGGACACCGGGGTCGTCGATCTGGGCGGCGGCCGGCGGCTGGACAGCCACTATTCACCCGGGCACGCCAAGCATCACGTCGGCCTGCTCGATTCCGCGAGCGGCGACCTGTACGTGGGCGACGCGGCCGGGGTCTACCTGCCCGAGACCGGTGACCTGCGGGCCGCGACTCCCCCGCCTGACTTCGACCTCGATGTCGCGCTGGCCTCGCTGCGGCTGTTCGGCGCGCTGCGCCCCGAGCGCCTGCTCTTCAGCCACTACGGGCCGCTCGGCGAGGTGGACCAGACGCTGGAACGTTCGGCCGAAGAGATCCGGGTCTGGGTCGAGGAAACGCGCAAGGCACACCGCGCGGGCCTCGACCTGGACCACGCGGTGGCCATGGTGCACGAGCGCACCAGAAACCGTTACAAGGGACTGCGGGACGGTGACGACGCGGACGCGGACACGGACGGGGCCGCGGGCAAGGACGCGGACGAGGCCGGGAACGCGGGGGAGAAACTGATGCAGCTCACCGGCACGCGGGCCAACGTCAGCGGCATCATGCACTGGCTCGACAAGACCGGCGACGGGCCGCCCTAGCCTGGGACCTCGGCCGTGTCCTCTGGCTCAGCTGACCCATCTGGCTCGTCGGGGGGGTCGTCGAAGTCGTCCGCAGCGGGGTCGAGATCTTCCAGGGTGATCCCGTCGAGTACCTGAAGCCGCTCGGCGGCGTCGGTGTCCCCGTCCGTATCGGCCCGCGACGCGCGCGCGAACCAGGCGCGGGCCTCTTCGGTCCGGCCGGCCTCCAGCAGGGCGTCGGCGTACGCGTAGAACAGGGCCGCGGACCAGGACCGGACCCGTCCATCGGTGAGTTCAGGGACCTGGAGGACGATGACGGCGGTCTCCGGCCGTCCCTGGTCCCTCCTGATTCCGGACTCGACGATGAGCAGCTCGATCTGGCTGGACCGGCTGAGCGTGGCCGCTTCGGGGCTGTGCGCCAGAGCCAGCGCACGGTCAAGCCGTCCCAGGGCACGTTCCGAATCGGCCATCATCGGCAGGTACGTCTCCCGGCCCGTGAGCCGCCGTGCCGCGCGAAGTTCGGAGAGGGCCTCGGCCCACTTGCCGATCCGGTACGCGGCGACGCCGACGGCCTCACGGACCACGCCGACCCGGGCCGCGAGGTCCCGTGCCACCCGCGCGTGCGCGTAGGCGCGTTCCGGGTCCTCCTCGAGCTCGGCGGCGACGAGGCGACGGCCCACGCTGTCGGCCAGATCAGGCGGCAAGGTCCGCAGTTCGGCGCGGGCCTCCGGGTCCAGCTGGTCAGCGGTCGCATGGCCCGGGACCGGTGGAGCCCCGCTACGGTCGGCTCCGCCGCCCTGCGGGCCCCGGGGTCGTGATCCCGTGCCCGCAGCGCCGTCCCGGTCATTCCGGCCGGGGCGTTCGGGCCCGCGGTCGTAACGGCCGGGCCCCTCAGAACCCCGGTCATTCCGGCCGGGGCGTTCGGGACCGCGGCTCCGCTCCGGGCGGGCGGCACCGGAACCGCCGCCCCAATCTGTACGGCCACCAGACCCACTGCCGCGGTCCGGTCGTCCGGTACCCGGCCGTCCGGTACCGGGGCGCCCGGCACTGGGGCGCCCGGCACCGCGCTCTGGACGGTCAGCACCGGGCGGCCCACCGCGGTCGGGACGCCCGGTACTGGGCCTTCCGCCGTGGTCGGGGCGGCCGGCGGCCGGCCTTCCGCTGGTTCCGCCGTGGTCGGGACGGCCGGTGGCCGGCCTTCCGCTGGTTGCCCCGCGGTCGAAGCTGGGCTTGCCGCCGCGCTCTCCACGATCGGAGCTCGGCCTGTCGTCCCGCTCCCGGCGGTCGCTCCCCCGGTTTCCCTCGCGTTCGGGCCGATCGGCGCTTGGCCGGCCGAAGCGTTCAGGACGGTCTGCACGGGGGCGCCCGGAACCGGGACCATTGCTCCGGCTAGGCCGGCCGGATGCTGATCCGCTCCCGGCACGTGACCCGACCGCGGGCCGGCGGCGTGGTCCTGCGTCGCTTCCTGCTCCCGGCGCGCCGAAGCCCGTCGTGCGCGGCCGTGTCCCGCGCGGGCGGTCGTCCGCGGATCGCGGACTGGCCCCGGCGCCCGAACCCCGCCACGTATCGCGTCCGGACCTGGCATCGCGTGCGGGCCCGGCATCGCGTCCGGATCCGCCGCCTGGTCCGCCGCGGCCGAATCGGTCCTCGCCGTCGCGCCGGAAGCCTCCGGTCCCGCCCGCGCGTGAGCCACCCGT
>PLRW01000180.1 GCA_003164955.1 Actinomycetota bacterium
CATGCTTGCCACCTTCGCGGTTTCGAGGCTCGCGCTTTTCTGGCAGTCCAGCCGTGCGCCGCGCGGATGAGAGAGTCCCGCTTCGCCATGGCGAGGCAGACGTCTGACGGACGAGGGCCCTGACTGGCCGCAACGCATTGCCGCGCGACGGCCTTCAGCACCTCCAGCTCGGCGTCGTCGTGCGCTGATCCGATGTGCTCGATGTCCCGCGATCCCCGATGGGACGACCACACGACCTGCACCGCCGTCGGCCTCGACGCGCCGGCCGGCCCTAGATCTCACCCTTCCGCGTTGATAGCGCCGGCTCGCCGGACGCTGACCGGATGGCCCTTGAGGCCGGTGACTTCCGGCCCTGCTGTTGAGGGGCCGCCCACGCCCATGGTGGCGGCATGGTGAGGGCAGTTCTTCATCGGATGCGGGCCCGGCTGGATCGGCGATCGGCGGCTCTGCTGCTGGTGGTGACCGCGCTGGGCCTGGCTGGTGGCGGGATCGCGGCCCTGGCCGGGGCGGGGACGGCGCGGGACGGCGTGTGGCTGGCCGGCGCGGCCATCGGGCTCGGGTACGCCCTGTGGGCCACGGCCGGCAGTATCCGCCGGGGCCGGATCGGGGTTGATGTCATCGCCCTGCTGGCGCTGGCAGGTGCGATGGCGGTCGGCGAACTGCTCGCGGCCGCGGTGATCAGCGTCATGCTGGCCAGCGGCCGCGCACTGGAGGCGTGGGCCGCCGAGCGGGCCCAGCGGGATCTGCATGCGCTGCTGGCGCGCGCGCCCAGGACCGCCCGGCGGTACCGGGACGGGTCGCTGGAGACGGTGCCGCTGGCCGAGGTCACGGCCGGTGACCTGCTGATGGTGGCGCCCGGTGACGTTGTGCCGGTCGACGGGATCGTCGCCGGGAGCGCCGCGGTGCTGGACGAGTCCGCGCTGACCGGCGAGGCGCTGCCGGTCGAGCGGGGAATCGGGGACACCGCGCGCAGCGGCGTGCTGAACGCGGGCGGCCCCTTCGACCTGCGCGCCGTCACGAGCGCTGAGGACAGCACCTACGCGGGGATCATCCGCCTGGTGGCGGAGGCAGAAAACACACAGGCACCGTTTGTCCGGCTGGCCGACCGGTATGCCTTGTGGTTCTTGCCCGTGACGCTGGCCGTCGCCGGAGCCGCCTGGGCGCTGGGGGGAGCAGCGCGGGCGGTCGCGGTTCTGGTCGTGGCCACACCCTGCCCGCTCATCCTGGCCGCACCTGTCGCTCTGGTCTCCGGCCTGTCCGCGGCGGCGCGCCGGGGAGTGGTGGTGAAGAACGGCGGCGTACTGGAGCGTCTCGCCCAGTGCACGACCCTGCTGGTGGACAAGACCGGGACCCTGACGGCTGGTAAGCCCGCCGTGACCGGCATTGTCCCGGAAGGTTCCGTGCCGCCCGGGGAGATTCTTCGCCTGGCGGCGTCCCTGGATCAGGTCTCCGGGCACGTCCTGGCGGGCGCCGTCGTCCGCGCCGCCGCTGAGCGGAAATGCCAGCTGTCGCGGCCAGAGGACGTGGCTGAGGAGGCGGGCCAGGGAATCGCAGGGACGGTTGACGGCCGCCACGTAGCACTGGGCCGGGCGGAATGGGCCGGGGTGACCGGCGCGCCGCCATGGGTCAAGACCGTCCGCAGGCGCGCCCGGCTCGACGGTGTGCTCACCGTGTTCGTCGCCATCGACCACCGGCCCGCGGGTGCGCTGCTGCTGGAGGACCTGATCCGGCCCGACGCCCGGGCGACGATCCGGGCCTTGCGCCAGGGCGGTATCCGGCGGATCGTGCTGGCTACCGGGGACCGCGCCGAGGTCGCGGACGCCGTCGGCGCGATCACCGGAGTGGACGAAGTGATCGCCGGGCTCACCCCGGCCGGCAAACTCGATCTGGTCCGCCGCGAACAGCGCCACGGACCGGTCATCATGACCGGCGACGGGATCAACGACGCTCCCGCCCTCGCCCTGGCCGACGTCGGCGTCGCGATGGGCGCCCGTGGTTCTACCGCCTCCTCCGAGGCCGCCGACGCGGTGCTCACCGTGGACCGCCTCGGCCGCCTCGGTGAGGTGGCCGCGCTCAGCCGCCGGACCCGGCGGATCGCCCTGCAAAGCGTGCTGGCCGGGATGGGGATGTCTCTGGCGGCCATGGGCGCCGCCGCCGCCGGGCTGCTGCCGGCGGTGTGGGGCGCACTGCTGCAGGAGGCCATCGACATGGCCGTGATCCTCAACGCCTTGCGGGCCCTGCGGCCAATCGCCGGGCACGCGCGGCTGGCCTCCGGTGACGCCGCGCTCACCAAGCGGTTCCGCGGCGAACACGAGATGATCCACGCTACTACCGACCTGATCGGCGCCGCCGCCGACGCGCTGACCTCCGCGGCGCCCGCCGAGGCGATGACCAAGGTCCGGCACGCCTACCAGCTGCTCACCAGCCAGGTCGCGCCACACGAAAACGCCGAGGAAACCCAGCTGTACCCGGCGGTGAACCGGCTGCTCGGCGGGCAGGACCCGACCGCCCCGATGAGCCGGGCCCACGCCGAAATCGCCCACCAGATCGCGCGGCTCGGCCGCCTCCTCGACGACATCGGGAACCAGGAACCGGACGAAACCGACCTCGCCGACCTGCGCCGCATGCTCTACGGGCTGGACGCCATCCTCCGGCTCCACACCGCCCAGGAAGACGAAACCTACCTATCCCTCGGCGACACCGCCGAGGAACCATCCCTCAAGGCCGGCGCTGGCGCCCGCTGACGCCACGGTGCCCGCAATTACGTAGCCCGGGGCGCCTGGTTGATGCAGGCAAGGAAATCAGCCACGCTCCTCAGATGCGCGGGCCGTCGTGGCCGCACCGAAACGGGACGTTCGGCTGCTGCCAGGAACGGCACTTACCTGATACCTGTGGACGCGGGCTGTCGGCAGAGTTCAAAGGGGAGCCCGATGCGGTACCTGCTGAACGGGTTCCTGCTGGTCATACCCCTCCTGGTGTTCGACGCGGCGTTCGCCAGCCGCCTGCCGGCGGCGTACCGGGCTGCCCAGTGGAACGATGTGCCGGCTTTGGTGGCCCTGCCGGAAGGTGTCTTGCGCGTCGGGACCATGCTGCTGACCCTGCTGCCGGCATCAGCCGGGACCCCCACCCACGGACAGCCTGGAGCTCATACCCGCCTTCGGGATCACCGGCCGGCGGCAGATGGGCGGGCACCCCCGAACTGCTACGCCGGCGACGCGGCAGCGATCTCGATCTCGATCTCGGTGACGACGGGCCCCGCCTGCTGGCGACGCCGGGCGCCGGGGATCAGGATCGGCACCCACAGGCTGCGACAGGATTACCGGCACTCACAAGATTACGCGTGATAAGCGGTCGATCTTGGACGGATGTGGAGGACGGTCACGGTCTTGTCGTCAAATCGATACCGGATGCGGTAGGTACCGCGGNNCGCAGCGGCGACGGGCTCGGGAAGTTCTTCGGCGAGCTGCCGCCTGGCCGTGCGGGTGAGCACGATCCTGCGGCTCACTAATCGTCTCGGTTCCCGAGCCGTTCCCGCATCAGGCTCGCCATGACCTCCTCGTCGATCACGTCACCTTCATCAGCCTCGCGCCGAGCCTGTTCAAACTCCGCGCGATCCGCAGGATTCTGCAGAATTGCGAGCGTTTCCACGAGAGACTCAAAATCTTCCACCGAGAGGACCACCACGGCGGGCTCGCCGTTACGGGTAACCGTAACCTGCTCATGAGTCGCTACCGCGTCCTCCACCAGAGCGGAGAACCGTGTCTTGGCGGCGGCCAAGCTCATCGTCTTCATGGTCATAATTATAGTCCAGGTCAGAATCCTGGGCTACTACTGCACGGTCAGTTTCTGATGTCCTTCGTCGTCGCGTAGTTCACCCAGGCGGCCCGCGTCCGGCTGGCCGGCTACCAGGCGGGTCAGCACAAGCAGACGCTGGGCTCTCAGGCCGAATCCGGGCATTGCCAGCAGTGATCACGGAACGTGTCGGTACTCTGCCCCTGGAGGGCCCACCTCCATCACCAGTGCAGCACCACAACCAGCGACACGATCTCCTACATCGCAACCTCCAGCTGTGTTCGTGGCGCACAGATCTCCGCATCCTTAGCGGTGTCACTGCGCGCCAGGAGCACCAGCCAGCCGAAGACCCCGATCATGATCAGGTAGAGCAGACGACCGCAGGTATCCGGTGTGGTCGGCGCCGTGGTCGACGTGTACCTTCTCCTGCACCTCGACGGCAAGGCCAAGCTGCTCGGGGTCACCTGGCTCACCTGCGGCGTGCTCTACCTCACCTACCTGACCAGAGGGTTCCGGCGCCCGCCACCAGAAATCGACGTCGTCGAGGACTGACCCGACCGGGACGCCTACCTGCCCGACTACGTTCAAAGCGTTGCGGCTCTTGGCTACGCGCTAGTCGAAGGA
>PLRW01000214.1 GCA_003164955.1 Actinomycetota bacterium
GGCAGTTCGCCGGCAGCCATGTCACCACCTACAGCGGCGACCACGGCACCATCCTCGGCCCCTGGGCCACCAGCCAGTACACCGACACCACCACCGAGACCGCTGCCGGGGCCACCGTGATGAGCGCCTCAGTCCTCTCCAACAGCGGCCAGAACTTCGGCGTCTGGCTGCGCCATAGGTAACGGTGCACGGACAACGGGCACCGGGAACAGCCGACCGTGCTGCCCCGGGTGCCTGTTCCGGCGCCGCCTGGTCAACGGCACGCACGGCTACGGGCGCAAAGGCCGACTTATCTGGCACGGGACAGCCGCTAATTTCGTCGGGCAGCGGCCAGGCACAGCACTACGAGTGAACATGTCAGTCAATGCATATATATACGTGTAAGCAACGCCCTCAATTCGGCATTATGCCGGTGATCAAAGATCAGATCACTACGCCTCCGGCCGGCATAATGCCTGTTATGCAGGTGATCGAGGCGCAGCGCGCCTCGATCCTGGTGCCTCACGATCACCTCCATAACAACCATGACCGGGTGTTCGTACTCGGGTTGTAGGGCGCCTAGATACCTGCCGGGTCAGCCTGCTCATCCGTCCCGCCGGTGCGGTCGGCTGACGGCCAGCAGCCGCTATCCGGCCCAGGGCCCGGCGTGCCGTCCCAGCCGCATCCATCGTTCCGCCTGGGTGCCGGCCTCTTCGCCGCCAGTCCGCAGGCGATGACCGGCAGGTCCACGAGCACGAGCATTCACCTCGGCATGCCTGACGTACGTCCCGCCGCCGGACGATACAGTCCCCACTCGCGACGCTCCAGGCATTCACGCCCGCAGCAGAGACTGAACGCACTCAATTGCATGAACGCGCGCTCGGCCGGACTATATGTACCTTGACGGTTACGTAACCATCCGGGTACCCTCGCGCTATGGACGCTGTCCTGCACGCGCTGTCGGACCAGAGCCGGCGGACGGTGCTGGAGACCCTGCGGGGCGGTCCCGCCACCGCGGGCGAGCTGGCCGCATTGCTGCCCATCGCCCGGACGGGGGTATCGCGGCATCTGCGGGTGCTGCGTGAGGCGGGGCTGGTCGATGTCCGCCAGCAGGCGCAGCGGCGCGTCTACAGCCTGCGCCCCGAGCCGCTCGCCGAGGTCGATGAATGGCTCGGCCGCTACCGGGTCCTGTGGGAGCACCGCCTCGATGCCCTGCACACCGAAGTCGCCCGGGGAAGACGCGAACGAAGGAGCACCAGATGACCAGCGGCACGCGCGCGGGCACGCGCATCGTGGGGAGCCTGCGAACGGCCGGGGGCAAGGGCACGGTCCGCCTGGAAGACCGCTACCCCACCGATATCGAGGACCTGTGGTCGGCGCTGACCGACCCCCGCCGCCTCGCCCGCTGGATCGCGGAGGTAGAGGGCGACCTCCGCCTCGGCGGGGAGTTCCGTGCGCGCTTTACCAGCAGCTGGGACGGCACGGGGCGGGTGGAGGTGTGCGAGCCTCCGCGGCGGCTGCTGCTGCGAATGAGCCCGGGCCAGCCGCAGGAGACGGTCATCGAGGCCCGGCTGGCCGCCGACGGCGACCAGACCATCCTGGTGATCGAGGAGCGGGGCCTGCCCCCCGGCGAGCTCGCCGGCCACGGAGCGGGCTGGCAGGCTCATGCCGAAGATCTCACCGCCCACCTCGCCGGACGCGAGCCCGCCGACTGGCGGAGCCGGTGGACCGAGCTCACCCCGCCCTATCAAGACCTGGCCGGTGACCCGCTGTGGCAGGCCGAACGGGCCACCCTCACCGCGTTCCTGCAAGCCCAGCGCCGCAGCGTCCTGGCCATCATCGAGGGCCTCGACGACGACAGCGCCCGCAAAACCGTCGTTCCCAGCGGATGGACACCCCTGGGCATGATCAGCCATCTCGCGCACGCCGAGCGCTTCTGGTTCCAGCAGGTCCTGGCCGGCCGGCCCGCCGTGCTGCTCTGGCCGCCGCCAGGCGAAGCCGCCGACGAGGGCGGCCCCTTCGCCACCCAGCACCGGGCCGAAGAGGTTCTCACCTTCTACCGTGACCAGTGCGCCATCTCCGACCAGGTGCTGACCCGGACCGCGCTCACCGCCAGCCCATCCGGTGACGTCCCTCCTGACCTGGCCGCGGCAGGCGACATCTGCACAGCCCGGGACATCATCTTGCACATGATCGAAGAGACCGCACGCCACGCTGGCCACCTGGACCTCGCACGGGAACTCATCGACGGACGCACCGGTCTCGGCCCGCGATGACCGCGAACAGCCGCCGTGACCTGCGCGGCACGCGCTCATCCGCTGCCCACGTGGACAGCCCCAGTACGGCGGCACGCCCAGCCGTCGCTCCAGGAAAGGAAGTCGCCACCGAACCCGGCGCGGTTCATACCCGGCATTGGGAGCTTGTCGCGAAGGTGCTTGCGGTGGGTGCGGGTGTGATCGGAACCGTCTACGGGCGCACTTGGCGGCCGCGGGGAACACCGTCTCGGTCCTGAGCCACGGGCTGAGGACCGGGGAAGTCGCCGGCGGGGACTTTCCGCCCGGGAGGTCACCGGCGGCGGGCAGGCCCGCGCGGATACCCCGGTCGTGCCGGACGCCAGCGGAGACTACGACGTCGCCCTGGTGGCGGTCCGGCGCGATCACGGATGACCGGCACGCCACCGCCGGCGCAGACCACGATCGCGCCGCTGTGCATCTAGCGGAACGTGGCCGGCCCCCCGATGATGGGTAGCGTTGCGCTCAAGTCATCGGCAGGTTTCTGGGGGCTGACAGCGCGGATCCGGCTCGCGCGGCTACGGCCCGGGCTCGCCGTGGTCGCCGTTGTGCTGATCCTCGGCATGCTGCTGCCCGCAGAAAGCTATGCACGGCGGTACGCGTTCGCCGAGACGCTTCAGTTTGTGATCTTCGCGGTCGCGGCGCCTGTGCTGCTGGTGCTGGGCGGTCCCTGGCGCATCCCCGGCCTGACCCGCGACCAGGACAGGTTGCCCGGCCCGGCCCGTCGCCTGACGCTATCCCGCTGGCCGGGCGTGTCCCGGCCCGCTGCGGTGCTGCTGGCCTTCATCGCCGTCGTGGTCGCCTGGCGGTTGCCGGTGACGGTGAACGCGCTGCCTGGCCATCCGGCGCTGACCGTCGCTGAAGCGGTGACTTTGCTCGCCGCCGGAGCGGGTGTGTGGCGGGAACTGGCGAGGCCGCCGCTGCTATCCGGGCTGTCCCGGCCGCAGCGCGCCGCGATGGCGGCCGGGGCCATGTGGACCATCTGGGTCCTCGCCTACGTCATGGGCATGTCCCACGGGGCATGGTTCGCCGCCTACCGCCACGCCGGGCACGGCCTGAGCACCGCCGCTGACCAGCAGTTCGCCGTGGCCATCATGTGGGTGGTCCCGGCACTGCGCTTCGCTCCGTTCATCTACGGCACGCTTATAGCGTGGATCGGCGACAGCGAGAACCGGGACCAGGATCTGCGCGAGGTCATCCGCCAAGAGTCCACCCGCCCTAGCCTCGACGGCCGGCCACGGCCGCCCCAGGGCTGGCGCGGGCCGTACGAGAACGGCCGCTAGGGCCAGCGGGCCGCAGCCAGCCCGGCCAGTGCCGCTAGGGGTCCCGGCTCAGCGCTCCGGCATCGCCAGGACCGCTCGTACCACAGTTTGGCGCCTGGAGGGGGTTACCGATATGCGACCGCCGGGCGGATCCATCCTGGTCGGCGGCCCTGGCGGGCGCCGGCCCGGGACGCTGGCACCTGGGGTTGCATCGGGGCGCTATCTGGCCGCCGGCTGCCGGGCAGCGGATCTGGCCGGGCAATGATGGCCACCGGCTCCTGGATGCTGCTTTTCGTCTTCGGCGTGACGGTGAGCCTGGCGGCCAGCTGGCTGCTGATCTCACGACTGGAGCGGCTCGGGGAGCGCGCCGGTTTGTCGGAGGCCTGGCTGGGGCTGGTCGCGGCGCTGGCCGCCGATGCCCCGGAGATCACCTCTGCGGTGACCGCGCTGGCCCGGGGTCAGGCCAGCGTCGGGGCGGGGGTGGTGATCGGCTCGAACGTGTTCAACCTGGCGGCGCTGCTGGGGCTGAGCGCGGTGGTGGCCGGGCGGATCGCCTTGCATCGCCGCGTGGTGCTGCTGGCCGGCGTGCCCGGTGTGTGGATCGCGGCGGTGTGCCTGCTGACGGTGACAGGTGTGGTCCCGCCGGCCGCCGGGCTGGCCCTGACCGCGGCGATACTGGTGCCCTATGTGGCGCTCTCGGGTATGCGCCGGGCACGGATGGAACGCCTCCGGATGCCGGCCGCGTGGGCGAGCTGGCTCATAGCCGCGGTCCATGAGGAAGAGACCGAGCTCAGCGAGGCGATCAGGCCCAGCAGGGGAACCTGGCGGGACGGCCTCACCGCCGTGGTTGCCCTGATCGTCGTGGTCGGGGCGAGCATCACCATGGAACAGGCGGCTACCGTCCTCGGGCGCCGGTACGCGATCGCGGACATCGTGGTGGGCGGGCTGGTACTGGCGGTCGTCACCAGCCTGCCGAACGCGGTGACGGCGGTCTACCTGGCGCGCCGCGGCCGCGGCGTGGCGGTGCTGAGCACCGCCCTGAACAGCAACGCGATCAACGTCACGGCTGGGCTGCTGGTCCCGGCCAGCCTGACCGGGCTCGGGCCGCGCTCTGCGCAGAACACCCTGGTGGCCGCCTGGTACGCGGGCCTGACCCTGCTCGCGCTGGCGTTCGCCTACCGCGACCGCGGCCTGGGCCGGGTACCGGGCGCGGCCATCATTGCGGGATACCTGGCGTTCGTGACCGCGCTGGTCCTCAGCGTGGCCCAGGCAAAGGTCACTCCGGTCGTCGCCGTGCTTCCCGCCGCCGGTATCACGGCTGCCGGTGTCCTGCTGCTCACGCGGTCGCCGCGTGGGCGCACGCTGGTGGCGGGCCTGGCCCGCGAGTGGCGGCGTGAATCGCTGTTGCCAGGATGGAGCATCGGGCGCCTGTGGGGGCTCAGCTTCATCCTGTGTTCCGCGGTAGCAGCCTGCGACGCTGCCAGCGGGCCCCGACTGATCCTGATCGGCCTGCTGATCGTCGGCCCGTGCTGTGCGGTGCTGACCGGCCGCTGGGCACTCACCGCCGCCGCCAGCTGCTTCGCCCTGGCACTGGGTGTCGTGCTCGGAGTCCCCGATCAGATCTTCGCCACCGTCACCCAGTACGCGTTCCTGGCTGTCATCGCAGCCGCCAGCGTGATGGCCACCGGCAGCGCGGCAATCCTCCAGCGCCGGCGCCAGTGAACATCGGTACGTTCCGGTGAGCGGCCGCTTCGATATCAGCCCCGGTGCCCACAGCCGCGCCCGCATCATGCCTACGGCCGGGACGCGGCGCGCGCGAGGCGGAAAGTACCTCCTGACGCGATACATCCGTGCTGCCGGTCCCGCTCCCGGCGGCACGGTGAATCAGGAAGCATCCGGTATGAGCAGGGCGATGCGGTCTCCCGGGTGTATCACCGTGCGGGGGTCTGGCCGGCGGAGGTTCCGGTCGCGCAACAGCGAGACGGGGACGTAGCCGGGGGGCCAGGAGACGTCGCCGAGCCTGGTGCCGGCGGCGGGAGAATCGTCGGCGAGGGTGATCTCGACGATCCGGTAGCCGGGCAGCGGATTGGGCGGCTGCGCGGCGGCCGCATCCGGGGTTTCCTGGCCAGTGTCAGCGGCGGCCTGGGCATCGGCGGTCTGTTCCTGAGCGCCGCGGATCTCGTGGGCGACGGCACCCAGGACGCTGGTGCTGGTGACCCAGCCGACGATGCGCTGCCCGTCATCGGACAGCACCGGCAGGCCGTCGCGGCCGTAGATCTCCAGCTGGCGCAGGGCCTGGGCGAGAGATTCGGTGGCGAAGATGGCCTGGGGATCGTGTTCGCCGGTGACCGGGCCCGGCAGGGCAGCCGCCCGGGCGGCGACCGGGTCGGCGCCGTTGCTGCCGCCGGCCCTGTTCCCTGCAGCGTTTCCGCTGGCCGGAGCCGTCCCGTTCCCGCTGGCGCCGTCCTTGTGGCCGTGGGTGACGGCGAAGGGGGACGGGAACGGCTGCATGGCGTCGGCGACCTTGAGGTCCTGCAGGGCACGCCAGGGGGTGGCCCGGTCGATGTCGGTGCCGCGGCGCAGCAGCTTGGTCGTGTAGATCGTGCCGTAGCTGAGCGCGCGGGAGGTGGCGGTGGCGATGGCGACCGCCAGCATGACGGGCAGGGTCAGGGTGAAGTCGCCGGTCATCTCGACCACGCTGGCCAGCGACGTCAGCGGTGCCCGGGCGGCGGAGGCGAACACCGCGCCCATCGCCACGACCGCGTACAGGGCGGGCTGCCCGGCAGCGGCACCGAACAGGTGATGCACCACGTCACCGAAGGCCATCCCGGACGTGACGCCGATGAACAGGGACGGCGCGAACACCCCGCCCGAACCCCCGATCCCGATCGTCAGGCTGCACGCGATGATCTTCGCGAACGCGAGCACGATCAGGAACCACAGCGCGTAGCCGCCCGCGGTGGCCTTGTACATCACCGGGTAGCCCACCCCGTACATCTGCGGCACCGCCAGCAGTACCAGGCCCAGGACGATACCGCCGGCCGCGGGCCGCGCCCACTCCGGGCGCCCCTTCCACAGCCGCTCGCACAGATCCTCGGTCTTGTACAGGACCGTCTTGAACGCCAGCCCGAACAGCGCCGCGATCACCGCGAGGACGGCGACCAGCAGGTAGTTCCGCGCGTGCTGCAGCGTAATGCCAGCGGGGAAGCCGGACAGGAACGGCTTGCTGCCCAGGAACGGGATCGCGGTCGCGTCGGCGATCATCGCGGACAGCATCACGGTGAACAGCGCGTCGATGGAGAACTCCCGCAAAATGATCTCCACGCCGAAGAACACCCCGGTGATCGGCGCGTTGAACGTCGCGGCGATCGCGCCGCCGGCGCCGCAGGCGACCAGGATGCGCAGCCGGCTCTCCGGCATCTTGACCCACTGGCCGACGCTGGAGGCCAGCGACGAGCCGATCTGCACGATCGGCCCCTCCCGCCCCACCGACCCGCCGACCCCGATGCAGATGGCCGAGGCGAGAGCCTTGACCACACTGACCTGCGGGCGGATCCGGCCGCCGTTCTCGGCCACGGCGATCATCACCTCGGGCACGCCGTGCCCGCGGGCCTCCCGGGCGAACCGGTAGATCAGCGGACCGTAGATCAGCCCGCCGAGCACCGGGATGACCACGAAGAAACCCAGCCCCAGCCACGGCAGATGCGAGCTGCCCACATACCCCTGCTGGCCGAACTCGTCATGGCCGGTGGCCAGCCAGGTGAAGAAATAAATCAGGTAACGGAACGCCACCGCACCCAGCCCGGCCCCCACCCCGACCAGCAGCGCCAGGACAAACATCCCGCTCCGGCCGCCCCGCAGCCAGCCGGTGAGCCTCGCCGCCCACGACGCCTCCGGTGCAGCTGCTGCCGCCGCCGCCGTGCCGGTCATCAGCGTCCTTCCCCAGCCGCCTGAAACTGGCCGTCCGTGCCGGTCTGGGCCGGCCCCGGCGGCTCCGCGTCCGGTGCTGGCGGCCACAGATGGTCGGGGATTTCGCCGGCTGCGGCGGCGAACAACGCGAAAGCCGTCGCGACCTCCTGCTGCTCCTGAGCCGACAGATTCGCCAGGATGCCGGTCAGGAGCACACGCCTGCGCGCCGTCGCCTCGTCCACCACCTGCCGGCCAGCCGCGGTGACCGAAACCACGACCGACCGCCGGTCCGCCCGGGCGCGGTGCCGGCGGACCAGCTGCTTGCGCACCAGCCGGTCGGTCATCCGTCCCGCCGTGGATGGCGCCACGTCCAGCGCCACCGCCAGGTCAACCATCCGCTGCGGTCCCCGGGAGGCCAGCACGACCAGCGCCCGGTACTGGGCGATCGTCGTGTGCTCGGCGGCGGCCCCCAGTGAGCGCGTCGCTACCGCGACCAGCGTCCGGCTCGCGGTCAGTACCGCATCCACGACAGATCCGTCGGCCGGCGGGACCTTCATCTTTCACGCACCATCCAATACTTGCTTAATGCAATGATTCGATACTACGCTCTTTGCCATATGCAACCAAATGAGGCTCCGGTATCACCCAGGAACACCAGGCGGCCGCCCGGTTTATGACGTCCGGCACCTGGCCGGGAAGTCATGCCGCCCGCCAGGCCGGCCCCGGCGGGTGGCATGACAGACCCCAGACCGGGCAGCCGGCCATTCATGTCCTAAAGCGATACGGCCGGGCGACGGCGGCCAGCGTTAGGGAGGAGTGATCGTGGGGTAACAGGCAGGCCTCAGCCCCACGGTGGCCAGGATCTCCCCGGCGGTCATGCCGGGCCGCTGGCCCAGGTCCAGTTCCGGATTTCGGGCATGTCCTGGCCGTGGATGTCGATGAGCGCCGCGCCCCTGAACCGCGATGAGGACCACCGAGCTCAGGCGGATCGCCGCGAACCACTACGACACCTCCCAGGCCTGAATATCGGGTAGCGATCGGCCGGCGAGGCGGCTGTGGACTGGTAAGACTCTCCGGGCTTGACCTTCGAGTCGACTTGAAGGCTTACCGTCCTGGTGTGAGGACGTACCGGGTTTCTGAGCTGGCGGAGCGGGCCGGGCTGCCGCCGAGTACCTTGCGGTTCTACGAGCAGGCCGGACTGGTCCCCGCGCGGCGGTCGGAGTCGGGTTACCGGCTGTTCGACGACCAGGCCGTGGAGCGGATCGAGGTCATCACCACGGGGAAGCGACTGGGTCTGCCGCTGGAGGAGATCCGCGACCTGCTGCAGGTGTGGGAGGACGGGCTGTGCCGTGATGTGCGGGAACGGCTGCGGCCGATGGTGCTGAACCAGATCACCGATGCGGAACGGCGTGCGGCCGAGATCGGCGCGTTCATCGAGCGACTGCGGAAGGCCTCCTCGGTGCTCGACGGTCCGGCTCCGGCTGGCCGGTGCGGCCCCGGCTGCGGCATCGTGCCGCATCATGACCCGGCTGCGGCGGCACCCGTTGCGGTCGAGCTGACGACCCGACGGCGGGATGCTGAGCCCGAGCCGCCGATCGCGTGCACGCTCGCTGCGGCTGATCAGGCCGGCCCGACCGGGGAATGGCGGCGATTGCTGGGTCAGGCTGACGGCCGGGAACCGGTCGACGGCGGTCTGGCGTTCCGGTTCCCTGCCGGGCTGGCCGGACGGGTCGGGGAACTGGCCGCAGCCGAGCAGCAATGCTGCCCGTTCTTCGAGTTCAAGTTGCATCTCGCGGCGGGCGCGCTGCGGTTCGAGGTGCGGGCGCCGGAGGACGCCGCGGCGCTGCTGGCCGGCCTGTTCGGCACTGGCGATCTGGCGGGCTGATCGTCTCAGCGGCCGATGCGCGAGGCCTCGGACATCGACACCGGAGTCGCCGCCGAGCCCGCCGAGCTTTGGCGCGACCCTCGTTGCGCTGTCATCCCGGGGTGGGCTCCTGCAGGCCGAAGAGGCGCAGGAAGCTGTGGTGCACGGCACTGGTGGCGTCCTCGATGGTCATCCGCCCGGCTTTGACCTCGTCTTCGGCAGCGCGGCCGACGGCCAGCCCGGCGGCAAGGAGCCAGTCGGGTGACAGACGGCGATCGAAATCCCCGCTTTCCTGCCCGCGCCGGATGACCTCGCGGAGCCGCTCGATTACCGGGCCGTGCCGGTCAGCGTCCTGGCCGGGGCTCACCGCGGGCAGGTGCCACAGGAAGGGGTAGCGGGCGGTCACCGCCCAGCCGGCGTCGAGCAGCCGGATCAGCGCTTCGGCCGGCGGCACGGCATCGAGCGCGGCCGCCTCGAAGGCGGCTGCCACCTCGGCGGTCGCCCGCTCGACAACGGCGTCGAGCAGGGCCTCGCGGGAGGGGAAGTGGGCGTAGACCGTCTGCCGGCTGAGCCCGGCAGCCCGGGCGATGTCGTCGACGCTCGCCTCTGGCTGCGCGCTCAGCGTCCTGGCTGCCGCATCCAGGATCGCGGTGACGTTCTGCTCGGCATCGGCCCGCCGCCGCCGCTGCCGGCCCGGCGGCTGCGCTGACATACCCGCCATCACCCCCCTTATCATTGACAGGTATGTAAGAGATAAGTATTCTTGACACCACTGTACGAGATAACGCGGATCAGGGGAAGCTAATGAGCATCGCGGAAACCAGCGCGCCACCGGCGCCCGGCAGGCGGCGTCCCCGGCGTCCTCGCCGCCGTCGGCCTTCTCGTGCTGTTCGCGCTGAGCCTTTCCTGGGCCTGGACCACCTCGGCCTGCTGCTGCGCAGCCCCCAGGCGGTCATGAGCGCCGGCACCGTCGTGCTCTTCCCTCTGACCCTGGCCAGCAACGTCTTCGTGCGCCCGCAGACCATGCCGGGCTGGCTGCAGGCCTTCGTCACAATCAACCCGGTCAGCCACCTGGTGACCGCCGAACGGGCCCTGATGGCGGGCCAGGCGGCGGCCGGGCAGGTGGCCTTTGCGCTCATCACCTCAGCGGCACTGATAGCGGTGTTCGCGCCGGTCACGGTCTACCTCTACGGCAGGCAACGTTGACCGCCGACCTGCGGCACCTCGCCCGGCATCAAATCATGGGCCTTGCCATCCAGTTCCTGCTGGGCATGGCGGTCAATCTCCTCGGCCTGCCATCCCAGGCCAGGGGAACCGCCCACACAGCCACCACGGTGTTCCTGGCCGCGCACGTGCTCATCACCCTCGGCCTCCTCGTCGGCGCGGTCATGATCGTCGGTGCTTCGGCACGCTCCCAGGGCCCGTCCCGTCCGCTGGCAATCGGAGGTGCCATCGCCATCGCCGCCACTACCGCGGCAGGCATCCTCACCATGATCACCAAGAACAACTGGTGGTCATACACCATGGCACTCGGCTTCATCGCCTCGCTGCTCATCTACGGCGGCCTCCTCATCCAGGCCAGAACTCCATCGCAGCAATCCGGGTGACAGCTCCAGGACTGGCTCCCTAAACTCTCACGGCGGAGACGCGGGCTGGCCGTGCCGACGCAAGGCCGGGGCGTGCTGTCGTCGAGGTCGCCGATGTTCGGACTTGTCGTCGGGGTCGTGACGTCGATGGTGACGGACGCGGGACCGTGCGTGCCGTCACGTTGGGTGTGCTCGGCTGGGTCGTAGATGAGTGTGATGCCCTCGGCCCGCAGATACAGCCGATCAGCTGTGCCGCCCCAGCCGGGACTGCAGAGCGTGCTGTGCCCTGCCGGCTCCTGCTGGCCAGGGCGCCGTTATTCGGTGCGGGGCTCGTCTTTCCAGCGCCGGTACAGGGCGATGAGCTCCTGTTGCATGCCCGGGCTGAGGTCGGCCGGGGTGAGCTGGCCGGTCAGCTTGATGGTCGCGCGCATCTGGGCGAGGTATTCGGTGCAGTGCGGGCAGCCTGCGAGGTGGGTTTCGAAACGGCGGCGGCCGGCGGGAGAGAGCGTGTCCTCAAGGTAGTCGGTGACCAGCTCAACGGCCTGCTGGCAGGCAAGGTCCCGGCTGCGCGGCCGAAGGTGCAGGCGCATCGTCAGATCCTCCCGAACTCGGTCTCGATGAGCTGGCGCAGGCGGCTGCGTCCCCGGTGCAACAGGACCCGCTGGTTGGCCGCACTGATCCGCAGGATGCTGCATACGTCTGTGCTGTCCAGCCCGTCGAGGTCGCGCAGGGTTACCACCTGCCGCTGCCGGGGCGGGAGATCCGCGATAGCGGACCGGATGCGGTCGGCCACCTTGGCCGCCTGTATCCGGTCGTCGGCGTCCTCGGCCCAGTGCTGTGGCGGCGACGCCCACTGGCCGGCCTGGCCGAACCGTGCCGGGTCGACAGCCGGTTCCCGGCCCAGGGGGACGGTCCGGCGTTCCCGCGCCCCGGCGGTGCGCGCCCGGTTGACCAGNNACCTCTTCTGCCACGGCGATGCTGGGCACGAAGGTGGCCGCCAGGCGGAGCATGGCGGCGTGATGCCGCCGGACCAGGATGACGAATGCCTGCTCGTCGCCCGAGCGCAGCCGGGCGAGCAGGTCCCGGTCATCATCCACCGCGCCAGCTTACGGGTGACGCCCGCGAGCACAGTGGATGCGCGGCGGAGCCCTCAGCCCCGGCCGGCGGCCCGCCCGGGCCGCCGGCCGGCTTACCTATTTTTGTAACGCGGGCCCGCCGGCGCGGACCATGTCCTGGCAGACCCCGGACTTCTCGCCTAAGGGAGCACCCATGACCAGCATGAGCCCGCGCTACGACGACCTGACCGCGCTGTATGTCAATTGCACCCTGAAACCGTCGCCCGAGGCCAGCAACACGCAGGGGCTGATCGATGTCAGCGCCGCGATCATGCGCAAGCAGGGTGTGCGGGCAGAAACGATCCGTGCCATCGACCATGACATCGCGACCGGCGTGTGGCCGGACATGACCGAGCACGGCGCGGCGGTCGATGCCTGGCCGCAGCTTTACGCGAAGGTGCTGGCCGCCGACATCCTCGTGATCGCGGGCCCGATCTGGCTCGGCGACAACAGTTCGGTCACCAAACGGGTGACCGAACGGTTGTACGCCTGTTCCCACCTGCTCAACGACGCCGGCCAGTACGCCTATTACGGCCGGGCGGGCGGCTGCCTGATCACCGGGAACGAGGACGGCGTCAAGCACTGCGCCATGAACGTCCTGTACAGCCTGCAGCACCTCGGGTACACCATCCCGCCGCAGGCCGACTCCGGCTGGATCGGCGAAGCGGGACCAGGACCCTCCTACCTCGATCCCGGGTCCGGCGGCCCGGAAAATGACTTCACCAACCGCAACACCACGTTCATGACCTGGAACCTGCTGCACGTCGCCCGGATGCTCAAGGACGCCGGAGGCATCCCCGCCTACGGCAACCAGCGTTCCGAATGGGACGCCGGCTGCCGTTTCGACTTCGAGAACCCCGAATACCGCTGATCAGCGGCCAGTTTCCCCGGGCCGCAGTCATTCCGCTGGGCCGCGGATCGCGGCGAGCAGGCCGTCGAAATCCTCGCCGCACGGTCCGCACGCGGCCAGATGAGCTGCGATGCCCGGGTAACGCTGCGCCGCCGGGGCGTCAGCGGCGGCCAGTTCGGCGTACACGTGCAGCAGTTCCATCGCCTCAGCGCATCCCACATCACGCGGGTCGGTCCGCAGGAAACGGTCCAGCGCTGACCAGCCGTTCATGAGTGCCTCGAAATCTGATCGTTCAGGTATCCGTTAGCGGCAAGAGCGGCCCGCAGCTTACGTCTCGCGTCGAACATCGTCTTGTAAATCGCGTTCCGGGTAGAGCCGAGCTCGGTGACAAGGGCGTCCATGGGCACGCCGTCAAGCACGATCGCGACGAAAACCTCTCGCTGGCGGGGAGTGAGATTCTCATCGACGGCGCGGCGGACCGCACCGGCCAGCTCCCGCCACTCTGTCTCCTGCGCAGGGTCGGCCCCGAACCGGCCGGGCAGCCGCTCCCAGTCTTCGGCGTCCATCGGCACAGCCGGATGGCGCCAGAAATGGCGCCCGATTTTGGCCGATACTTCGAAGATAACAAACTTGTAGGCCCAGGTCGTGAACCTGCTCTCGCCCCGGAACTGGCCAAGCTTGGCGACGATCGCCACGAGGGCGTCGGCGGCGGCCTGGTACGCGAGGTCATCGAGCTCGGGGCCGGTGATCCGGAGCCGCCCGCTGCGCCGCTGCAATTCGCCGCGGGCGATCCGCAGCAGCAGGTCATGCAGCCGCGCCAGCCCAGCCTCCCGCTCCGGCCCCGTGCCGCTGAGCATCTGGACCCACTGGTCGGAGCCGGGATCGAATCGCGATAGCGGGGAGATCTCGCCGGCGGTGGGATCAGCTGGCGCCATGCCCCGATCCTACGAAAACAGCGGCCGTGCTCTTCGCCGCGGAAGCCGGAAGCCTCAGGTAAGACCAGGCCCTGCCCCGGCGCTAACGGTGCATGATCACATCACTGATGCAAACGGCGCCAGCGGCCAATGCCGGAAAGGGAGGCTTCCATGACGCTGCTTCATCCGGGCGATAAGTTCCCCGCCCTGACCGTCGCCCTCCCCGGCGGGGATAGCCTCCGGTTGCCGGACGCCGCGCGCGGCCACTACGGCGTGGTCCTCTTCTACCGGGGTTCGTGGTGTCCCTACTGCAACGCCCAGCTCAGCGCCTTCCAGCGGGCCCGGGAACGACTCACCGGCATGGATGCACAGATCATCGCGCTGTCGGCCGACGACGAGCCCGCCACTGTGAAACTGATCACCAAGCACGATCTGCAGTTCCCCGTCGGTCACAGCGCAGACACCGCTGCTCTGGCCGCGGCAACCGGCGCGTTCGTCAACGACGAACCGGCATACCTGCAGTCAACCGGGTTCGTGCTCGACCCTGAGGGCAGGGTCGTCGTCAGCGTCTACTCCAGCGGCGCCATCGGACGGCTGGTGCCCGAGGACGTCATCGGCCTCATCCGCTACCTGCGCGAGCACGCCGCCTGAACCACCCCGCGCCTGGTCGTGTGCCCGGCCATTACACGCAAGTTTTGGGAGTTGGCCGTGCTGGTCGCGTTTGACATGTTCGGGACGCTGGCCGACACGGCCAGCGTGGCCCGCGAGCTGGCGTCGTCCTGCGGGGACATGGCGGACGGCGTAGCCCGGATCTGGCGGGACAAGCAGCTTGAGTACATGTTCCGGGTCACCGCGATGGGCCAGTTCCCGCCGCTCGCCGACCTGACCCGGTGGAGTCTCGCGCGGGCCCTGGCGGAATCCGGGATCCTGCTGGGCCCGGCCCAGCAGGACGCGATGGCCGGGGCCTACCGGCGGCTCCGGCCGTTTGACGATGCCCGTCCGGCGCTCGCGGCCCTGCGCGAACGGGGGCATTCGATCGTGGTGTTCAGCGTGGGCCCGCGGGCGTGGCTTGAGGAACTGGCCGCGAGTTACCGCGACCTCGTCGACGGCTTCGTCAGCGCCGAGGACGCAGGCGTGTACAAGCCTCACCCCGGTATCTACCGGCGCCTGCTTGCCCAGGCGGGCACGGAGCCCCCGGCGGCGCTGCTGGTGTCGTGCAACCCCTTCGATATCGCCGGAGCGGCTACCGGGATGCGCACCGCGTGGTGCAAGCGCCAGCCGGACGCGCTGTTCGATCCCTGGGGACCGCGGCCAGATTATGTGATCTCGAGCCTGTCCGAGCTGGCCGGCATCCTGCCCACCGGCTAACCGGCAGGGATGAGAATGTCCCCGGCCCGCCTGGGGCGGCCCAGGGACAGCTGGCCGTGCCTAGATGTTGACGATCCCGGCCGGGGCGCCCCCGGCGGGCAGTGGCACCGGTGAGCTGGGCAGTTCGGTGAGGGTGCCGCCGTGGACGGCGAAGACCGACAGGATGTGGTTGCCGCTGCCGTCCACGGACAGCGTCGTGCCGTCCGGGGACAGGCGGGCGTCGATGTCGGCCCCGCCGCCTCTGATGGGCGTGCTGCCGATCAGAGCCAGGGTGCCATCCCGGTTGATGGCGTAGCTGGAGATATTGCCCGATCCCGTGTTGACCGTGAATAGGTATCTGCCGTTGTGGCTGATCTCCACCCAGCAGGGCGCGGTCTGCCCGTCGGCGTACGGCGAGGATCCGATCGGGGACAGCTGGCCGGAGAAGCTGTCGCGGTACGCGGACACGGTGCCCAGGCCGACGCCGTTGTGCGCGTTACTGACGAACAGTTGTGCGGGATTGGCAGGCGAGAACTCCGCGCCGAGCTGGCCGAGGCCCTGCCCGGTGAAGGGAGAACCTTGAGCGGTGAGCAGATGCCCGCCGGGCAGCACCACGAAGCTGTCGATCATCGACGTGCCAGTCCGGGTGCCGATCAGGTGGCCGCCGGTGGCGCTGAAGAACACGTCGCCCAGGCCGGCGTCATCTGGCACGGTGACCGTCGAGCCGGGGATCGCGGTCAGGCTGCCGCCCAGATGCAGGCGGAAGCCGGAGTAGCCGCTGCCGCCGGCACCGGAGTTCGCGACATAGACGAGCCCGGACCGGGAGACCGCGACGCTCACCGGCTTCACCCCGCCGGAGGACACGGGCGGGCCGGCGAGCACCGGCACGCCGCCTGCGGTGACGCGCAGGACCGAGATCTGGTTGCTGCCGGCGTCGACCGCCAGCAGGTACCTGCCGTCCGGCGTGGCCTGGATCGCACCCTGGGAAGCCAGGCCCGCGCCCAGGCCCGCGCCGCCCGCCGCGAATGGCGACCCCGGAAGCGGGGTGACCGCGCCGTCGGCGTGCCGGGCGAACCCGTCGATGGTGTTGGCGGTGGCGGTGTTGCCGTCGATGTAGGTGTAGCCCACCACTGGTGAAGCCGTGCCGGCGCTGGCCGCCGTGGCCGCGCCGAGCAGGCCGATCGCGGCCGCCAGCAGGCTACTGCCCGCTGCCAGCCATCTGCGCTTGCCCATGTCCCGCTCCTTCGGTGAGGGAGGATCTGCAGTGATCCGCCGATCCACTCCCATGAGCGCCGCACCGCAGCCGCTTTCTTACGGGCGCCCTCCTTCGCGTCATCGATCGGTAAGATTTGGGATCCTGGGGACTTGCCGCCTGTTCGCGGGCGAGCAGGTTGACCCGGTCGCCGGGGGTGCGGGTGATGCCGGGATCGGGGTCGCGCAGGGCACGGTTGTCCATGACCGTGACCGGGATCCACCCGTGCGGCCAGGTGATGTCGCCATGCCGATCCGGCCCGTGCCAGCCGAGGAGCCCAAGCTGCTGGTCTTGGCGATCGCGGGCGCAAGAGCCAGGACGTTCTCCCGGCCGGCATTGACCCCGACGACCTGGCCGTCACCCTCCTCGCCGTGCTCCAAGGGGGTCTCCTCCTGGCCCAGGTCCAGCGGGACGCCCGTCCCCTCGAAACGGCGGTCGACACCCTCCTCGCTCTCGCCGCTAGCAGATGAACCCAAGCCGGATGCCCTCGGTGCACGAGCCACGCGGGGCTTGCGTCTCCGGCTGCGCTGTACACCCCACAACGAAGTCAACAGACCCCTGGTGTTTTTGACCATTTTCGTGTTTCATGCCGCCTTTAGCCCGTTTGCTAACTTGGCCTCTAGCCGGGAAATCCCCGCTGGATCATTACTAATTGGGTCATATCCGTTGATATCAGCGAGCGCGTGTGCTCTGCTTTCCCTCAATTGCCGCGCCGCGAAGCGCGGGCCTGGGGGGCGAACATGAGCTTGGATAACCGCAGTCCTGCATCGCCTGGGAGCATCCTCCTGAGCCCGTCCCGATGCGGGCGGCAGCTGCTCCGGCGTTTTACACGGCTGGCTGCGATCATCACGCTTCTCTGGGGCACGGTTGCCCTCGTCGCGGCCACTACAGCCGCCGCGTCCACTGCTCCCACAGCACCAGCGGCCGCACAGAACGGATGGGTCCGGATCGCCCACCTGTCACCTGAGGCACCCGCCATGGACATTTACCTGTATCCGTTCGGCAGTCCCGGGCACCCGACCATCCTGAAGGACGTCAGCTACGGCAAGGTCTCCGATTACATGTCGATCAGCCCAGGCCAGTACACGGTGGCGATGCGGGGCTTCGGCGCGCCGGCAACAAGCACTCCGGCGCTGGCCTCAAGTTTCACGGTGACCGCGCGGACGGCCTACACCGTGGCAGCCATCGGGCCCGACCCGGGACTGCAGGTGGAGGTGCTGAAGGACCAGATGTCCCCGCCAGCAGGAAAGGCGCTCGTCCGGGTCATGCAGGCATCACTCAAACAACACCTGGTGACGGTCAGCTACGGGCCGCATATTCTCGTGCGAAAGCTCGCATTCGGCGCAGCCACGTCGTACGCCGCCCTGTCGCCTGGTGTGCAGACCGTGCAGTTCACCGCGTCCGGCGAGCACACCGCCATGTCGGTGAAGCTAACCGCCGACACCGTTCACACCATCGTGGTACTGGACGGCTCCTCCGGCCTGAAGATCGACACCCTGATGGACGCGGCGGGCAGCCAGATCATGCCCAAGGGCGGCGCCGCGACCGGCCTGGGGGGAACCGCGCTACGCCAGGCCGTGGATCCCGCGCCGTGGCTACTGACCATCGCCGCCGGGGCACTGCTGACCGCGGCGGGCTTCGCCGGCCTGCGCCGCTCGCGCCATACCGCAGCCCCAGGCCATAAATACGCCGCCGGGCACTACCGCCGCCGATGACGACCTGGGCCGTCAGCCTTTTCAGCGTGCCGGAGTCCAGCTCGTAGCGCTGCACGGCCGGACCATCGTGCGCCATGAAGAACTCGCTGTTGCAGGCTCTGGTCCCGTCGTCTGCTTGGTACGGCAGGGGCATCATGGTCTTCGGGGTGAGGCTGGCGGCGAACAGCCTGAGCGCGGCCCCGGCGCCGCCGGCGGCGGCCGGTACCTCATCCTCCTCCCCCGCCTGCGGTGAGCCGGCGGGCGGCTCATGCGCGACGAGCAGGCGCACGTCGCCGGGATGGCGGATCAGCAGGTCGAGGCCGATGACGGCGCCGATGCTGCTGCCAAAGACCAGCGCCGGGGCGGCGTCCAGCGCGGTGAGGATGCGATGAACGTCCTCGCTGTGCTTGGCGATGGTGATCGCGGGGTCCTGGCTGGGGTCGTCGAGCGGGCTGCGGGACAGTCCCCGGCGGTCGCAGGTCACCACGGTGTAATCGGCGGCCAGACAGGAAGCGACCGAGCCGAACCCGTCCGCGCCGGCCGCGCCGCCGCACAGCATCATCAGGACCGGTCCTGAGCCGCGGACCTGGTAGAACAGGCGTGCTCCGGGGGCGTGGACGGTACCTGTCCGCGCCAGCAGCTCAGGATGGCTGGTCATTACCGGTTCCCTTCCTGCGGCGGCTGCGCCGGTATCCGATGAGGACGACCAGGCCGATTCCGAGGCTCGGCAGGCCGACCGGGCGGGACAGGGCCACGAACGTGCCTGTCGGCACGGTCAGCGCGAGGATCGTGATGGCGACTGCGTGGACACCGAACATCGCCCCGATGATCAGGGTCTCAACCGTCGCGTTGTGCCGGGCGGAGGGGCCGGCCAGCAGGCGCGCGGCCTGGGCGCTACCACGGGCCAGCAGGCGTAGCACCATCAGCCACAGCGGCCTGCGCATGATGACCGACACGAGGCAGGCCAGGGCCAGGGCGCCGGTCTCGGCCGGGTCCTGCAGTTCCAGCGTGAGGGTGCTGTGGCCGGCGAAGTACGACACGCCCAGCGCGACGAGCGACACGGCCACCGACGCCAGCCCGAGCCGGTCGGCCCGGCGGCGCCAGGCGAAGGTGCCCAGGGTCCAGGCGACCGGGATCGCCATCGCGGCGAGCAGCGCGCCGGCGCTGGTGGACACCTGCGGCCGGACCAGGCTGTAGGCCACGGCCGGCGCGGCGATGTTGGCCAGCACGCTCGGCAGCATCGACACGAGCATGCGCGGCGACAGGCGCGGCGGCCAGTCCGGCTGCGCCGGGCCTGGCTGCTGAGCGTCCGGGGCGGGTGGCTCAGGCGGCACGCTCGTCTCCGCTGGCCGGACGGCGCAGCCGGCCGTCATTCTGATCGCCGCCGGCGGCTGGCGGCGAACGTGACGGCCGACCACACGATCAGCAGCCCGCCGATCGCCATCAGGAACGTGCCGTGGATGACCAGCCCGATAACCAGGACGCCGATCCCGGCGATGACCATGAACAGGCGATCGGGGTGGATTCCGAGGAGGTGAAGCATGGTGGGTCCTTACCGCGCGAGGGGGGTGGTCAAGGTCCGGCCGGTGACGGCCGCCGGGCCGAAGCGTCCGGGGTCAGCAGCCGGGCCAGCAGCTCCAGCGCCGCGACGGCCTCGGCAGCCTGGCCGGGATCGCCGGTCCCGATCGCCCGGGCCAGCATGGCGTCGACCGGCTCCCACGACGGCGACGGCAGCCCGCGCAGGACCTCCGGGTTCGGCGAGACCAGGGTGCGGCGGCGGTCGGCCGGGTCGGTGCTGGTGATCAGCGCTCCGGACTCGCGCAGTCTGGTCACAGACGCGGAGACATGGCTCTGCGGGAACCCGGTCCGCGTGGTGATCTCAGAGACCGAACTGCCCGGATGCTCGTACACGTCCACTAGCACCGAGCGCACGCTCGCCGGGACCTGCTGGAACCCTGACGACGGGAGCGCCCCCTCGCCCAGCTTCATCAGCCTGCGTCCGAGGAGGAAGAGCTCAAGACCATTCATATCAATATTGATACATCAAAATTGATACTTTTGTCTAGCCGCCGGGTCCAGCCTGAGCTGGTCCCGACGTGCCCGGCGCAGCGGGGAAATCAGGGGCTCCTGCCAAACCCTGAACGCCCTAGCGTGCACGACTGCCGAGCTGGCGAGCACAGCAGTTGTCACGGCCAGACCCATCAACGCCGTGGTCCGAACCTGATCCTGTGCGGGCGTGCCTTTCCGTTCAGCTCGCGGCCCCGGTCGGCTGCCGGGAGCTGTGCCATGACACAGCAGGAACTGCAGCTGGCTTCTTGCGCGGGGCAACGGCGCCCATAATTGACCGTGCCTGCAGCTCCGGCGCCGCCCCGTAGACACTTACCGTGCCCCGCGGTGCGCGTACCCTGACGCTCGACAATCTGTCCGCGCGCATGCGGGCCAGCGGCCTGGACGTTACGCGCCGCGGGCTGACCTTTCACCTAGAACGCCGGGATGCCCTTCCCGGCTCCTCGTCACAGAACCCTCATACCCGTCGTCGTGACATCCGTCATGCCCAGGCCGGGATGCTGCGCACATCACAAACTGCTGGCATCTTCCTAGCGTTAGGGGCATGAGAAACAACGTTCCGCAGCAGCCGCCGGCCCGTCTCCGCAACCGGCTGGAGCCGCTGGCGATGATCGCCGTGTTCGACATCGCCGGTCCGCTTGTCACGTACTCGATGGTGCGCTCGGCCGGGCTGGGTGCGGTGCCGGCCCTGCCGCTCAGCGGTATCTTTCCCGCGCTCGGAGTGCTGCTCGGTTTCGCCCGGCACCGCCGGGTGGACGCCGTGGGGGTCCTCGTCCTGGCCGGTGTGGCCGTCGGCACGATCCTCGGGCTGGTCAGCGGTAATGAGCGGCTGATCCTCGCGGAGGGGTCGGTGCCGACCGCGATCTTCGGCCTCGCCTCCCTCGGCTCGCTACGGGCCAGCCGACCGCTGATCTTCCGTTTCGCGCTCGAATTCATCGGGGCGGATACCCCCCAGGGACGCGACTTCGCCGCCCGGTGGCAGTACGCGGGATTCCGCCGCGTTTTCCGGCTCTTCACCATGGTCTGGGGCGCCGCCTACCTGGCTGAGGCGGCTGCGCGGGTCGTGATCATCGAGATGGCCCCGACAGGGACCGCCCTGGCCGTTTCCAAGATCATGCCCTACGTGGTGGCCGCGCTCCTCATTGGCTGGACAAACGTATACGGCAAGCGAGTCAAGCGCCGTGGTGAGCAGCTGACCGCTGCCCAGCTCAGCACCGAAGCCGGCCGGGCCACGGAGCTGCTGCAGGATGTGGCCGCGTAACCGGCCGTTCCGCAGCGGCCAGATGCTGCACGTCGACGGCAGCGAGCCGCTGACCTGACCGTCCATCCGCGGCCGCCGGCCCGGTGAAGCCGACCCGGCCAGCGTGCCGTTAACGGAACTCCAGTCCGTCGAAGGTGCCGGATTCCTGCGGACGGTCGATGCAGCCGAGTTAATCAGTCTCGTACGGGCCATAAGGGACTTGCCGGTCCACTCGCCCGCTCATCGCGACTCCCCCAGCACGAACTCAGCAGTAAGAGCGCATTGGGTTTTGGGTGCACTCGGGCCTCGGCCGCATGTGAGCAGCCCGGCCAGCAGGTACCGGCGCAGCACCGGCACGTTGTGCGGGGCCGCGCCGCGCGCGGCGTTCACGTCCTGGACGGCGATGAAGTCGGCTTCGCTGACCAGCGCCGGATGCGCTTGGCGGTTCGATATCACCCACCCGTCGGGAAGGTTCCACCGCTGCACGTTCTTATGCCCCAGGGTGACGTTGCCCGGGTCGGCCAGCTCGGTGTCGGTACGCTGCCGGTTCCACACCTGCCGGCCCGTATACCGCGGGTTCTGCAGAATCGTGGTGACTGTGCCGAGCGTCCACCCCGCCGCAGTGCGGTGCGGGTTCCTGGCAGGGTCCGCCGTGGAACGCCACCCCCAGCTCCGCGGCACGGGCCCGGAACCGGCGGACCCAGCCGCGGGCGGTCGTGTACGGCACCCCGCCCGCTCCGCCGCCGGGCGGACCCCGCATCCCCCGCCGGCCACCACCTCCCCGACCACCGAGCCGATGGTCTCGGCCACATCCAGCCGCCAGGCCAGCGTGAACGCAGGCAGCAGCGCATGGCTCACCCCGCACCGGGCGCACCGCAGCCGGGGCGCGAACATCTTCCAGTACCGGCCCGCCTCCCGGACATAACGCCGGTACCCCGCCCAGAACACCAGCGGCCCGGCACACGACGGGCAGTCCGGGCGCGGGAACCCCAGATCACGGCCGGCCGTCGCGTACGCATCGACCGCAAGCGGGCACGGCCATACGATGGCCACGGGCGACACGGCCTCGGATCCCTTCTCGCGGCCGGCGCAACACGGGCGTTCCCGGCCCCGGGGATGTGCCGCCAGCGGTTGCGATGACCGGCACCACGCCGGCCTGCTGCCCCGGGCCGACGGCACGTTGCGTTCGTCGCCGGGCAGCCAGAGAAGCACCGTTCAGAAACAAGTGGAGATCAGCAAATGCCGGCGACGCTGAAGTTGACGCATAAGGCAATCGGAGCGGAGGTCCGTCGTGGCACGTACGATGTCGTGGTCGACGGTGAGCGGGCCGGGTCGGTCGAAATGAACCACACGATCGAGATACCAGTCGAGCCTGGACGTCACACCCTGCAAGTTCGCAATGGACGAAACTCGAGCAGCACTCAAACCTTCGACGCCGCCGAGGAAGAGATCGTCGCCTTCCGATGCACCGGAAAGAGGCTCTTGCCGATCTTTCTCGCATCCTTTGCCGTGCCCAGGCTGGCACTGAAACTCGTTCGCGATTGAGTCGGCGTCGCCGTCGTGGCGCTCACCAGCACGTCGTTATCGCCGCCGGGGTGTCGCTCTCGGCCCGGGGCAAAACGCTAGCCGGAAGGGTCAGGCCCCCCTCCGGCCCCCCCCGGTGCGACCGGTTCCACCGCGTGATCGTCGGGCCGGAGGCGAGGAGGGGGTCCCTCACGTTCAACGGGACACCACGATCCTGCCCCGCCCGCAGCAGGCCGGGAAGCGACATCGTCAAAGAACACGGCCGGGCACCCGCCCAGGACGCTCGGATAGTTAGGCCGTCAACACCCGCGAAACAGCAGCGCGACGTCTGACTGAGCCCAGCTTCCCGTGCCGTGACCATTCCATGGGGATTCAACTCGGTTCCGTAGGGGTTCAAATCGGTTTCTTAGGTGAGTCCCAGTTGCAGATCACGTCCCCTGCGGCCTGACGGAATGTATTTCCGCAGTTCAGAGACATGCCATCATAGCCAGCAGGCGAAAGCGCGCTACAGATCTATCTCGGCGCTGTGGCTTATAGAGCAATATGGGGTAGTGGGGTTCGGACACGTTAATACCCCATAATTTGCCGTTTCCGGGGATGCGGGATCGTCACCCGGGCCCAGCCTGCGGCTGCAGCCGGCACCCGTACGGCGGGCGGCCGCCCAGGTACCGTCCCTGCTCACGGGTCTGGGCGGCCATCGCGGTACGGACCCGGATCCTGGTGCGGACGATCTCCTTCTTCGACTGGAACCCCAGCGCCAGCATGGTCTGCTCATGGTCCTCGGCGTGAAAGTCGACCCGCCCCACTTCCGGCGTCCACAGCGAGATGCCGTAATGCTCGAACAGCGGGGCCATCGAGGCGTACTGGCCGCCGTAGAAGGCCCGCTCGTATTCGCCGATCACGATCGCGTCCCAGCCCCGGCTCAGTCTCAGTCCAGGCGAGTACGCCGGTCCGGGCGTGCCGGTAATCGCGCTGGCGGTTCCGGAGGGTTGGACCAGGCCCGGGATATCTGCCAGCGTGTGCAGCAGACCGTCATCCGCTGCGTTCGGCATGGCGGCCCGTGGCGGCAGAGAGGTTGTGGCAGATGACCTGCACCTTGCATGTGGCCTGGGACGAGCGGCTCACCGACTATCACTTCGGGCCGGGCCATCCGATGGCACCGCTGCGGGTGGAGCTGACGATGCGGCTTGCGCACGAGTTCGGGCTGTGGAGCCAGTCCGGGGTGACCGTGGCCGTTCCAGCCCCGGCCGCCGACGCGGACCTGGAGCTAGTGCATGACGCGCCGTACGTCGCGGCAGTGGAGGCGGTTAGCCGCTGGGCTGAGCACCCCGATGCCAGCGAGGGCCTGGAGGGGACCCAGCTCCGGGTCGCGCGGATGTTCGGGCTGGGCACCGAGGATAACCCGGTCTTTCCCGGCATGCACGAGGCGTCGGCGCTGGTGGCCGGGGCGACCCTGGCAGCGGCCCGCGCTGTCTGGTCCGGCTCGGCCGGGCACGGGGCCAGCATCGCGGGCGGCATGCATCATGCCATGGCCGCGCATGCCAGCGGGTTCGGCGTGTACAACGACGTCGCGATCGCGATCGCCTGGCTGCTGGGACACGGCGCCGAGCGCATGGCCTACGTGGATATCGACGCGCACCACGGCGATGGGGTGCAGGCCGCGTTCTACGCCGATCCGCGGGTGCTGACGATCAGCTTGCACGAGCACCCGGCGACGCTGTTCCCGTTCACCGGCTTGCCCGCCGAGACCGGCGGGCCCGGCGCCGAGGGGGCAGCGGTCAATGTCGCGCTTCCCGCGGGGACCGGGGATGCCGGCTGGCTGCGCGCCTTCCACGCGATCGTCCCGCCGCTGCTGCGGCAGTTCGGGCCGCAGGTGCTGGTCAGCCAGCATGGCTGCGACACGCACCGGCTGGATCCGCTGGCCAATCTGGAGCTGAGCATCGATGCGCAGCGCGCCGCCCATGCCGCGATCCACGCGCTCGCCCACGAAGCCGCCGGCGGGCGCTGGCTGTGCACCGGCGGCGGGGGGTATGAGCTGGTCCAGGTGGTACCGCGGACCTGGACCCATCTGCTCGCCGAGGCCGCAGGCCAGCCGATCAACCCAGGGACGCAGACCCCCGCCGGGTGGCGTGAGTATGTTGCGCGGCGCACCGGTCTGCAGGCACCTGAGCGGATGACCGACGGGGCACCGGCCGAGTTCGAGCCGTTCGAGTCCGGCTACGACCCAGGCCAGCCGGTCGACCGGGCGATCATGGCCACCCGCGAGGCGGTCTTCCCTTTGCACGGGCTGATGCCGCTGTGACGGCGATGTCCTTGTGGGCCGCATAATCGCCTGATCTGTGCCCGTGCGGGCGGCGCTGTGCCGGCTCGGCGTCGTAGACGGCGGCGAGGGCGGCCATCCGCTTGCGGTTCGGCTTCTCCCCGGCGGTCAGCCGGGTCCGCATCTTCCCCAGCCGGGCGGCGGCCCGGGCGGTAGCGGCCCTCAGCGCCCCGGGCCGCATCACGATCCCCTTGCAGTCGGCGGAGATGACCAGGAGGGTCGAGGAGGTGCACGGCTCCGGAACCCGGGCCTCGTAGAACGCGGCGATGTCGGCCGCGGCGCGCACCACGGCCTCCTCGGCCTTGTGCCGTGCCAATACTCGCCCATAGCCGCTGACCAGCAGCTTTTCGCTGGCTACGCTGCTCTGCGGTACTCGCTGATCAGGCCACCCACGACACGCCGACGCTCGATCCGGGCAGTGATGCCGACGGCGTGGCCCGGGCTGGCGCAGCGGGGGTTCCTGCTGCCGCCCCTGGTGCGGCCGGTGGCCGTTATGGTGCCGCACGTACTCGGCCAGCACCTCCCGCAGGTGCCGCTCGCCGAGGATCACCAGTGCCCGTACCTCGGCTGGGACCGGCGGGCGCCCCGGCGCGTCCGGATAGGTCCACTTTCTCTGGAGCAGCCGCCGGTGCCAGGCCAGCAGGGTGCCCGGTGTCACGATCCGGTGCAGCCGCAGGTGTCCGGGCAGCAGCCTGGCCAGCGCGGCGAGCACGGCACGGTCAGCCCAGTCCGGCCTCGGGCGCGCGGCCTGACGCCGCAGCACCGCGACCTCATGCCGCAGGACCAAGATCTCCGCATCCTTAGCGGTGTCACTGCGCGCCAGGAGCACCGGCCAGCCGAACACCCGGACCATNNTTGGCACGGCACAGGTCTTCACCGAAGAGACGGAAAAGCTTCTCCAATATGACTGAGACTGCTGCCCGAATTGGGAAGTCCGACCGAGCGGCTGCAACATAAGTAACGCCTGCCCCACCCGGCGTGTCCCGCGAGGTTCCGCCGATGATCGTGGCTGGGTTGCCGTAAATCTGGGTTGCCGTAAATAATGCGGAAACCCAGCCGCGATCATGGAAAAGCCTGTTCGCGGCGGGCCCGGTCAGCCGACGGCACATGCCCGCCGGGTCATGACCCCTGGACGGGGGTCATGACCCGGCGGGACGTTACCCATATGATCGTCTCGAATGAGAATGAGGTCGAGGACGGGTATCTCCTGGCCCTTAAAGCGATCGAGGGGAATCGGGGCTAAGGGAATGGAGGGAGGTGCCCGTCCTCGACGGCTCGATGATACAGCTCCAATTTCGTTGGCGCTGCCCGTCCGGCGCGTGCATATTTCTCCCGGACCCGCCCCACATATTGCTTGGCGGTCTCCTCGCTGATGACCATCCTCCGGGCAACGGATTTCATCGGCATGCCGGTCGCGTAAAGCCGCAGCGCACGCGCCTCCTGGGAGCTGAGGACCGGCCTGTCGGCGGCTTCGTCGGTGGCGAAGATGTAGGCGAGGCGGGGTGAGATCCAGTCTTCTCCTGCGGCGACCGCCTTGATAGCCGCCTGGATCTGGGAGGTCTCCTCGCTCTTGAGGGCATAGCCGAGTGCCCCGGCGCGCATCGCGGCCCGGACGGATAGCGGATTGTCGGACGCAGCGAGCACGAGGACGGCAGGGCCGGCCGCGAGAATCGCGGCTACATTGCGCTCAACGGTCGTCCCGTCGCCGAGGTCGAGATCGAGCAGGACCACGTGTGCGCCGCGTCCGGGGCCGGCAAGGAGAGCGTCGACAGTCGCGGCGGTGCCGATGACCCGGATATCGCTCTGGCAGGCCATGACCCAGCCGGCCAGGCTGCTCAGGACGATGGGGTGGTCATCCACCGCTGCGACGTCAATGACGTCGGCCATACGACACCGCCTTCCAGCCGCCGGTCAAGCCGGCGCTGTCTTCCGCCATCGGACCTCGAGGTGTCCCGTACCGGCGCCATCGATGTCGACCGTGGCATGCCAGCGTTCCGCTGCGGGCACCGTCCGCCCCAGCCCGGCCACGTCCGGGATCGCCCGCAGCGGCCCATCGAAGGTCACGTACAGTTCCACTTCCTCGCCAGAGTCGAGGACGGTGAGCGTTACCGGGTGTGGCGGCAGCGCACTCATGACGCCGTCCACTGCCGCGACGGCCGTGTCCGCCACTTCCCGCACCGGCTTCCCCGGGTCACCGACCACCTGGACCTTCACCAGCAGGCCCCGTGCCCTGGCGGCGCGCAGTGCGGGTTCCAGCTCGGCGAGCAGCCCGCCCTCATCCCGCGCCCGGTCCGTGAGGGCATGCCGCAGCGCCGCCGCGTGCCGGGCACATCGTTCCCGCACTTCGCTGCTGGCCGGGTCCAGCTTCCCGTCGGCGATGCCGCGCAGCAGGGGGAGCGCCTCCGTTTCCAGCAGGGCGAGCCTCTCGCGCCGGTCTTGCTGCACCGCCGCCGCCGCCGCGCGTCCCGCTGCTGCCCGGCTCGCCAGCGCGGCGCGGCGTGCGGCTATTCCGGCGTGGGTGAGCAACGCCGGCCGCAGGATGGCGAACACGGTCAGGATGACGGCCATGACGTAGGCGGCTGCCGCCAGCCGGGCCAGGCTCAGCGGGCTCACGCCCAGCACGTGGATGACGAAGACAGCGTGCGCTGCGAAGACAAGCAGCGCCCCGGACACCCACGCCCAGGCTGGACTGCTCAGAACCACCAGAGCGAGCGCCCAGATCGTGCCGAGAATGGACCAGTCCACGGTCCCGGCAGAGCCACGCGCGAGGCGTTCCCAGCCGACGAGGGCGACCGCGGCGACCGCGGCCACGACCGCGGCCACTGCCTCTGCTCTCGTGAGGCCGCCCGAACGGGCGCGTGGCACCAGCCATGCCGCAGCCGCGAGCATGCCGAGCCACACGGCCACCGGCACGGCGGGCTCGCGGTAGTCGCCGAGGTTGACCAGGACCTGGATCAGCAGGGCGATCGGCAAGATCGCCGCCACTACGCCGACCATACGCAGTATCCAGGACTCGGCCGCGTCCCGTATCATCTCGTCGCGGCTCACCATGGCAGGCCCACGTGATCGGCGGTGCGGCCGGCGACGGCCGCGATGGCTGCCCGGCCAGGATGTGCTGACGCGGGCCAGCACACGCACACCACGGTGCCATCGCCAGGTGCCGACCAGATCGATGCCCGTCCGCCCCAGTCGGCGAGGCGCTCGGCGATGGACCGCCGCACGCCCAGCCGGGCCGGATCGAGGCGGGCAGGATCGAACCCCGTGCCCGCATCCCGTACCGTCACCCGGACGCCACGCGGCGCTGCGGAGTCTCCGGGCGATGCTGCCGGGCTTACCGTGACCCAGGCCTCACCGGTCCCGGCGTGCGCAGCCACGTTCGCGAGCGCCTCGCGCGTTGCGTGCGTGATCGCGGCGGCGACGGGCACCGGGACATCCGGCGCACCGCTGGAGCCCAGCGGTGCGCCGTTCTCGCCAGTACCGCCAGTACCGCCAGTACCGGCCGGAATACCGTCTGCGACCTCGACATGGACGGTCAGGCCCCGGGTGCGCATCTCGGCGGCGACGGCCTCGATGCCGATCAGCAGGCCGCCGTAAAGCCGCCCGGCCGCCGCGTTCGTTTCACCGGAATCGGTGAGCATATGCTCCATCAGCGCCACGTCGTGCCGGCATCGGCCCACCACCTCGGCTGCGCCGCCGCCGCCCGCCCGGGCGAGGGCGGTGAGCGTGTTGAGTACCGTGTCGTGCAGCAGGCGCTCATGCTCGCGGCGTTCGATATTCCTGGACAGGACGACGAAATGCTCGCGGGAGTCCCGATCCGCTTGCGCGAGAGCGGCGTCCGCCCGGCTGGCCTGGCCGTCGAGCATCCGGCGACCGAACCAGTGGATGGCCGCGGTGGCGAGCAGCAGACCCCCTGCCGCGGCGGGGGAGTTTCCGGGGCTGCCCGCAGCGGGGGTGGCGGCGGCTCCGGCCCAGTAGGCCGTCCCCGAGGCGAGGGCCAGCAGTACGGACACTGCGGTGGGCGCGAACCAGGCAGGGACGATGAGGTTGCTCGCCATGGCGATGAACAGCCAGCTCGCGGCGCCGCCGCGGGTCGCTGGCGGCACACACCACCCGGCGCTGAGCGCAAGCGTCAGGTAGATGCCGGAGTCGAGGCACACGAGCGGCCACATCGGCCAGCGCCGCCGCAGGTAAATCACTACCGCGACCGCCCACAGCACGGCTGCGACGGGCCCCGCCAGGCGCCACGGATCGGCCTCGTAGAACGAACGCCAGATGGCCACCTGCACGATGATGAATGCGATCCCGATGCCGCGGATGACGGATGCGCTCTGGCGGACCACCGACCTCAGGGTCCTCATCGTGGGCCCGGCCGGGGCGCTTCCACGCGCAAGTGCGGCCCGCCAACGCGCTACGTAAGCGGTCGGCCACATGCCCCCGATGATAGGACGTAACCGGCATGGATTCCGCGATGCTGTCAATCTGCTGGCTAGAGCGAGCTGCCCTGGCGGTCCTCATGGCGCGGAGAATGGTGCTGCGTCCTCCTGGCAGGCGGTGCCCACCGCAGGCAGGGCACCGGTCTGCAGGTAGCTGAGCTCGTAGTTCAGAGCACATGTGCTCGGGTTGTCCACCTCGGTGTGCCCGTACCCCGACGGTTCTGGTACACCGTCAGCGGCACCCCGGCCCGCTTCGCCTCCTCCAGTGCCTGCCTGGCGGCTGCCGACTGGAGGGCGAATGGCTTGTCGCACACCACCGGCAGTCCGAGCGACACGGCCTCCAGGACAAGCGAAACGTGCGTGTCCGCCGGGGTCGATATCGAGACGGCGTCCACCCCTGCGGAGGCGAGCTGCGCCAAGCCGTCATACGTCGGCGTACCGGGGTGGTCGCGCTCGAGATCGCCTCGCCGCTCCGCCGAGCGGGTCACCACCCCCGTGAGCTCGCAGCCCGCCGCCGCGGCGATCAGCGGTGCATGGAAGAACCGGCCGCCCTTGCCGTACCCGACCAGGCCGATCCGCACCGGCCGGACCCGCCCCATGCGCCACCTCCGAAGGCCACCGTTTAGCAACCACACTAGGCCAGCAACGTCGACGACCCGCAGCTCCCCGGTTCCCGCGAACCGCCGCGCAGCCGTCCGACCCTGACCAAGGTGGGTGAGGCGCGACGAGCTGGGTGGGTTAGCGCATGAAGCGGCGAACGAGGTGGTTGCCGAAGAGGAACTTGATGGCGGATTCAAGGGTCTTGACAGTCTTATCGGCGTAGGGGTACCAGATGTTTTCTTTCTTCAGACCCCAGCGGTCGATCAGAATCGGCAGCGCGTGCGTGTAGCTCCGAATCGCGTGGCGGCCGTTGACCTGCCCCAACCCGCTATCCTTGCGGCCGCCGAACGGCGCCTCGGCGACGCCGTAAATCACCGACGCGTCGTTGTGCACCACCGATCCGGTCTTGAGCTGCTTGCCGATCCGCATGACCTTCTTCGGGTCCTTGGTGAAAACGCTGCCGCTCAGGCCGTACTTGGAGTCGTTGGCCAGTCGCACGGCCTCGTCCTCGTCCTTGACCCGCATGATGGCGACCACCGGGCCGAAGGTCTCTTCGCTCATCAGATCCATGTCGTGGGTCAGGTCGACGACGACGGTGGGCCTGTAGAACACGCCCTTGTCGGTGTCGGCCTCGCCGCCGACCAGGATGGTCGCGCCCTTGGCCCTGGCGTCCTCGACGTGGCGGCTGACGATGTCGAGCTGCCGGTCCCAGAACAGCGGGCCGACGTCGTTACCCTGCCCATAGGTCACCGTCGCGGCTCTTTCCTTGACCAGCTTGATGAACTCGTCGGCGATGCTGTCCACCACGTAGATGCGCTCGACGCCCACGCAGACCTGGCCGCTGTTGAACATCGACAGGTATACCGCGCCGTTGGCGGCGCGTTCCAGGTCGGCGTCTGAACACACGATCATCGCGTCCTTGCCGCCCAGCTCCAGCGAGCATGGGATGAGCCGCTCGGCGCAGGCCGCAGCGATCTTCTTGCCGGTGCCGACGCTGCCTGTAAACGAGATCTTGTCGATGTCGCCGTTGACCAGCGCCGCGCCCGACTCGCCGTCGCCATGCACCAACTGCAGCACGTCCTTAGGCACGCCCGCCTCCCACAGCACCTTCGCGGCCCAGCCGCCGGAGTGCGGGGTGACTTCCGATGGCTTGAGCACCACCGCGTTTCCCGCCAGCAGCGCCTGGACGACCGGGTTAATCGACAGCACGAACGGGCCGTTCCAGGGCGTGATCACGCCGACGACACCGAGCGGCTGGTAGTGGATGTAGAGCTTCTTCAGCGGCTTCAAGTAGCCGTGCAGGCCGATCCGCTCATCGGCGAGGTCTTTGGCGGCGCGGCCAGCCCAGTAGTTGATGAAGTCGCAGGACGGCACGATCTCGATGGCCAGCGCCTCGACCAGCGGCTTGCCGGATTCCCCCTGGACCGTCGCGCAGATCTCGTCCTTGCGGGCCAGCAGCACGTCCAGCGCCTTGGCGATGATCGCGGCCCGTTCTGCCGCCGGGAGCGCCGCCCAGGCGGGCTGTGCCGCGCGGGCCCGCGCGATTGCGGCGGTGACCTCGTCCGGCGTGCTCACGGTGATCTCGCCGACCGATTCCCGCGTCGCCGGGCTGGCCAGGCCGAGCCGGCGGTGGCCGTCCGAGCTGGGGGGCAAGGTTTGCACAATGGCCATGACAATTCTCCTCAGGCCCGTGACCGGATTTGGAACACGTTCTAGTTTTTGAGCGTAGCGCATGCGCGATCGTCCAGCGGGATCGCGGCGCCGTCCGCCCTGGTGGCTCATCGCCCGGAGCAGGCAGGGGTGCCATCTCCGGCGAGGAAGCCGGCACCATGACCCAGGCAATTAATCATCAGAGGAAGCCGGGAGATATGGCAGTATTTCTCATTTCGTGCCTGCACCCGAACTACGCGGGGTGGGTCGAGCACCAGGCGGCGCACCTCGACTGGCTGCACGCGCAGGTTGAAGCTGGCGCGCTCCTGGCGTCGGGTCCGCCACGCCGGGACGGTGTGCGTACCGCCTTCCTGATAGCGAAGGCCGAAGATGAGAAGGCAGTCAGAGACTGGATCGCCGGTGACCCTTACATGGTCCATGGGCTGACCGAAGAACTGACTATCACGGCGTGGGATCCGATCTTCGGTGCTTTTGCCGGTGAGTCGAGTCTCGCCGGGGTCAGCTACGAGGACCTGCGACGGCAGATCCTTGCTCGGTTCGCTGACCGCGATCCAGGCCTTCGGCTACAAGCTGCCCGTCCGTCTCTCGCTGCAGCTCCCTGCGATCGCGCTGCTCACTGCCACTGCGTTCGCACTGCCAGTGGTCATCTTGCGCTGGTCGGGGACGATCTCGCGGGCGGCTTCCTACCAATGGGCTGATCCGGCCGCAGGTGCCGTTTTCGGCGCGGCCCTAGGCTGGTTCGTGACCGCCGTGCTGTTCCGGACGATGGCGCATGAGGTTGCCCCTGTGCCCGTGACGGTTGCGGTGGCCGTAATGGGTGCCTTGCTGGCCGGCTGAGCGAACTGGCTGGCGGGTACAGGGC
>PLRW01000231.1 GCA_003164955.1 Actinomycetota bacterium
CATGCAGGTGTCCTGGCGCGCCGGGCGGCGATGGACGTGAACGAGCCGGCCCCGCCTGAACGGGCCAATCTGTGGACGATCGGCCTGCGGGAGTCACTAGGCCGGGTGGCGACGCTCGCCGCAGCCGCCCTGAGCGCGCCGATCGCCTCAGTAATGTCCGCTGACGCGCGTGCGCTCCCGGGATTAAGGAGCGCCTCCGGTATCGGCGATCGGCGCAGCGCGTCCGGGTTGTCGCTGTGCGCGGAGGTCGTCGGCTCCGAGGGCAAGGTGATCATCGGCGATATCCGGCTGGGCCGGTGCCCGGGTGACGCAGACCTGCCGGGGCCGGCCCGCGTGATCGCCTGGGCCGGGGTGCCAGTACGCGACCAGGACGGCCATGTCGCCGGGGTGCTCTGGGTGGCCGACCAGAAACCGCGCAACTGGAGTGCCAGCGACGTCGCGATCCTGGAGACCCTGGCCGAGGTGGTCTGGAGCGACGTCACCCTGCGAGCCGCATTGGCCCAGAGCGCCGGACGAGCCGCCCTGGCCCAGACGCTGGAAGAGAGCCTGCTGCCGCCGCCGCTGCCGGGAATCCCGGGCCTGCAAGTGGCGGCGCGGTACGCGGCGGCCGGGACAGGAGCGGCGGTCCTCGCGGATTTCTGTGACGTGTTCCCGTCCGCCGGGAGGACATGGGGAATGGCGGTCGGCGACGTGTGCGGCAAGGGTTCCGTGGCCGCCAGGGCCACCGCGCTGGCCCGCCACACCCTCCGGGCCGCGGCCCGGAGGCAGACCCGGCCGAGCCTGATCCTGGCTCACCTGAATCAGATGCTGCTCGACTGGCCGACCAGCGACCCGCGTTTCCTGACCGCGATCTACGCGGCGGTACGGCCCATCAACGGCGGGGCCACGGTACGGATTAGCTCCGCGGGTCACCCACTGGCCCTGGTGCGTACCGCGAACGGCCACGTGCACGAGTTCGGGAGGCCGGGAACGCTGCTCGGGGTACTGGCCCGGCCCGAACTGCATGACGCGCAGCGGCTGCTGCGGCTGGGGGACAGCCTGATCATGTTTTCCGATGGCGTTACCGAGGCCCGTGATGGCCTCACCCGTGACCTGTACGGTGATGAGCGGCTCCGCCACCTGGTCGCCGGGCTGGGCGGCGACCTCACCGCAGCGGCCATGGCGGACGCCATCCGGTTCGCCACGATGACGTTCAGCGGCGGACGTTTCAGCGACGANNCGGCCCGGAGTTACTCCGGGGGCGGCCCAGAGCAGTTCCGGGAACGGTCTGGTGCCGTTCCCGGAGCGGGCTAGTACGCCACCGGCTCCTGCGGCTTGAAGTACGCGGTCGACTCGCGGCGCCACAGCATGATCACCGCGCCGAGCCCGACGAGCCAGGTGACGATCGCGAACACCGCGGACACGGAGCTGGCCGACCCGTTGAAGACGCCGAGCAGGTCGAGGGTGTTGAGCCCGAAGAACACCGTGCCGGTGATCCGCGCCCAGTTGCGTCCCTTCAGGTTCATCCGCGCCATCCACACCCAGAGAGCGACCGCGATGATGCCGACGACGATGACGGCCACGATCGATGCTGCGACCGCGCTGTTGATGTGGGCGCTGGTGTAACTCGGGTGATCCTTCTCCAGGGTGCGCTTCAGGCTGCCGAGCGTGGCCAGGCCGAGGATGAAGCTGATCGCGCTGATGGCGGCGCCTGCGTACATGAGGCGCACCGCGGTCTGCACGGAGGTCGGGGGGGCCGGCCGCGGTGCTGGCTCCGGTACCTGCGCGCCGCCGGCGGTGGACGGGTAGTTTTCGTACATCTTCGCTCCCTCGCGCGCGTGCCCACAGCATACGGCGGGGCCTGCGCGGCAGTCACCCCGTTAACGACGCACTGAGCCTAGTGGCCGGGCGCTCCGGTCGCCAGAACCGGCGACGAAGGCCCCCAAAACGATATCCACCGGATATTGACCACGGCCGCGGTAGCGCCGGAATCCACCCCGTGCGGTGGCGGCGGAATGCACCCGCGTGGTCCGCCGGAATGGAAACGCCAACGGTCGTGCAATTGTGAGCGAGGGCGGTATCATGCCGTGTACACCTTGCAGTCGCAAGGGAAGATGCACGTGCAGATTCGCATGTGTCCTGCTTAGCGTGGGGTGGTGAACAGGATGTCGCCGTGGGGGAGCGGCCGACGGTGCCTGGCCGGCGGTTGTGGTGCGGTGCGCCGTGGAGCCCGGGGGTGATTCCCAGCCATCCGGGGAGCGGCCCGACGGTCCTGCGGATACTCCTCGGATCGCAGCTGCGGAAGCTGCGCGAGGCGCGCGGGATATCACGCGAGGACGCCGGCTACCGGATCCGCGCGTCCGGGTCCAAGATCAGCCGCCTTGAGCTCGGCCGGGTCAGCTTCAAGGAGCGCGACGTCGTCGACCTGCTCGAGCTGTACGGCGTAGCGGACGCCACCGAGCGTGATCAGCTGATCGCGCTGGCCCGTGAGGCGAACTCGCCCGCCTGGTGGCAGAAGTACTCCGACGTCGTCCCGGACTGGTTCCAGATCTACGTGGGGCTGGAAGAGGCCGCCGAGCTGATCCGGGTGTACGAGGTGCAGTTCGTGCCGGGCCTGCTCCAGACGGAGGATTACGCGCGGGCCGTGGTCCGGCAGGGACAGCCCGCCGCGCCCGCGGCAGAGGTGGACCGGAGGGTCGCCCTCCGTACGCGCCGCCAGCAGTTGCTCACCCGGCCGAGCCCGCCGCGGCTGTGGGCCGTGGTGGACGAGGGCGCGCTGCGGCGGCCGATGGGCGGCCGCGAGGTGATGCGCGGGCAGGTCGAGCGCCTGATGGCCGCGACCAAGGAACCGAACGTCACGCTCCAGGTGCTGCCCTTCACCTTCGGCGGTCACGCCGCGGAGGGCGGAGCGTTCACGGTCATGCGGTTTCCCGAGGCCGATATGGGCGACATCGTCTACATCGAGCAGCTCACCGGCGCGCTGTACCTCGATAAGCGGGAAGATGTCGAAAGGTACAGCGAGGTCATGGAGCGGCTGAGTGTCAAGGCCACCTCACCCGACCGCACCCAGGACATCCTGGCCGCGGTCCTCAAGGAACTCTGAGATGACGGCGGCGCCGTACAACGGGATTCCCGCGCGCGAACTCACCGGCGTGCGCTGGCAGCCGACCACCCCGGATGGGACCGGCGTGGAGCTGGCCCGGCTGGCCGATGGCGGCGTCGCGGTCCGGAACGCCAGCGACCCGGACGGCCCCGCCCTCATTTACACCAAGGCGGAGATCGAGGCCCTCATCGGCGGCGCGGCCGACGGGGACTTCAACGACCTGCTGGCGTAGAACGCTACGTCTCCGCGGCTAGAGTGCCATCGATGAGTCAGGGCCAGGAACCAGTCACCCCGGCGGCCGCGTCCAGCGCCGGGACTGTCTCAGCGGAGCCCGTTCCGTCGAGCGGGCAATGGGTCCCTCCGACGCGGAGGCTGCTCGGCTGGGAGATCTTCGCGGTCTTCGCCGTCTCCCTCGGCGCCAGCGGGCTGTACGCCTTTATCCAGCTCATCGGGTCGCTGACCGCCACCAAGTCGCTCGGCAAGCAGCAGGCGGTCCTGAACGGGTCGCTCGCCCCGGGCCGCCCCACGCTGGACCTCATCCTTCAGCTCGCCAGCACAGCGATCGATCTCGCCCCGGTGGTGCTGGCCCTCTACCTGATTGCCCGGGAAGGGCAGAACCCCTTCCGGGCGATCGGCTTCGACCTGCGCCGTCCCGGCCCGGACCTGCTCCGCGGCGCCGTGCTGGCCGCGCTGATCGGCGGCAGCGGCCTTGCCCTTTACCTGACTGCCTTCCACCTGGGCTTCAACCTCAACGTCGTGGCGGAAAGCCTGCCGAACGTCTGGTGGCGCATCCCGGTCCTTATCTTCTCCGCCGCCCATGACGGGATCCTGGAGGAGACCCTGGTCATCGGCTACCTCCTGCGCCGGCTGGACCAGCTCGGCTGGCGGCCGTCCCGGGCCATCGCGTTCAGCGCCGTGCTGCGCGGCTCGTACCACCTGTACCAGGGCTTCGGCGGGTTCATCGGGAACGCGGTGATGGGCACGATCTTCGCGCTGTGCTACCGCCGCTGGGGCCGTGTCATGCCGCTGGTGATCGCGCACACCCTCATCGACATGGGTGCGTTCATCGGCTACGCGGAGCTGCACGGGCACGTCTCCTGGCTGCCCTGATCTCCGGTGCCCCGGCCGCCCGGGTGTTTCCAGCTTTCTGGATCCCCCCGGTTTCCAGCCGCCCCGGCCAGCCGGCTGCCTTAGTCTTCGCGCATGACCGTGCTCGCGCACCTGTGGGATCGCCTGACCGCGACCGGGCCGGTCCTGGCGACGTGGATCGTCGCCCTGACCGCCGCTTGTGCCCTCGTCACCGTGCTCAGCCAGCGTGCCTGGCACGTGTCCAGAAACGTGGTCACCCTCGCCCACGAGGGCGGCCACGCCGTCGTGTCCGTCGCGACCGGCCGCAAGCTCGACGGCATCCGGCTGCACTCCGATACCTCGGGGGTGACGTCCTCGCGCGGCAGGACCAGCGGGGCCGGCCTGATCCTCACCACCGCCGCGGGGTACGTGACCCCCTCCCTGCTCGGGGCGGGGGCCGCCTGGCTGCTGGCCGCGCGGCACGCGACATTCCTGCTCTGGCTGGTCCTGCTGCTGCTGGCGGCCGCGTTCATCGCCATCCGGAACGCCTACGGGGTGGTCGCCGTACTGGCCACCGCGGCGGTGGTGCTCGGCGTCAGCCGCTTCGCCTCCGCCGAGGCCCAGGAGGTCTTCGCCTACCTGTTCGCCTGGTTCCTGTTGTTCGGCGGCATCCGCCCGGTCTTCGAGCTGCAGAGCCGGCGGCGCCGCGGCGGCTCGCTCGCCTCCGACGCCGACCAGCTGGCCCTGCTGACCGGTGTGCCCGGCGGCGCCTGGGTTTTCCTGTTCGCCGTCGTCTCCGTGATGGCGCTGGTCGCGGGGAGCTACTGGCTGCTGCCGGGCCTGTCCCACTGGATCCTGGCCGCCCGCGGACAACAATAGGCACACCGGACATTGCGGGTCGGCCGCATCCGCTGCCCGCGAGACCCCGGCCCCGTTATCCTGCCCGCATGCCGGAGTCCCCCGCTGAGCCCGGATCACCTCCCGGCCCGGCACCCGCTCCCGGCGGCGCGCCTGGAGGTGGGGCATCCGCTCCTGGCGGCGCGTCGGTCGGCGGCCTGCAGCGCGCGATGGCGGCGGGAACGCTGACGTCCGCCGGGATCACCGCTTTCTACCTGGAGCGGCTCCACCGGCTGAACCCGGCGCTGCACGCCGTCATCACCGTCAACCCCGAGGCGACAGCGGAGGCCCGCGCCAGCGACAAAACCCGGGCCGACGGCGCCCCGCGCGGCCCGCTGGAAGGCATTCCCGTCCTGGTCAAGGACAACATCCAGGTGGCGGGGATGCCCACCACCGCGGGCTCGCCCGCCTTGCTGAACGCCCAGAGCGGCGACGCGTTCCTCGTGCGCCGCCTGCGCGAGGCCGGGGCCGTGATCATCGGCAAGGCCAACCTGTCGGAGTGGGCGAACTTCCGGTCCACGCATTCCACCAGCGGCTGGTCCACGCTGGGCGGCCAGACCGCCAACCCGTACGCGCTGGAGCGGAACCCCTCCGGCTCCAGTTCCGGCTCCGCGGCGGGGATCGCGGCCGGCCTCGCCCCCGTCGCCGTGGGCACCGAAACCGACGGTTCGATCGTCTGCCCGGCCAGCGCGTGCGGCGTCGTCGGCATCAAGCCCACGCTGGGCCTGGTCAGCCGGACCGGCATCGTGCCGGTCTCCCCGGCCCAGGACACCGCGGGCCCGATGGCGCGTTCGGTGGCCGACGCGGCGGCACTGCTCAGCGTGCTGGCCGCCGCCGACCCCGGAGATCCCGCGTGCTCCGACGCGCAGCGCCAGGCCGAACTGGCCGATGGCGTACCTGACTACCACGGATTCTGTGACCCCGGTGCGCTCCGCGGGGCCCGGGTCGGAGTGTGGCGTGACGGCTCGGCGGCCGCGGGCGCGTCGACCGCGGCCGTGCTGGACAGCGCGGTGACACGGCTGCGCGAGCTGGGCGCGACCGTGATCGACCCGGTGGAGCTGCCGGCCGCGGACAAGATCGGGCAGCCGGAGGGCGCCGCGCTGCTGTACGAGTTCAAGCACAGTGTCGGCGCCTACCTCGCCGCGCTGCCGGGCAACGTGCCGCGGACCCTCGCCGAGGTGATCGGTTTCAATCAGCGCAACGCGGGCCTGGTGCTCGCGCGTTTCGGCCAGGAGGTGTTCGAGCAGGCGGAGGCGACGCGCGGCGGCCTTACCGACCCCGGCTACCTCGAACTGCGCGCCGACGCGGCCCGGCTGGCCCGCGTCGCCATGGAGACGCCGCTGGTCACGCACCGTCTGGACGCGATCGTCGCGCTGACCGCCAGCCCCGCGTGGCTGACCGACTACGCGCTCGGCGATCACGATGTCTTCCATACGTCCACCCCGGCCGCGGTCGGCGGGTATCCCGCGGTGTCGCTGCCGTTCGGCTACGTGTGGGGCCTGCCGGTGGGCCTTTCGTTCATGGGGCCGCGCTGGAGCGAGTCCCGGCTGATCGCGCTCGCCTACGCCTTCGAGCAGGCCGCCGCGGCCGGATCGCCCACCACTGCACCGGCCGCTGTACTGGCCGCCAGCGGGATGCCGCCGCACGTCACCACCGGGTCCCCGCCGCACCTGGCCGAGCCCCTCTCCCCCTGACCGCCTTCCCCTGACCGCGCCAGACGGCCGTGGCCAGGCGGTACCCCGCGGGCGAGATAGCCTGTGCCCATGGATTCCTGGCGCCGCCCGAGCATCCCGCAGCTGCCCGGACACGGGCCCGAGCCGAGGCTCCGGGACACGGCGACCGGTGCGATACGCGCCGCCGCCTCCGGCCCGGACCAGGGCCCCGCCACCATCTACGCGTGCGGGATCACTCCCTACGACGCGACCCACATCGGGCACGCGGCCACCTTCACCGCGTGGGACCTGCTGATCCGGGCCTGGCTCGACGCCGGGCGTGCGGTGACCTATATCCAGAACGTCACCGACGTGGACGACCCGCTGCTGGAGCGGGCCCAACGTGACGGCGAGGACTGGCGCGATCTGGCCGACCGGGAGATTCGGCGTTTCCGCGGCGACATGGTGGCACTCCGGCTGATCCCCCCGGCCCACCTGATCGGGGCCGTGGAGGCGATCCCGGTGATCGAGCGGTTCGCCGAGCGGCTTGCCGACCGTGGCTCGCTCTACGACCTGGACGGCGACGTCTACTTCGCCCGGGAGACCGACCCGGCCTTCGGTGAGCTGTCCGGGCCGGGCACGATGCCGGATCTGGGGCTGCCGCAGATGCTGGAATTGTCGGCCGAGCGCGGCGGCGATCCGGACCGGACCGGCAAGAAGGACCCGCTGGACGTCATCGTCTGGCGGGCGGAACGGCCCGGCGAGCCATCCTGGGATTCGCGGTTCGGCCGCGGCCGTCCGGGCTGGCACGTGGAGTGCGCGGCGATCGCCACCAGCCACCTGGGCCCGGTCTTCGACGTTCAGGCCGGCGGCTTCGACCTGGTGTTCCCCCATCACGAGATGAGCGCGTCGCACACCCGGGTCGCCTTTGCCGGGCACCCCGGGCACAAGTTTGCCCGCCTCTACGCGCACGCCGGGATGGTCGGCCTCGGCGGCGAGAAAATGTCCAAGTCCCTGGGCAACCTGGTCTTCGTCTCCCGCCTGATCGGGGACGGCGAGGACCCGATGGCGGTCCGGCTGGCGCTGCTCGCCCACCATTACCGCGAGGACTGGGAGTGGACCGCGGGCGGCCTGTCCGAGGCGGGCGACCGGCTCGCCCGCTGGCGCTCCGCCGCCTCGGCGGCGCAGGATGGCCTGGCCCCGCACGGCACCGCCCGGGCTACGCTGGCTCAGATGCGCGAACGGCTGGCCGATGACCTGGACGCCCCGGGCGCGCTCGCGGCCGTGGATCAATGGGCGACCGAAATTTTGGCGGAACGGACGTGGGATGATCCTCCGTCCCCGCCTGCGGACCGCGCCGAGGGACACCTGGTGCGGGACGCGGTCGATGCCCTGCTGGGCGTAGCCCTGTAGTCCGGGATCGCAACTGACCCGCACCGTCAAGGCCCTTCTCCACCCTGTGCACGGCACTCCGCCCTTTCCACAGCCCCGCACATTGCCCCGGCCCCCCAGACTCCCCGCCATCGAGCCTGGGACCATGAAAAGAGACCTTCCCCCCGGACGTAAACTCCCCCACCCCGCCCACTCCGGCCCTCCGCCCGCCCCCCAGCCGGCCGTCAGCGTCGGCTCCCCGGCGGCCGTTCTCGCCGTCGTTCCCCATCTGCTCGGTTTCGTCCCCAGCAAGAGCCTCATCGTGATCGGCGCCGGCCCGCCGCGCGGGCGCATTCACATGACCCTCCGCTTTGACCTTCCCGACCCCCCGGACTCCGCCGCGGCGCGTGATATCGCCCAGCACGCGGCCGCTGTCCTCAGTGGCCAGCGGCAGGCCCTGGCCGTCGTCATCGGCTACGGCCCGGGCCACCTGGTCACCCCCATCGCCGACCTCATCCGGGATGAGGCCAGGCGAGCCGGGCTCGACCTGCGGGACGTCCTGCGCGTGGAGGACGGGCGTTACTGGTCCTATCTGTGCCGCGACCCTTCCTGCTGCCCGCCGGAGGGTGTGCCGGTCAACCCGCGTCATCCCGCCGCCGCGGCCATGGCCGAGGCCGGCGTGCCGGTGCTGCCGGACCGGGCGGCCCTGGCCGCCTCGGTCGCGCCGCTCGGCGGCATCACCCGGCAGTCCATGCGGCAGGCCACCGACCGCGCCGAGGCGCACGCGGCCGAGTTGCTCGGCCTCGCCTCCGGCTCGGGCCGCCCACGTGCGGCGGCGCGGCTTGTGGTGCTGGAGGGGCTCAGCGCCGTCGCCGGCGCTCTCGCCACCTACCGGGCCGGCGGCAGGTTCGTCACCGACGACCAGGTCGCATGGCTCTCGCTGGCGCTGACCAATCTGCGCGTCCGTGACGACGCGTGGGCGCGGATGGACCCTGATCACCGCGACGCCCACACCCGGCTCTGGACGGACGTCGTGCGCCGGGCCGAGCGGCCGTACGTGCCCCCGGCCGCCTCTCTGCTGGCCTTCACCGCGTGGCAGTGCGGCAACGGCGCGCTGTCCAATGTCGCCCTGGACCGTGCCCTGGAGGCCGACCCCGGATACTCGATGGCGCTGCTGCTCCGGGACACGATCGACGCCGGTACCCCGCCGTCGATGGCCCGGCTGCCGATGACCCCGGAGGAGGTTGCGGCCAGCTACGCCGCAGCCGACGAAGGGGCCGCCACCGGGGCGGCTGAGCCCCCCGGCGAGCCCCCCGATGACGATCAGGCAGCTAGCGGGCCTGGACGGCCGGGCGCTCCGGGATAAACTGCGTGAGCTGTTTGTCCGGTATGGCTCCGCGACCTGGGCCGGAACGAAAGGAGGGCGCATGACGGACGTCGCCCGCAAGGATGCGCCGCCGGCAGTCATGGCGGAGTATCGTGCCGCGGTGGGCCGGCTGCGCCAGGCGTACAACGCAATGCCGCCTGGCACTCCGGTACGCCTGGCCAAGCGCACCAGCAACCTGTTCCGGTTCCGTGACCCGGCCGCCGGCCGCGGCGCGGAGCGCCCCGGGCTCGATGTGTCGGCCTTCGGCCACGTGCTGAGTGTCGACCCCGCCGCGCGCGTGGCCGTCGTCGGCGGCATGACCACCTACGAGGATCTCTGTGACGCGACCCTGCGGTACGGGATGATGCCGTTCGTCGTGCCGCAGCTGAAAACGATCACCCTGGGCGGCGCGGTCTCCGGGCTGGGCATCGAGTCCACCTCCCTGCGCAACGGCATGCCCCATGAGTCGGTCCTGGAGATGGACATCCTGACCGGGGACGGCCGGGTGGTCACGGCGGCGCCGGACAACGAGCACAGCGACCTGTTCGCCGGCTTCCCCAATTCCTACGGGACCCTCGGCTACGCCCTGTCCCTCACCATCGAGCTGGAGCCCGTCCGGCCGTTCGTCCACCTGCGCCACTTCCCGTTCCGCGACCCGGCCGCCTGCATGGCGGCCGTCGAGCAGATCGCCGCCGAGGGAAGCTACGACGGTCACCGCGCGGACTTCCTCGACGGGGTCGCGTTCAGCCCCGATGAGCTCTACCTGACCGTCGGGGCCTTCAGCGATGTCGCGCCCTGGCGGAGTGACTACACGGGCAAGGACATCTACTACACCTCCATCCGCGGTCCGCAGGAGGACTTTCTGGCCATTCGCGACTACCTGTGGCGGTGGGATACGGACTGGTTCTGGTGCTCCCGGCCCTTCGGGGTGCAGAAGCCTCTCATCCGGGCCCTGTGGCCGCGGCGCTACCGGCGCTCCGACGTGTACCGCAAGCTGGTCGCGCTGGATCGCCGCCTTAACCTGACCGGGGCGCTGAACGAACGCCGGGGGCTGCCCGCCCGGGAGGCGGTGATCCAGGACGTGGAGATCCCCGTCGAGCGGAGCGCGGACTTCCTCACCTTCTTCTCGTCCCAGGTGGGGATGAGCCCGGTCTGGATGTGCCCGCTGCGGCTGCGCGGCGAGCGTGACTGGCCGCTGTATCCCCTGAAGCCCGGCGAGGTGTACGTCAACTTCGGCTTCTGGGGCACGGTGCCGCTGCCGCCGGGCCGACCGGACGGCTACTACAACCGGCTGATCGAAGACGAGGTCGGCGCGCTCGGCGGGCACAAGTCGCTGTATTCCACGTCCTACTACACCGAGGCCGCCTTCAGCAGGCTCTACAACGGCCCAGCCCACGAGAAGCTGAAGCGGGAGTACGACAGTGCCGGCCGTCTGCCGGGCCTGTACGACAAGTGCGTCCGCGGACGCTGAACCGCCCTGCGGGCTCAAACGACGGAAGCGAGGCAAGCATGGCACTGGCACAAGTATTCGAGGCCTTCGCGGGACCAGATGCCCCGGTCGAGTTCGTCGCGTACGACGGGAGCCGCGCGGGCGCGGGGGACTCCCCGGTGCGGATCACGGTCCGGTCGCCGGTGGCCGTGTCCTACCTGGCGCAGGCACCCGGCGCGCTGGGGCTCGCCCGCGCCTACGTGTCGGGTCACCTCGACGTGGAGGGGGACATGTACACCGCCCTGGCCCGGATGGCCAAGGCGCAGGCGACGGACATCGACCTGGCCGCGCGGTACCGGCTGTTCCGTGAGCTTGGCGGCCCCCGGACCCTGATCCCGCGGCTCGCGCCGCCCCCGCAGGAGGTGGACGTCAGCCGGCGGTGGCTCACCACCGGCAGGCGGCACTCCAAGGGCCGTGACGCCAACGCGATCTCACACCACTACGACGTGTCCAACCAGTTCTACGAGTGGGTGCTGGGCCCCTCGATGGCCTACACCTGCGCCTGTTACCCGGCGCCGGACTCGACGCTGGAAGAGGCCCAGGAGTACAAGTTCGACCTGGTTGCGCGCAAGCTCGGCCTGCGCAGCGGCATGCGGCTGCTCGACGTCGGCTGCGGCTGGGGCGGCATGGTCATGCACGCGGCGCGCGAATACGGCGTCCGCGCGCTCGGCGTGACGCTGTCCGAGCAGCAGGCGGCCTGGGGCCGCCAGACGATCGAGAAGGCGGGCCTGTCCGGCCTGGCCGAGATCCGTCACCTCGACTACCGGGACGTCCCGGAGGGCGACTTCGACGCGGTCAGCTCGATCGGCCTGACCGAGCACGTTGGCATCCGGCAGCTACCGGGCTACTTCGAGTTCCTCCGCAGCAAGCTCCGCCCCGAGGGCCGCCTGCTGAACCACTGCATCACCCGGCCGGACAACTCCGGGCCCACCGCCCGCAAGAACGGTTTCATCAACCGGTACGTCTTCCCCGACGGGGAGCTGGAGGCGCCCGGTTACCTGGTCTCCCTGATGCACGACCACGGCTTCGAGGTCCGGCACGAGGAGAACCTTCGCGAGCACTACGCGATGACGCTGGCCGCGTGGTGCGCGAACCTCGACGCACACTGGAAGGAAGCCGTCGCCGAGGTCGGCCAGGGCACGGCCCGGGTGTGGCGCCTGTACATGGCCGGATCGAGGCTCGGCTTCGACCGCAACCAGATCCAGCTGCATCAGGTGCTGGGCGTCAAGCTGACCGCCGACGGGCATTCCGGCATGCCGCTGCGGCCCAACTGGGAGACGCGGCCGTCAGCCTGGCAGGGTACCGCCGCCGGGAACGGCACCGCTGCGGGGAACGGGACGGCGGCCCACGACGCGGCGCTCGCCTTAGTTCCGGGCATCCCATGCTGGTAGCGGAGCACATCGCCGCGTTGCGGGACGAGGGCGTCTTGCTGGCCGGGGCGGCCGGGCGAGCCGGGCCGGACGCCCCGCTCCCGACGTGTCCCGGCTGGCGGGTACGCGACCTGGTCCGGCATGTGGGCGGCGTGCACCGCTGGGCCACCGGGTACGTCGCTGGCCAGCATGCGGCCCCGGTCCCCGGCCCGGCCGAGGAAGAGATGATCAGGTCCGGTCCGCCCGGCGATCAGGACCTGCTGGGCTGGTTCCTGGCCGGCCACCAGGCGCTGGTCACCGCCCTCGAGCAAGCCGATCCCGCCATGACCTGCTGGACCTTCCTGGAGGCGCCGTCGCCGCTGGCGTTCTGGGCCCGCCGGCAAGCCCACGAGACCGCGATCCACCGGGTCGACGCCCAACTGGCCGCCTCCGCCGCCAGCCCCGGCGGGCCCGCCAGCCCCGGCGGGTTCGCTCCCGGCCTGGCCGCGGATGGCATCGACGAGCTCGTCATGGGGTTCGGCCGCCGGCAGAGCAAACGGGGCCTGCGCTCCGATCCGCCCTGCTGGCTGGCCGTCCACGCCCGGCCCGGCCCCGGTTCCGGCCCCGGTGCCGGCCCCGGTCGTCAGGGCGCCGACGGCGAGGAGAGCGCCGGTCACGCCGACTGGGTGATCCGCATGGGGACAGACTCGGCCGGGGTCGCCCGCGGTGAGATCCCGGCTGATGACGTTCCGGGCGGGACCGGATGCGACCTAACGGGCCCGGCTGAGGCGCTCTACCTGCTGCTGTGGAACCGGGCCGGGACGGAGGGCCTCCAGGCGCGCGGCGACCCCCGCGGGCTGGACGTCTGGCGGGAGCAGGCACGCGTCCGCTGGTGACCCCGGCAGCGGTCCCGCGTCCCGCATGCGCAGGCCGATCCAGGCGAGGACGAGGTGGCCGGCCGGGTCGTAACCGTGGATATCCCAGACGTACTCGACCGCGTTAGGCGCGGCCACGGCCGCCGCATCCGCAATCGCTCCGGCGGCGAACAGCGCAGCGGCACAGTCTCCCGCGCCCTCGTCCGGCGGCCAGCCCGCCGGCGGGAAGCCGATGGCGGGCACCCCGCAGGCGGCCGCGGCCGCCGCGGCCAGCGCCTCGTGCGCGCCCGCGACCACGATCAGGTCAGCACCGTCGGAAGCCGCCCGGAGCGCCTCACGGAAACGCACCGGCGGGGTCAGCTGAGCGCACAAGATGGCGGCGATGTCGTCCTGCGGCGTCAGCTCGCGTGCGGTGACCGTGGACACCAGCCGCTTCCGGGGCGGCCCGAACCGGAACTGAGCCAGCACGCTGCGCAGCGGCGCGGCACAGGGCGCCATGACCGGCGTGTGCAGGGCGTGCACCGCACTCAGCACGCTCGCGGTCACGCCCCGCACGGCGGCCTCCCGGGTCAGATCCCGGATGCCGGATACCGGACCGGCCAGCACGTGCGATCGTGGGCTCTCGATGGCGGCGATCACCAGGCCGCAGGAGCCCCGCAGCGCCGCGGCCGGCGCCTCGTCGGCCACGACCCTGACCATCGCGGTGCGCGTGCCCCCCAGGCCCCGCCGAACCTCGCCGTGCTGGGTGATCAGGCGCGCGGCCTCCGGTGCGGGGAGGCTGCCCGCCCACACGAGGCCGGCGATCTCACCGAGCCCGTGGCCCACGGCGGCGGTCGCCCTGACCCCGAGTCCCTCCAGCCACCGCAATGCGCTCAGGGACCGGGCCAGTGTGGCCGCTTCGGTCACCGGCCAGGCGGTGCCCCCGGGGGCCGCGCCATCGGGGATCGCATCGCCGGGGAAGACCAGCACCACCCGGCCGCGGGCGCCGCACGACACGCGGACCCCAGTGTCGCTGACCATTGAGCCGCCGAGTACCGCGGCTACCAAGGCAGCCCCGCGGCGGGCCCGTTCGGCTAGCTGATCCTGATTCGAGGCGGTGACGGTGACCCGGATCTCCCGGTCACCGCGGGGGTCCCAGGACCGGTCGGGGGCCCGGGTGCCCGGCGCACCGCCGGAGAAGGCCGGCCGCCGGCTGGCCTCCCCTCCCGGCGCGCCACCGTCGGCGGGCCCGGCGGCGGGGGTGTCAAACGTTTCGCGGCTCAGCTGGGAAGCCAGGTTCTGGAGCTCGTGATGTGACATCCGGGGAGCGATGGCGGCAATTCGCTCCAGTGCGACGATGAGCGACGGGCGATCCCAGCCGCGCAATGCGAAGACCCCGGCGGCCGCGGCTTGTCGCGCGCGGCTGGCTTTAACCCGAATGCTCATTCTTCCCCGGAAAGCGTTAATCGCGGTACCGGCCCTGATGGCGCGTGCTTCGCGTTAAAGCACGGCAATTCCCGCAGGTGCCGGTAAAAACGGGTTCACGACGGCCGCGGGCGCAGGCTCCCGGGCTGGTTGACACGATGGCAGTACGGCGTGCCGGGCCTCGATCGCCTGCCCGGTCAAGGTCCGCCACGGGGGCGCGGCGTGGCCGTCCTCACTGTATTGAGCGCGAATATTGCCGGTCAAGGGCCATTTACTGGCCACGTCTATTCCCGGTGTATTCGCATTTCTGCACCGTAATGTCGGCTATGCAGGAAGCCCTGCCTCTTTCCCTGCGCGGCTATGACAGGAAAGGCGCCGATGTGCTGCACAACGTAAAGTGCTATCCTTTTGGGCGGCGTTGCTCCTGGTCGGCTCCTGCTGGCGGGATGACTCCCGGCGTGTCCCGTTCGGGCGACGAATGGTCTGTCACCGGCTCCTCGCCGGGGTCCCGGTACCGCCGGGCGGCGCGACCGGCCGCGGCAAACGGCTGTGCGGGCAGCACCGGGCTCCCGCGGGCGCTGCTGGCCATGCGCTATCCTCGGCGCATGCGTGCCGTCCGGCTGCTCCTTATTTAGCCACGCCGACCGAAGCTCCGTCGGCGTGGCTGCCCCTCGTGAGCGAGGGGCCTTTTCATTCCAGGAGCGTCCTTACGGGGCCAGATTAATCGTGACACGCATGCAGCCGGACCTAACAGGGTGAGGAAACGATGACAGCGGCGGAGAGCGCCGAGGCGGCGCAGCGCTACGACCCACGCGCTATCCAGGAAAAATGGCAGCGCCGCTGGGAGAAACTGGATACGTTCCGCGCGAGCGACGACCCAGCGGATACCCGCGAGCGCGCCTACTTGCTCGACATGTTCCCCTACCCGTCCGGCGACCTGCACATGGGGCACGCCGAGGCCTACGCGATCGGTGACGCCATCGCGCGGTACTGGTTCCAGCTCGGCCGGAACGTGCTGCACCCGATCGGCTGGGATGCCTTCGGCCTGCCGGCCGAGAACGCCGCGATCCGCAACAACGCCCACCCCGCCGACTGGACGTACGCGAACATCGAGACGCAGGCGGAATCGTTCCGCCGGTACGCGGTCTCCTTCGACTGGTCGCGCCGGCTGCAGACCTGCGATCCGGAGTACTACCACTGGAACCAGTGGCTGTTCCTGCGGTTCTATGAGCGCGAACTGGCCTACCGCAAGGACGGTTACGTCAACTGGTGCCCGAAGGACCAGACCGTCCTGGCCAACGAGCAGGTCATCGACGGCCGGTGCGAGCGCTGCGGCACCGTAGTCGTCCGCCGGACGCTGACCCAGTGGTATTTCCGGATCACCTCCTACGCGGACCAGCTACTGGCCGATGCCGAGGCCCTCGAGAGAAAGTGGCCCGAGCGCGTCCTGCTCATGCAGCGCAACTGGATCGGCCGGTCAGAGGGCGCCGAGGTGCACTTCGCGGTCGAGGGCCGCGATGAGCCGGTGACGGTATTCACCACCCGCCCCGACACCCTGTACGGCGCCACGTTCTTCGTGGTGGCCGCCGACTCGCCGCTGGCCGAGGAGCTGTGCGAGCCCAGCCGGCTCGAGGAACTGCGCGCCTACGTCGCCGAGGTCCGCAAGCTGACCGACATCGAGCGGCAGGCCACCGGGCGCGACAAGACCGGGGTGTTCCTGGGCGTGCACGCCGTCAACCCGGTCAACGACGAGCTGATCCCGGTCTGGGCGGCCGACTATGTGCTGCCTGACTACGGGACCGGCGCGATCATGGCGGTTCCCGCGCACGACCAGCGCGACCTGGACTTCGCGCGGGCCTACGGGCTGCCGGTCCGGGGCGTGCTGGAAACGGGCCAGCCCGACCCGGCCACGGGCGGCATCGCGACGGCGGGTGACGGCCAGCTGATCAATTCCGGCCCGCTGAACGGGCTCGGCAAGGCTGAGGCGATCGCGCGGATCACGGCGATCCTGGCCGAAAAGGGCCTGGGCCACGCGGCTGTCAACTACCGGCTACGTGACTGGCTGGTATCGCGCCAGCGGTTCTGGGGGACGCCGATCCCGATCATCCACTGCCCATCCTGCGGCGAGGTGCCCGTTCCCGAAGAGGAACTGCCGGTCGTCCTGCCCGACCTGCGCGGCCAGGATCTGGTCCCCAAGGGCGTGTCGCCGCTGGCCGCCGCCACGGACTGGGTGAACGTGAGCTGCCCCAAGTGCGGCGGGCCGGCCAAGCGCGACACCGACACCATGGACACGTTCGTCGACTCGTCCTGGTACTTCCTGCGCTATTGCTCGCCGCACTACGCGGAAGGGCCGTTCGACCCGGACAACGTTCGCCGCTGGGCACCGGTCGACCTGTACGTGGGTGGCGTCGAGCACGCCATCCTGCACCTGCTGTACAGCCGGTTCTTCGTCAAGGTCCTGCACGACATGGGCCTGGTCGACTTCCGCGAGCCGTTCACCCGGCTGCTGAACCAGGGCCAGGTCATCAACGGCGGCAAGGCTATGTCGAAGTCGCTGGGTAACGGGGTCGACCTGGGCCGGCAGCTGGCCGCGCACGGAGTGGACGCGATCCGGCTCACGATGATCTCTGCCAGCCCGCCCGAGGATGACATCGACTGGGCCGATATGCGGCCCGAGGCGATGGTGAAGTTCCTCGCCCGGGCGTGGCGGATCGCCGGCGACGTCGCGGCGGCCGGATCGTCCCGGCCGGACGGGGAACCGGGCGATGTGGCCCTGCGCCGGGTCACGCACCACACCATCGACGATGTCACGCGGCTGGTCGAGGCCCACCGGCTGAACGTGGCCGTGGCCAGGCTGATGGAGCTGGTGAACGCCACGCGGCGGGCCATCGATTCCGGCCCGGGCGCGGGCGACCCGGCGGTCCGTGAGGCGGCGGAGGTGCTGGCCGTGCTCCTGTCGCTGTTCGCCCCGTACACGGCCGATGAGTGCTGGGAACTGCTGGGCCACCAGCCGTCGGTGGCCAGGGCCGGCTGGCCGGTGGCCGACCCGGCTCTGCTCGTCACCGATTCGGTCACCGCCGTCGTTCAGGTGAACGGCAAGGTCAGGGATCGGGTCGAGGTCCCGCCGGACATCAGCGAGGACGATCTGCGTGAGGTGGCCCTGGCGGCCGCGGGCGTCATCCGCGCGCTGGGCGGCCAGTCCATTCGCAAGGTCATCGTCCGCGCGCCCAAGCTGGTCAACGTCGTCGCAGGCTAG
>PLRW01000085.1 GCA_003164955.1 Actinomycetota bacterium
AAAGCGCACATGTTCCCGGCAACATGTGCAAGGCAACAACTGAAATGGCACGAGTTTGCGCTAGCTCACGGTCTATAAGCTTGAGAAGGACGGCGCGGCACGGGTACGGAAGCCTCGCAGCCGGGTGGCCAGCAAGGTCTGGGTCATCCCAACCACTGACACACTACGGTAGCCGATCCGCCCGTTGATATCCTCATTTATAGGCCTTCTGTTCGAGCGCTGCTGGCGAGTTGTTGCGCTTCACTGTGACCATCTACCCGGCCGACCGGAACCAGTTCGTGGTTCACATGAGCAACATGCAGATCCTTCCCCGTGCTGGCGCGAGTGCCGTGATCTTCAGTGCCCCGGCGGCTGCCTGGCTGGTCCTGCCCCTGTTTGGGGTGATCGTTAGCGTCGCGGAAGTGACCGTTGCGCTGGCCGTCGTTCTCACTGCGCTATACGGCAATAACCGGCACAGTGGCCGCGCATTTCGGCTGCTGAGGTTGTCGTTCAGCCGCCCTGGACCGGCAGGCGCGCCACGGCGGGTCAGGGGAAAGGGAGCCGGGCTGGGTCCACGTAGTCGGCGAGGTAGATCATGACGCCTTCGGGGTTCATGCCGAACGCGGCGGCGACGAGCTTGGGATCCATGGTGTTGACCAGGTCGGCCAGGCGGGTGCAGCGCAACATGCGGGGCGGGAAGCCGCAAGGATCCAGGACGTGGCTCAGATAGGCCGTGGATGCGGGTGCCCGGCCGGCCTTGGTGCCTTTGGTGACGATCACGTGCGGGTTGGCGGTGTGCTGGCCGCCGCGGTGGGCCAGGCAGCGCTGCAGCACCTGCCAGCTGGCCGGGTCCAGCGGCACCGGGTGCGGCCGCTTGCCGAGCCGGACCGTCCGGTCGCCGGCGTCGACGTGACTGACGCGCAGGTGGCGGACCTCGCTGCTGGAGGCGCCGTGCAGCAGGGCCAGGATGCCCAGCAGCGCCTCGTGCGGGTGGGGATCGGGGCTGGTTGTCCAGCGGCGGAACAGGGTGCGCTGCTGGTCAAGGGCGATGGTCTGCCCGGCGAAGCCCCGGGGCGCGGCGGCGGCCAGGGTCCGGGTCGGGTCGGCCAGGATGATCTTCTGGGTGCGGGCGACGCGGAAGAACTGCCGCAGCACGGTCAGCCGCCGTTTGCGGGCCTTGGGCAGCGTGGCCAGGAACGCCTCGATGTCGTGCACGTCGGCCAGTGCCCAGTCCTGCTTGGCCCGCCGGTCGGTTAGGAACCGGGCGAGGTCGCGGACGATGGCCAGGGCGGTCTCGATGGTGTGGTCGGTGCGGGGCCGGGTGCCGGCGCGGCGGGCCCGCCGCCGGGCGGTGAGCATGTGCTCGCAGAACCTGGCCACGGCCGGGCGCAGCGGAGCCGGGATAGCGTCGAGGCGGCGCTGGCGCCGCCCGGCGGCGAGTCGTTCGGCCTGGTCGGTGGGCAGCGCCAGGCCCTCGGTGGTGAAGTAGTCCTCCAGTGCCCGGGCCAGGGAGCCCATCGAGCGGCCCGGCCTGCGCACACGTTCGAGCAGGTGCTGAGGGTGATCGGGGTGCTCGCCGTCGAGCAGCCGGCCAAGTTCGGTGATCATCGTGCAGGCACGGGCCGGCGCGTTCCCGGCGGCCAGGTGCGCGACGAAGCCGTCGAGCCAGCCGGGCGGGTCGGCGAGCCGGGCGGCCAGGTGCGCGGCCTGGACGAAGGGCCGCTCGGGACGGCGCTGCCAGCACGCCGAGCACAACCCCAGCCCTTCATGCCGTTTGACCTGCCCGCATTGCGCGCACGCCCGGGGCGGGTCTTTCGGCTGGCGGGGCCGGGAGCAGATGCCGCACCAGCCGGTGTCCTCCCGCAGATACCCTGGCCGGCCGCATCGCGGGCAGGGCCGCTGGACCGCGGCCTGCCGTGCCTTGCGCCGGCAATCCCGGCACAAGGTGTCCTCCCGGCGGCGGACCGGGTGCCCGCACTGCGTGCAGGCACGTGAGCACAGCACGCACCGGCCCGTGTCACCCCGCAGGACCCGCTGCTTCCCGCACCCGGGGCACGTCGTCCTGGCCGCGGCCCCGGCGATCTTCCGCCAGCACAGGCAGCAGAATTCGCGGCCGATGATGCCGACCGGCGCGCCGCAGCCGACGCAGTCCCGCTGTCTCTTTCCCATCGGCCCGGCGCTGGTCAGAGGGGTGGCATCGACCGGCCCCGGGCCGGGGCGGCCTTCGGCAGGTCGGCCACCGGCCGCGGCGGCGGGGCAGGACGGGCCACCGGGGTGGTGTCGACCTCGAACAAGTCGTTCGGGGTGCACTCCAGCGCGGTGCACAACGCCGCCAGCGTGGACAGCTTCACCTGCGCGGGCTCCTTGGTGAACAGCGCCGACACCGACGCCGCCGACAGGTCCAGCCCAGCTTTTTCGGCCAGCAGCCGCCGCAGCTGGGTGCCGGTCCACACCTCCCGCTGGGCCGCAGTCATCCGCAGCTTCCACCGGATGTTCATGTCGGCTCCTCCCCGGACAGCTCGCCGAGCGTGGCGGCCACCGCCCGCCGGTACGCGTCCTCGATGAACGTGGCCGAAGGACGGACGTACCTCATCGTCGAGCTGACCGTCCAGTGCCCGAGCAGCTGCTGGATCGCAACCAGGTCCACCCCACGCTCATAGTTGTGCGTCGCGCACGCCCGCCGCAGTGCGTGCGGGCTGAACCAGTCCGCGGCCGGGCGGCCTTCCAGCGTCATCAGGTACCGCAGCCGGTTGCGGATCGTCCCCGGGGCCAGCGCGCCGCCGGACTCATCGGCGAACAGCACCGCTGAGTCGGGGAACTTGCCGCGCACGTCGTCCAGGAACCAGCGCAGCACCAGGTCCAGGCCGTCCAGCATCGGCACCCACCGGGGACGCGGCCCGGAGGTATGCGCGCCCTTGCCGAACCGGACATGCAGCTTGCCGAACGGGCCGCGGCTGAAGTGCACGTCGGGCCGGTCCAGCAGCGCGGCCTCCTCTGACCGCAGCCCGGCGTGATACAGGGTGCGGAACATGGCGTAGTCCCGGGCGGCGGGTGCGTACTTGCGGGAGGTGGCGATCCTGGTCTTCAGGAAGTCGAAGAACTCGCTGACCCGCTCCGGGACCGGGGGCAGCAGCTCGGCCGGAGAGTCGTCGCCGACGTGGCGGGAGGCATTGAACTCATCGACCGGGCAGACCAGCCGGACGCCGAACGCGGCCTGGATCTCGGCGGCCTTGCGGGCCTGGAGGAACCGGTGGAATCCCTTGAAGACCTGCACGTACTCCCGGCGGGTCGCTGTCGTCCGCCCGGCGGTCGCCAGGTCCCCGACGACCCGGTCGATGTCCTCAGGTGTCACCTCCCACGCGGGGCGCCCCAATGCCTTAAGCGCCCGCTCCAGCTGGCCGATGTCGTTGTCGATGGTGACCGGGCTGAACCCGCGCGCCCGCCAGGAGGCTACGAACGCGTCCACGCACGCGGCCTGGTACTCCCACGGGTCACGGGTGACCTGCGCCTCGGGGACCGCCCCGCCGTCCAGCACCCGCAGCTTCGGCGCCACGGCACACCTTCTTCACACCTGAATCATTAAGGTGACGCCTAACATACGCCGCTTACGCCTCAAAGATCAGCGGACACGCCGGAAGGCAGACATCGCAGGCACCAGCCCGGATACCTCAGCCAGAACATGTGCCAGCCCCGGTTGAATGGGGCAGCGTCTTCGGCGACG
>PLRW01000174.1 GCA_003164955.1 Actinomycetota bacterium
GCGAACTGGCTGGCGGGTACAGGGCACCGGAGGTGGTGAACTGCACACCGCAGGCTGATCCTTGCTCAGGGTCCGGCATGAACGTACGGTGCCCATAGCGTAGGCGTGAACGGGCGCCTCGCGCGGAGGTCGCGGACGGCGACGTGGAGGGCCTCGGCGGTTCTTCCGGCATCTATCGCGCGCACGTGGCCGCGGTCAGGTAAGCGTAGACATCCCGGGCGACGGCGGGCGCGTGGCGGTCGGCGACTTCCCAAAGGGTTCCGATCACGTGCCGGCTTGGTCCGGTACGGATGATCACGCGGGCTTGCTTCCACAGCCGCCCGCAAGACGCTGACTGCTTCCGTCAGCGTCCCGGTCTGGCCGGTGCGCTCGTAAAAGCGCAGCAACGCGCCGCCGAGACGGCGACCGCATGCCCGAACAAGCGGATGGCCTCGCTGATCCGACGCGGGTCACGACTTCGGCCAAGGTCACTGGCTCGAATCGCCTCGGCGTTCAACTCTTCCGCGTCCACTGCTCCGAGCTCCCTTCTCGAGCCGCCGGGCTACGGGGTCGTTTGCTCAGTGTCCAGGGCGTAGCGGACCTCGTCGATCTGCTCCGCTAGCCCGGGATCCAGCGCGTACAGCCTGCTGCGATCGGCTCCGGCGTCCAGCGATCTGAAACACGGCGCGCACCAGATCGGCGTTCGGCACCCAGCCGACGGCCGCGAACCCGACGATCGGCACCCGGGCAGTCCGGAACTGTCCCGTTGTCGTGACAGGCGTCCCGCAATGACGAGCCGAACGGCCCTGACCAGCGTGCGGGTCAGGGGATGATCGTTGCCCTATGTCTGGATGGGTGTGGTTCGGGTCAACCGTGGGCTTGATCCTGGTTGTGGTTGCCGCCTACGACTTGACCCAGCGCCGGCACGCCATCCTGCGTAACTTCCCGGTAATCGGTCATCTGCGCTACCTCCTCGAATCGGTCGGGCCCGAGTTGCGCCAGTACATAGTCACTGACAACCGCCGGGAACGGCCCTTCGACCGGGACCAGCGCCGGTGGATCTACACCTCGGCCAAAGGCATCAACAATAACTTCGGGTTCGGCTCGGACGAGGATCTCGACGCCGCACCGGGCCACATAATCATCGACCAGAGCATGTTCCCCCTGCCGCGCCCGGACCCGGATGAGGATACGGTCCCCTGCACAAAGGTGCTCGGCTCGGCCAGGCAGCGACCCGGCATGTTCCGCCCGGCGTCGGTGGTCAACGTGTCCGCCATGAGCTTTGGAGCTCTGAGCGGGGTAGCCGTTGAGGCCATCAACCGGGGCTGCGCTCTGGCCGGTTGCCTGCACAACACCGGGGAGGGCGGCCTGACGCCCCACCACCTGCACGGAGGCGAGCTGGTATTCCAGATCGGCACCGGCTACTTCGGATGCCGCGACCGTAATGGGCGCTTCGACCTCCACCGGCTGGCCGACCTGTGCGCTGAACATCCAGTACGGGCGATCGAGATCAAGCTCAGCCAGGGCGCCAAGCCGGGTCTGGGCGGGATGCTCCCAGCCGCGAAAGTCACGCCAGAGATCGCCGCGGCAAGAGGGGTGGAGGCGGGGCGAGACTGCCGCAGCCCGTCCCGGCACAGCGCGTTCTCAGACGTCGACAGCCTGCTCGACTTCGTCGAGACCATTGCCGAACGCACCGGCCTGCCCGTCGGCATCAAATCGGCCGTAGGCGGCGTCACCTTCTGGGACACGCTGGCCGAGAGCATGGGCAGTACGGGCCGGGGCGTGGACTTCATCACCGTAGACGGCGGGGAGGGAGGCACCGGTGACGCCCCCCTGGCCTTCAGCGACCACGTATCACTGCCCTTCAAGCAGGCGATCAGCCGCGTCTACCGCGCCTTCGCCGAGAAAGAACTCACCGACGACATCGTGTTCATCGGCTCAGGACGGCTCGGCATGCCCGAAACCGCTCTTCTCGCCATGGCCCTCGGATGCGACATGATCAACGTCGCAAGAGAAGCAATGCTGGCTATCGGCTGCATCCAGGCGCAACGCTGCCACACCGGGCGCTGCCCGGTCGGGATCACCACCCACTCCGCCTGGCGCACCCGCGGGCTCGACCCTGCCCTCAAGTCAGTGCGCCTAGCCAACTACATCTCGACGCTCCGCCACGAGCTACTCGAGCTCAGCCACGCCTGCGAAGCCACCCATCCCAGCCTGGTCGGCCGGGACCGCATCGAGATACTCGACGGACACCTCGGGTCCCGCACGGTCCAGGAAATCTTCGGCTACGATCCATCCTGGGACTAACGGAACGGAACTGCGACCCCAACCGCGCGCTGGAATCCAGCCACCCCAGCGCAACCCCGTTCTCCACGTCAGGCCACAGGACCCGCCACCGGGCCAGTGCCCGGTCCCGCCGGACCTCGGACAGCCGCGTCAGCGGCCGAAGCCCGCGGCCAGGCGGGACGGCGGCAGCGTTCATGCTCCCAGGGTCCTGCCGACCGACCGGAGCTGGCCGCCTGCCTGACCCGGCTGAGGAATGATCTCGGCCGCCGCCTCACGGACCTAACGACGGTGGCGTGCGCAACCCCGCTGAGCATCGCTGGCAACGGCGTGCCTCCGCGGCGCGTTTGGCCTGGGTCTCCTGATCCAGAGCCCAACTGTCAGATAGAATCCCAGGTCAAGGCCGGTGGCCGAGTTCCGGAACTCCACTGGCCCTACGCCGGCGGACGCCCGGCTGCCAGCGCCGAGAGCGGCGTCGACTCAGGTCATGGCGCTGCGCACCGCGACCTGGCACAGCTCCGGCATCTTGCCGGCGGCCGCCACGGCCGCTAGCCGCACGCCGACCAGCGCGAGCCCGAAACCGTACACGGCCGCGCACGGCCACAGAACCCCGATCCGGATGGCGTCCGAATCGGTCGCGGTCTGCACCACCCCGACGATCACGGGGGTGGCCGCCACCGCGGTGCCCGCGAGAGTACCCATGACGCTGCCGAGCCGGTAGGCGCCGTACCCCTGCGCGGCCACCAGCATCGGGGTGCCCGCTCGCTTGGCCATCGGGTAGGGCAGCCCCGCTGTGAACAGGTTGCTCAGCCCCAGGGCCGCGCCGAGGCCGGCCAGCACAATCGGTGCCGCCTCGATTCCGATTCCCGGCCGGCCGACCGCGGCGGCCAGCCCGAAGCAGACCGCGACGACCAGCGGTGCCCCGATCACGCAGAGCGCGAGATTCTGGCCGGAGAAGTAGGCACGCAGGTCGCGATTGCTGCTCAGCGCCGTTGCCTCGAGGAAGAACGGCGGTCCCGTGAGCCCGGCCGAGTTGGCGTGGAAGACCCCGACGAACGCGGCACCGAACACCGCGCTGGCCAGGATGACCGCCGGATGACGGTCGTGGCCGAGGAGGGAACTAGCCGACACCGCGGCCGTGATGACCGCGACCAGCGCCCAGTAAATGAGCGAGGTCGGATCGCGGCGCTGGTAGAGCCAGAACCGCGCGGCAACCGCGCCGCGCAGGCCGAGGCCGGCCAGCGGCAGCTTGGAGCCGCGGACCCGCGCTGCCTGGGTCGTCGTGTCGGCGGTCACCAGAGCCCGGCTCAGCGACCTGACCCACAGCCAGCCGAACACGACGATGACGGCGGCCAGCGCCCCCAGACGGGCGAACGCCAGGCCGGGACGCCCCTGCGATGCATCCTGGATCGCGTGCGCGGCCAGGCCTGGCGGCAGCCAGCGCATCCATGAGTCGAAGCCGGTGAAGCTCGCCGCGGTGATCTTGCCCTCGGCGGCGGCCTTGGGCACTACCTGGGTGAAGAATTCGTACAGCGCAACCAGCGGGATGATCATGAACGCAGCAAGGTCCCGGCCGCGACGCGAGCGCAACAGGCTGGCCAGGGAGGTCGTCACGAACCGGGATAGGGCGATGCAGAACAGCACCTGCAGCCCAACCGCGATCACTGCGACGATCAGACCGAGCGCGCCGCTGGCCAGTCCGACAGTGACGCCGAGCAAGCCGATCACGTTGGCCAGTGGCCAGGCACCGGTAGCCGAAGCCGCTAGCAGCCCGGTGATGAGCCTGCGGGTGCGCAACGGGTAGAGGGCCAGCGTCGACGGGTCCAGCGTGCCGTCCACTCCGAAGACCATGATCGGCGCTATCAGCCAGCCGAACGCGAACACGGTAAAGATGACCGCGGTAAGGTCCACCGACGTGCTCGTACCGCGGTACGAAGCCAGGGCAACAAACGTGCCAACCGCCAGCAGCACGGCGAATATCGTGCTGATGACAAATGAGACCCTAGCGGCCCTGGACGAGCGCAGCGCATTGAGCAGCAGGCGCAGTTTCAGCTGGACGAGGAGCCGAGCCATGACAGCACCTCCTCGTCGTGCGCCCGGGGCCCGACCAGGTCGATGAACGCGCGCTGCAGCGTCTTGCCCCCGCGCACCTGGTCCGTGGTCCCGCTCACCACGATCTTGCCCTTGTCGATGATGGACACGTGATCGCAGACCTGCTCGACCAGTTCCATGACATGACTGGAGAACAGCACTGTTGAACCAGACGCGACAAACCGTGTCAGCAGCCGGCGGATCACGTCCGCGGACACCGGGTCAACGCCCTCCAGTGGCTCGTCCAGGAACAGCATTGACGGATTGTGGATCAGCGCGCAGCCAAGCGCAGCCTTCTTCCGCATGCCGGTGGAGTAATCGGCAACGAGCCGGTTGGCGTCTTCGGTCAGATCCAGCACGTTCAGCAGTTGCGCGGCACGCGACCGCGCCTCGGCGGCCGGCAGGCCGCGCAGCCGCCCCGAGTACTCAAGCAATTCCTCGCCACTGAGCCTCTCGAACAGCCTGACCTCGGCGGGAACAACACCCATGATCGCCTTGGCTGCGGGCGGGTCTGCCCACACGTCGAGCCCGTTGACCAGGACCTGCCCGCCGTCCGGCCGCAGCAGCCCGGTCATCATCGACAGGGATGTTGTCTTCCCGGCGCCGTTCGGCCCGACGAGCCCGGCGAGGGATCCCGCCGCGATCTCCAGGTCGATGCCGGCTACCGCTTCCTTGTCACCGAACTTCTTCCACAGCCCGCGCACCGCCACGGCCGGACCGCCGGTTGCCGGCTGGTAGCGGGGCAGCCCGGTGGCCGACGGGACGCCGGACGCACTCTCGTAGTCCATGACTTCTCCCGTCCGCGTGCTAACCATGATGGCAGCCTCCTCTCTCATCCGAGATTCCCTGTTACCGCGACGCGATGGCAGCCAGCACGTCCAGCCGGGCGGCCCTGCGAGCCGGCCAGGTGGCGGCCACCAGGCCGAGCAGCGCGGNNCCCCCCCCCCGCGGGCCGTCGCTGGTCGTCGGCATGCCTGTGAGTACCGCGCCCGTCTCATGCGGTGGGTGACCCGCGCGGCGCTCATGCGTCGCGCGGGATTGATCGTTCGCGTCCTCCGGGACGTCGACCCGCCGCCTGATCACGCTGTTCGGTTGGTACATGACCGTCTCCCCGTCCGCGTGCCGCCGCCGTGGCGGCACCTTCGCCTTACCGTCAAAATTCGATATCACAATGCTAAATGATCGATATCAGGCTGACAAGCGGCCGGACCGAACGCCCGGCGCTCCAGCCGCGCGTATCCGCAGCGGCCTGCGCTGAGCAGGACCGGTACCGGCAATCACCGCCAGTCCGCAGCCGATTTAGCTCGCCGGCTTGCGCGTGCCGCGCGAGCCACGCGGATTCACCGACCTCAAGGAGCTGCTCGCCGGGCCGCCGGGCCCGGAACGCGAGGAGATGCGCGCATGGGCCGGCGAAGAATACGACCCCGCGCACTTCGACCTCGCCGCTGCCAACGCGGCAGCAGGATCAGTCTGAGGAAACTGGCATGGCGACAATGCCGGAGAGTCGTACCGAGCCAAGATCAGCCTGCCGCCGGTGACGCGAATGCGCTGATGATGTCCCCGGGAAGCCAGCAAAGCGCGAGGTTTGTGGTCGCTGAATCGGTGAAGCCGCTACGGGATACACCGATCAGGGCTGCCTGCTCGGGGTCGAACCCGGGCACCTGCGGGGCATTGCGCTGCAGCATGGCCAGGTCCGGGGCGCCAAAAGGACGATCGAGCCATTTGACAGAGCCGGCGTACCAAAGCTTCCTGGCCACTGGTGCACGGTCGGCGCCGACAAGGTCGATCTCCGGATCGAACGCGCGGTTCCACCAGCCGCCCACGGCGGTAGCCTCCGGCCAGGGAAGATCAGCGGCCGCGAGTGACAGCGCTTCCTGAATGGTGGGCTCCACCGCGCGGCCCCGCCAGGACGCCCACCTGCGGTTGATCAGGTCGGCCGCCGCCGCGGCCCGACCGCGCCGGCTCAGTTCATGGGCCGATCTCCCCATTGCCAGGTAGAACCGCAGGCTAGTGTCGGCGATCCGGTAGAGCGCCGGCTTGGTCGACCGGACCGACAGCGGCTCGTCTATGGCGAGTACGTGCTTGTCATCGACCAGCCGGTGCAATATCGGCGTCAGCGTTCCCGACGGGACCGCTCCGGTCCGGCTGCCGGCTTCGGCCGCGATATTGGCGTGTGTCCGATTGCCGCCTCCCACCGCCTCGATCACCCTGCGCGTGATGTCAGGGGCCGGAAATTCCGCAAGCAGCGCGGCCTCGGGAACACCGAACAGCGGAGATGCCGGGTCGGCGCACTCGCGTTCGGCGAACTGCAGTGCTGGGACGCCATCCGGCCACGCACGCAGAATGCCGGGCAGGCCACCCGACAGGAGGTACGCGTCAATTGCGTCCATTGCGGAGAGGCTCAGTGCGCCGCCGACCTCGGCGGGATTCAGCGGACCGAGCAGCAGGTTGTCGGCCCTGCCGAAGAACGGCCGGTCATAAGCCGTCAGTCGTTCCATCATGTGCAGGTCGCTGCCCAGCAGCAAGAGAAGCACGGGTCGTTTGGACAGCAGCCGGTCCCATGCAGTCTGCAGGGCTCCGTCGAAGGTCTCGTCCTGTTCGGCCAGCCAGGGCAGTTCATCGAGGACGACGACGGTGGGAGAGTCCGGAAGTACGGAGGCGAGGACACGGAACGCGTCAGGCCAGCTCGCCGTGGGCTCTGCGGGGACAAGATCAGGGTCGCGCGGCAGGGCTGAATCGCGCAGCTCAGCCAGGAACGCCGCAATGGCTTCGACAGGCGACGCGCCCTTAGTCGCGGTGCTGAACAGGTACGGCACCCCGGCGCGGTCGCAGAACTCCTGCGCCAGGCGCGACTTTCCAACCTGCCGACGGCCCCTGATGACGAGCGCCGTACCTGTGCCACTCTCTGCGATCATGGCCAGCCGCTTACGCAGCAGAGCAAGCTCCGATCCCCTACCCGCAAATCCAGTCGTCATACGCCTTCCTGTCTATATAGATTCAATCTACATAGATAAAGCCTAGCAAGATGTAACCGGCTGACGGCGAGCATTTCCGACCCCGGGAGCCGACCTCACGGCGCAAACCGGGGCGTGCTGCCGCCGCAAGGAACAACGGCCCGACGCGGCTTAGCCCTCAAGGCCAGCACCGGCCGGGCCTGGGGTCCGTGTGCGGGCGCGGGACTGGCTCCAATAACAGGTCAGGATCACCGCAAGGGGCCACACCGCCTCCACCCCGGCCAGGACACGCTCGGCCAGGCCGAGATCCCGGCCCCCTATGCTCAGGTCCACGTAGAACCACACGAGCAAGCCGGCCATCATTGCGGTGACACTGACACACACAGCGGGCCGCAGCCCCCAGGGCACACAGGGCCCCCGCCCAAGGGACACAAACCGCGATCTTGCCGTAACCGGCTCATCCGGCCAAACCGCAGGTCACAGCACCTGCGGCGAGTTCTGAAGCGGTACCGGCCGAGTCCCGCCTGATGCGCCGCGCGCCGCGGCCCCGTACTCCAGTCGGCCCGGCGGTGAGGGCCTGGAGGCCATGTCCGCGGCGTTCGATGCCCGCGCTGGCGCGGTCGTCCCCGCCCTCACCGGGCGCTGGGCCCCGGCGGTCAGCGGCGGCGGCCAGGGCTGGCCTGGTACAGGCGCCACCAGGTGAGCCCCGCGACAACCGCGCCGAGCGCCAGCTGCATTCCCATATCCAGCAGCCAGATATGCGCACTGTGCTGCCACAGCGGGTCCGGAGTGTTACCCGGAGGCGGCGGCGTGACCTGGTTCAGGTTCGTGGTGGAAGCGACCGCGCCGAATCCCCACCGGGACGGCGAGAGCCAGGAGAGCTGCTCCAGGCCGGCCTTGCCGTTGAGCCGGAAGACCCCGCCGCTCAGTACCACCTGGGCCAGGACCGCCACGACTAGGAACGGCATGGTCTTGTCCGAGGAGTTGACCACCGCCGAGATCAGCAGCCCGGCTGTCATCGACGCGACCGCGAGCACGGCGATCCCCAGCATGAGCTCGGGCAACGGGGCGGCCGTCAGGAAGGCCCCGTGCCTGGGCAGCGGCCGCCCGGCCAGGCCGATCAGCACCAGGACAACGGCCTGCACCGCGCTGATCACGCCGAGCACCACGAGCTTGGACCACAGGTAGGCGCCGGGCAACAGCCCCGCCGCTCGTTCCCGGGTATAGATCGGGCGTTCCTTCACCAGTTCCCTCACGGCGTTGGCCACCCCGATCAGGCACGCGCCCATGACCAGGATCAGCAGGACCTGTATCGCGTTGCCGTTGCTCGTCCCGGTCAGCCCGCCGGGGTCCGGTATCGCCCTGATCAGGCCACCGAGGATGATCGGCAGCAGAGCGATCACGCCGACGTAGTTGCGGTCCGAGGCGATGACCGCCAGGTACCGCCTGGTGAGGGTGGAGAGCTGCGCCAGCCGGTTCTGTGCCCTCGGGGGCGGCGCCGCCCGGACGGCTGCCGCTGGCGTGTGGCCGGCCGGGGATGACTCGGCCATGTAACGGGTGAAGAACTCCGAGCGCCGGTACTCCCCGGCCCAGTCCCGGTCCGGTTCGGCCTCGAACGCCCGGAACACCTGCGCCCATCCCGGCTGGCGGAAATGACGCAACCCGTCGGCGGGGGACCCGAAATAAGCGACCTTTCCGCCGGGCACGAGCACGAGCAGCCGGTTGCAGACGTTGAGGTTCGCGACGCTGTGCGTTACCACGATGACCGTCCGGCCGTCACGGGCGAGGCCGGACATCATCTCCATCACTGACATGTCCAGGCCGGGGTCCAGGCCGGACGTGGGCTCGTCCAGGAACAGCAGCGACGGCTTCGTCAGCAGCTCGAGAGCGACGTTGACCCGCTTTTGCTGGCCTCCGGAAAGAGACGCCGTGCGCGTGTCGGCGTGCTTCGCCAGCGACAGCTCGCCGAGCACCTCCCCGATCCTCCGCTCACGCTCAGCCGGGCTGGTGTCGCGCGGGAACCGGAGCTCGGCCGCATAGCCCAGCGCGCGGTTAGCGGACAGCTGCGTGTGCAGGATGTTCTCCTGCGGCACGAGGCCGACCCGGTGCCGCAGTTCGGCGTAGTTCTCATAGAGATCCCGGCCGTCGTACAGGACCGAGCCGCTGGTCGCTGGCCGCATCCCGGTCAGCGCGCCGAGCAGGGTCGACTTGCCCGCACCGCTGGGCCCGATCACGCCCAGCAGGCATCGCTCGCTGAGCCGGAAACTGACGTCGTCCAGCAGCACCTTGCCGCCGGGCAGCGTGACGGTGAGCCCGCGGGCGTCGAGCGAGACGTCACCGGCGTCGACGAATTCCTGCAGCTCGTCCCCGACGAGACGGAACGCGGCCACGCCGATGCCGACGACGTCGGCCTTGGTCACCGTGGCCGTGGTGATCTGCTGGCCGTTCAGGAACGTGCCGTTGTGGCTGCCAAGGTCGACGATCTCCCACTCGCCTCCAGGACGCCTGCGCAACTCGGCGTGGCGGCGTGACACACGCAGGTCCGCCACCACGACGTCGTTGTCGTCGGCGCGTCCTATGCGCAGGACCTTGGCCGTCAGTGGCATGATGGCGGTCGGGTGCCGCTCGCCGTGCTCCGTCCGCGGCCACATCGCCGTAGCGGACGGCGCCGGGTCTGCGCCGCTCCGTGGCATGCCTGTGATCAGGCAGGAGACGAGCGGGCCCGCGTCCGGGTGGCCCAGGCGGACCTGGCAGGAATCCGCGATCCTGACCCGCTCTACCCGCTGGCCGTTGGCGAAAGTCCCGTTGGTGCTGCCGGCGTCCTCGAGCAGCCACTGGCCGTCCGCTACCTTCAGCAGCGCGTGCCGCCAGGAAACCACTGGCTCACTGACCACAATGTCCGCCGCTGGATCGCGGCCGACCAAGTAGCTGGGTCCCGCCGGCAGCGTCCGGCTGGAACCCTGCGCCTTCACCACGAGCGGCGGTGCGGCGTCAACGGAAAGAGCGTCCCCGGCTGTCATGTGATCACTCTGTTCGGTCGTAAAGTGCACGGTTCATGGCATGTCTTCAACGCCTCACCCGCCCAGGCTGACCGGTAGGCGCCCGGGGACCGCCGCCGGCGCTGGATCCGGCAACGGCGCCGGGCCGGTCAGCGCCCCCGAGCGCGAGTGGCTCGGGGCCAGCGCAGGCCACGCTGACCGGCCTGTGGCGTCATCAGCGGCCGCGGTGACCAGGCCGGCGATGTCAGCGGCGGCGCGGGGCCGCCCCATCCGGGCCGAGGCCGCGCGCATGACGGCCAGAGCGGCCGGGTCGTCCCGCAGGCGTGCGATTTCCCCGGCCAGGTCGCGCAGCTTGGGCGCATGACTGCCCGCGCCTGCCTGGACCACGAACTCCGCGTTGCCTTCCTCCTGGCCCGGCAGGTACGCGGTGAGCACGAGCGGGGCAGCGCAACAGGTCGCCTCGGCGATGGTGCCCGGTCCCGCTTTGCCCACGACAATGTCGGCGCAGCGGAGCCAGTCGGCCATATTGCTGACGAAACCGTGCACGCTCAGCCGGCCTCCGGCCCGCTCCGCCAGCCGGGTCAATCGCTGGCGCAACCGATGATTGCGCCCGCAGATGACGGCGACGTCCACGTCCTCGACCTGCTTGAGGATGGCGACGGTGCGGCGGTAGATGCCGCCCGAGCCTTCCCCGCCCCCGGTCACCACGATCAGGAACCGCCCGCGCAGGCCCAGGGACCGGCGCAGCGCCTGGCGCTCGGGTGCGGTTGCTGGCGTCCGGGAGAACTCGGGGCCGACCGGCAGTCCGGTCTCCACGTAATGCCCGTCCGGCATGCCGTCCTGCGCGCACTGGCGCGCGATCGCCGCGGAGGGCACGATGACGCGGTCGACCGCAGCGTCTCGCCACGACTGGTGCGCGGTGAACAGGTCGGTAATGACTGTGATGACCGGGATGAAGGTGGCACCGCGGTCGCGCACGCGCACGGCGGGCTCGGCCGTCAACGGATGGAACGAGACGATCACGGCAGGCCGCCAGGCCGTGACAGCCGCCGCCACGCTGCGGTAGATGGGCGACATGAGCGTCGCCCGGAGCCAGCGGAGGGACCGGGGTGAGTCGCACGCGCGCCAGAGCACGCCCCACAGCCATGGCCATATCCGGATCGCCGGGCCGTACAGGCCGGTCACCCAGCGCAGCCAGTGCGATGCGCCCGGCCCGCGCAACGGATCGCAGATGAAGATGGCGAAGCGGCCTGGGGATGCCTGGTCGATCGCCTGGGCCACGGCCGTCGCGGCGCTCCGGTGGCCGCCGCCGGTGTCGCCGGTGAGGAAGAGCAGCCGCACCGGCGGCCCGCCGTGGCCGGTCATCGCTCACCTGCCCCGGCTAGGGTCAGCATGCGGTAGAGGGACTCCCACTCGGCCAGCAGGCGATGCCGTTCATGGGCGCTGATGATCTCCAGGCTGGCCGCGGACATCCTGGCCCGCAGGCCCGGGTCGGAGCATAGGAGGCCCAGGTAGGCCGCCACCTCGGCGGCCTGGCCGGGGCGCGCCAGGAACCCGTTGCGTCCGGGCCGGACCAGTTCCCCGAGGGCACAGGCGTCAACGGCGACCACGGGCAGGCCGGTCGCCATCGCTTCCATGGTGGCAAGGCTCTGCAGCTCTGCCTCGGACACGATCGCGAAGACGTCGGCCAGCCGGTAAATGGCAGGGAGATCGGATCCGGGGACGAAGCCGAGGAACCGCACCGTCCCGGCGAGCCCGAGCCGCTGCGCCCGTGCCCGCAGCCGGGCCTCGTCCGGCCCCGTGCCGACGATGGCGACTTGCGTGCCCGGGCCGAGCCTGGCCGCCGCGTCCAGCAGGACGTCCATCCGCTTCTCCGAGCTGAGCCTGCCGACCGACAGGATCAGCGGCCGGCTGGCCGGCAATCCGTAGCGATGCCGGATTGGGCCGTTCGCCGGGCCCGGCGAGTATGCGCGCAGGTCGGCCCCGTTCGAGATGACCCTGGATGGCACGCGCAGCCCCCGCTCGCGCAGCAGCCGCAACGCGGTGGCGGTGGGTGCGGTGACATAGCTGCACCGGTTCGAGAACCCGACGACGTGACGGTAGAAAAGGGCGTCCAGGACCGGTGACCGCGGGGCCGTGGAGGGGCGGACGTTGGCCGGGAGGTAGTGGTTCGTGTAGACCACCGGCACACGCTGCCGGCCTGCCCCGATCCGGGCCATGACCCCGAGTGTCACCGGGGAGTGGATATGGGCCACGTCGGGCGCGAACGAGGAGATCAGCGTGCGCGCCGCGGAGGCCGGCAGGCAGCCGAGCCGCATGCCTTCATACCATGGCCAGCGCAGCGAGCCCCGGTAGATGACGCTGAGCCGCTCAGCGGTGGCGAGCCGGCCACGCCGACCCGGGCTCGGCACGACCAGCGCGACGTCGTGCCCGCGCCCGGCCAGGCCCCGCGCGAGATTCCTGGTGACCGCCGGGACGCCGCCCACCATGGGTTCGTACTGGTCAGTGACCACCATGATGCGCAGCTTCCGCTCCCGTGAATCCCCCTCCGGCCGGCCGGCCGCCGGTGGCGTGATCATCGCCCGGTCCGGTGGATGTAGAGCCGCACCGTCAGCGGTGCCATCACGGCGAGCAGGGCCAGTGACCACAGCGCCGAGGCCAGCTCCGGGTGCTGCATCGGCCAGGCATGGATCGCGGCGGCAGGATCGGGATTCCCGAGCAGCCGGCGGCACGCGGCAGCGAGCACGCTGACGGGATTCCAGTTCGCGACGAGCTGCAGCGCGGACGGCAGGCTGGCGGTGGAGATGAAGGCGTTGGAGGTGAGCGACAGTGGCACGATCACAGTCAGCCCCACGGCCTGGGCCGATTCGGGTCCCCGGGCGAGTATGCCGACGCACGCCCCGGCCCACGCGGCGGAGTAACCGAACATCAGCGCGAACACCAGGGCGAGGAGCAGGCTCGCGGGGCTGGCGTGGACCCGCCAGCCGACCGCCAGCCCGGCAAGCACGGTCACCGCGGCGCCGAGCAAGGTCGTGAGGAGATCGGCCACGGTACGGCCGACGATGACTGCCGCGCGCGACATCGGCAGCGAACGGAAGCGATCGATGAGGCCGGTGGACAGATCGACCGCCATCCCGATGGCGGCCCCCTGGGCGGTGCCTCCCATGTTGACCGCGAAGATGCCGGCAATCAGGTAGTCGCGGTAGCTGCCGTGCCCCGGGAAGACGATGGCGCCGTTGAACACGTAGCTGAACAGGAGAACGAAAACCAGCGGCAACAGGGTGACGTTTAGCAACTGCTCCGGAGTGGTGGCGATCCGTGCCAGCGTGCGCCAGGCGAGCACTCGCACGTCGCTGAGAGCCCAGCGCAGCCCGTCCAGCCAGCCGGTACCAGCCGCATCCTGAGCAGGGCCGGCCAGGCTGGGCTCCTCGATGCCAGGGCCGTCCAGGTCGGGCAGGCTCCAGACCACGGCCCTCATGCCGCCACCGGCCCGGTAAGCGAGGCGAACACGTCGTCGAGCGACGGGGGCCGGACGGCGATGTCGTCAACATCGATCCCTGCCGCGTCGAGCAGCCGGACGATCTCGGTGACCAGCCCGGGCCGCTGGACTACGGGAATCTCCAGCCCGTGCTGCCCGGCCAGCCGCCGGACCGGGCCCGCCGCGTACTCGGAGATCTCTTCTGCCGCGCGGGCCAGCGAGACGGTTGCGGAGACGGTCAGCCGCAGCAGAGAGGTCCCGGCCCGGGCCTTCAGCTCGGCCGGGCTTCCCTGAGCTGTGACCCGCCCACCGTTGATGACGCAGATCCGGTCAGCCAGGCGGTCGGCCTCGTCAAGGTACTGGGTGGTCAGCAGCAGCGTAGTGCCCATGGCGACAAGGTCGCCGATAATGCCCCACAGGGTCAGCCTGCTCCGCGGGTCGAGTCCCGTCGTCGGCTCGTCGAGGAACAGGACGCTGGGCTGACCGAGCAGGCTCGCCGCCAGGTCAAGGCGGCGCCGCATGCCTCCGGAGTAGGTGCGGACGGGCCGGTCGGCTGCCTGTTCCAGATCCAGCGCGGCGAGCAGGGCAGCCGCCCGGCACCTGGCCTTCCGCTTGGCGATCCGGCTCAGCCGGGCGATCATGACAAGGTTGGCGCGGCCGGTCAGGCACTCGTCCAGGGACGCATACTGCCCGGACATCCCGATGCGCCGGCGCACATCAGCGCCGTCCGTGGCGACGTCATAACCAGCGACCCTGGCCCAGCCTGCGTCGGGGCGCAGCAGCGTGGTGAGCACTCGCACCGCCGTCGTCTTGCCCGCCCCGTTCGGCCCGAGCAGGCACATCGTGGTCCCGGCGGGGACGGCCAGGTCCAGGCCGGCCAGAGCCCGGGCGGGGCCAAACGACTTGGTCAAGCCGTGGGCCTCGATCATCACGGGTGTATGCACAACTGTTCCCTCACGCGCTGTCTGAGTTCCAAGGCCGCGTTGGCCGATTCATCCGCGTAGCCCGCCGCGGGCCACCGCCAGGCCGGTGCCGGAGCTGGAGCGGTCATACCGGACCTGGTGACGCGCCCAGCGGCCACGGCGCAGAGCAGGCTGCCCAGGGCCGAGGCTCCGTGTTCCCAGCTGGAGGCCGTCGCGACGGCATGGCCAGCCCCGGTCAGCCGACCGCGCAGCACCGCGTCGCCCAGCACCGCCGTGAGGGCCGACGCCCAGCCGGCCACGTCACGTGGCGGCACGGTGAGGGCGGCCGACCCGCTCACCTCGGTCAGCACCCGGAGATCGCTCATCACCACAGGCACGCCAGCCGCCATGGCTTCGAGCACCGGAATGCCGTATCCCTCGGCCAAGGAGGGAAAGGCGAACACCGAGGCGGCCCGGTACACAGCGGGCAGCCACTCCTCGGCCACCTCCGGCACCAGTGTCACCCTGGACTCCAGCCCCAGGCTGGCGATCAGGCCGGGCAGCGGGTCAGCGAAGTACGGATCGGGGCAGCCCACGATGACGAGCCCGGCGTCACCGGGGACAGCGGCCAGCGCCCGCACCAGGACCTCATGATTCTTGTGCGGGCGGTGCGCGCCGACACTGAGGATGAACCTTCCTGGCAGCTGGTAGCGATCTCGCGCCGCAGCCACCGCCTCCGCGGTGACCTGCCCGAACTGGCTGACGTCCACTCCGTTCGGGATCAGCGTGGGGTTCGGCGCGGCGGGATAGCGGCGGCGGATTTCGGTCAGGCTGGCCAGGCTGGGTGCGGTCATCGCGACTGCTCGCCGGAGCACCATCCCGGTGACCGTCCGCATCGCGGCCTGGCGCAGCCGGCTGCCCGCGAAACCCACATCGGCCTCGATCGTGCAGTCATGCAGCGTCACCACGAACGGGCACGGTCTGACGGGCGGGGTTAGCGTCGGGTACGGGACGTACAGGACGGCCGCATCGACCGCGCGGATGAGCCGGGCCAGCTCCCAGCAGCGGTGCAGCCCGAACGCCGTGACGTCGGTACCGATCACGTCCACGTGCTCCGGCAGCTCGGACAACGGGAAGATCTGGGCCTCGCGGGGATTGACGAGCACTCGCAGGGCCAGGCCGCCGTCTGGCTCGCCCATGTGCGCTGCCAGCTTCATCACCGACCTGGCCAGCCCGTAAGCACCGGGGAACCCGTTCACCCGGGCGTCCATAAGAATCGAGCGACGGCCACCCGCCATGCGTCCCCCCAGGGGTGTGTTCCCGGCGCCTGCGCACCTGGCTTGTGCTGCGCATTCGCCCGGTTTGGACGGGTACGCTGTCAGCGTAAAGTACGCCGGGCTACGGGGGGAAGCAAAAGGTGCACGAGGGGAAACGCAAGGGGGAACAGCGCGGGCCGGGCCGTTGGTNNCCTGCACGTGCGGTCTACCGAGGTACATCAGGGCGCCGGGGAAGGCCGGCTGCGGGCCGCTGCCGTGCCGGGCCGCTCAGCCGCCATGAGGGGGGTGACCTGCCCGGAGTTCTGGGCAATGGCGGCGGCGCGCTCGCGCAGGGCTTTCTTGTCAACCTTGTTGACCTTGGAGCGGGGCAGGTCGCTGACCCATTCCAGCCGCTCGGGCCACTTGTACGTGGCGACGCCGAGCGCGTCCAGGTGCCGCTGGACATCGCGGAGGGTCAGCTCGGGACCGGCTGCGACGAGGAAGGCGCAGGCGCGCTCACCCAGTTGCAAGTCGGGCATGGCGACGAGGGCGGCTTGCTCGATGCCGGGTGGTCCACCAGGAGGAGTTCGACCTCTTCGGCGTTGATTTTCTCGCCGCCCCGGTTGATCAGGTCCTTGATCCGGCCGTCGATCGAGATGCAGCGCTGGCCGTCGATGATCTGGGCCGAGGCCAGGTCCCCCCTGGCGCTCGACCCTGTCCGCGGCATGAGCGCGCATTAGGCCCGTGGTGCTCGTATACCTCGTGGGTGTTCCGGTCCCGCTCGTCGTCTCGATTTCTGACCAGGCAATGCCCGCAGTCTCCTGGAGGAGTATCAGATCGCTGGTTACCGAAGCGGGCCTGCCATTATTGCGGTCATGCAGGTTCTCGACGCTGCGGGCAGGCCCCTGAATGCGACCTTTTCGGCAGAGCCTGAGGGTGACTGGGTCGCCCTGATCATGGAGAGCCGTAGCGGCAGAGCTGCGGGGCGGCCTGGCCGCAACGCTGACTACAACCCAGCCCTCATGTTGCTGCTGGAGCGGCTGGCCCGGCTTGACGCCACTCTGGTCGACGCCCTGGTCGATTCCAGGAAGACGCAGGCCTTTGAGGGTTCCTGCTTCGACACAACACTTGGCGAGGGGCACCCGGGCAGATCGAGGTCGCGCACGCAGAAGCCGTGGTGCGCCCACTCCTCGTCCAGCACCACGTGCACGCACTCGAGCACCGACTTGCCCCTGGCGTACGGCGGCCAGCCTCGGCCCGCTGGCACTGGCGCGGGCGCCGACAGCTCATCGGGCGTCACGGTCCACAGCCAGCGCTCTAGCTCGGCGCCCTGCTCGCCGCGCGCGGCCAGCACCTCGTCGAGGCTCGGGGTCGCCGCTCGATCCAGGCCCTGCTCCTCTTGGTCGGGGACGAACTCGGACGCCAAGCCGATCGCGGTGAACGGCTCGGCCGACCCCAGGCAGCAGCGGCGGAACCACGAGTCGTGCACGAACACCAGATGGCGCAGAGTCTCCACCGCCGACCACTCGCCGCCGACACGCTGGTTCTCCGAACCCTTGGGCATTCCCGGGAGCCGCCCGAGCGTGGCAGCCCAGTCCGCCCGAAGCTGCCGGAAGGCTTCCCGCAGGTCGGCCGGATCGGCCGAGCGGATCAGCAGCCGCACTGGATGCCGCCGGTCAAGCTCGGCCTCCACGTACGACGTCACCTCGACTCCGTTAACCACCAGGTTCCTGACCAGCCCGTCGATCACAGCGTCCTGCATCACCACCCCGATCAGACGGGCGCGGGTCAAGTCGCACTCACGAAATTCGGCATCGGTCAGGTCCTGGTCCTCAAATCTCGCCATGCCGGGCAGTATCCACCGGAGTACTGACACCCCGTGTCAGGACGGCGGGGTTGCGAATCCCTGTCCTCCCCGCCACCGATCCGCTAGCCGCACGCCCTGATGCGCTGATCGGCGTCAGAAAGCACAGAACTGGTCTATTGCGCGCAGACCACAGCCTAGAGGTTGTCAGCGGAAACGCACCGAGCCAGGTTCCTGTGAGCCAGCATGGGCGCCGGGCGTGCAATTCTGGTTGCATCTGCGTGCAACGCGTGTGCGACGTGCGTACGATTCGCGTGGAGTGTCCCGGTCCGGTGCGGCGGCAGCAGGGGATAGCGAGGCGTGGGTGGGCGGTGTGCGGTTCGCGTTGCTCGGGACGCTGATGCTGGACGGCGGGGCCGGGGATCCGGTGGTCGTGTCGGGGGTGCGCCAGCGGGCTCTGCTGGCTAGCTTGCTGCTGTCGGCTAATGTGCCGGTCTCAGCTGATGCCCTGGCTGAGGCGGTGTGGGATGGGTCGCCGCCGCCTGGGGCGGCGGTGACGCTGCGCAGCCACGTCAGGCGGCTGCGCCAGGCTCTGGGGCCCCGGGCGAGCGCGCGGATCACGACATGCGATCCCGGGTACCTGATCAGTGTCGGGGAGCCGGAACTGGACGTGCTGGGTTTCGGGGCGGCGTGCCGGGACGCGGGCGCGGCCCGGCGGGCTGCCCGGTGGCCGGAGGTGTCGGCTGCCGCGGAGCGGGCGCTGGAGCTGTGGCGCGGTACCCCGTTGCTGGATGTGCCCTCGCAGGTGCTGCGCGACCGGTTCGGGCCCGGGCTGGAGCAGCTGCGCCTGCAGGCGCTGGAGGACCGCATCGAGGCGGATCTGCGGCTGGGCCGCCAGGACCGGCTGATCCCGGAACTGCGTGACCTGGCCGCGGAGCATCCGGTGCGCGAGCGGTTCCACGCCCAGCTGATGGAGGCGCTAGCCCGGGCCGGCCGCCGGGCCGAGGCGCTGGAGACTTACGGGCGAGCGCGGCGGGCGCTGGTGGATGAGCTCGGGATCGAGCCCGGCCCGCACCTGCGGCTCCTGCACCAGCAGATCCTGGACGGTGACACTGCGCTGGCCGCACCCCCGGCCGGCCACGACGGCCCGCCCCAGGCACCCGCTCCAGCAGCGGACCCCGCCAGCCCCGCCGCGGGGGTACCACGGCAGCTGCCCGGCGCGGTACCGCACTTCACCGGCCGGCTGGCCGAGCTGGCCAGGCTGTCCCAGAGCCTGGACCAGGCCGGCCGCCAGGCACCAGGGACCGTGCTGATCTCCGCGATCGGCGGGACGGCGGGAGCGGGCAAGACCGCTCTGGCCGTGCATTGGGCCCACCAGGTCGCCGGGCGGTTCCCGGACGGCCAGCTGTATGTGAACCTGCGCGGTTATGACCCGGACCAGCCGATGACCGCGGCCGGTGCGCTGGCCGGGTTCCTGCGCGCTCTCGGCATGCCCGGCGAGGACATCCCGCCGGACGAAGACGAGCGTGCCGCCCGGTACCGTAGCCGACTGGCCGGGAAACGCATGCTGATCGTGCTGGACAACGCGAGATCTGCCGGGCAGGTCCGTCCGCTGCTGCCCGGCACGCCATCGTGCGCAGTGGTAGTGACCAGCCGGGATGCACTTGCCGGGCTGGTCGCCCGGGACGGTGCCGCCCGGCTCGACCTCGACCTGCTGCCGCTGCCGGACGCCGTCAGTCTCCTGCGGGCGCTGATCGGCGCGCGCGCGGACGCCGACCCCGGGGCCGCCGCGCTGCTGGCTGAGCAGTGCAGCCGGCTGCCGCTGGCCCTGCGGGTGGCCGCCGAACTGGCCGGTGCCCGCCGCGACATGCCCCTGGCACGCCTGGTGGATGAGCTGGCCGGCCAGCAGCAGCGGCTGAGCCTGCTCGACGCCGGGGGCGACCCGCGTACTGCGGTCCGGGCCGTGTTCTCCTGGTCCTACCACCACCTGGATACCTTCGCAGCCCGGGCGTTCCGCGTGGCCGGCCTGCATCCCGGCCCTGATTTCGGCCCGGATGCGGTGGCCGCGCTCACCAGCGCCACGCTGGCGGACAGCTGCGGCGTGCTGGACCTGCTGGCCCGTGCGCACCTGATCCAGCGGGACAGGTCAGGCCGGTACAGCATGCACGACCTGCTGCGCGCCTACGCCCGCGAGCTCGCCGCTGCTCACGACGACGAGGACGGGCAGCACGCGGCGCTGACCGGGTTGTTCGATTACTATCTGCATTCCGCTGCCGCCGCGATGGATACCCTGTACCCCGCCGAACGCCACCGCAGGCCCCGCATCCCCCCGGCGGCCACACCAGCGCCGCCGGTCACCGAGCCGGCCCCGGCACGGGCCTGGCTGGACGCCGAACGCGCGAACCTGGTGGCCGTCACGGCACACGCTGCCGGGCACGGCTGGCCCGCGCACGCTACCGGGCTGGCCGCCACCGTGTTCCGTTACCTGGCCGCTGGCAGGTATTGCCAGGAAGCCATCATCATCTACACGCACGCCGGCGCAGCCGGCCGCCGGACCGGTGACCGCGCCGCCGAGGCGACCACACTGGATCATGTTGCGGGCGTCTACTGGCAGCAGAGCCGCTACCAGCAGGCCGATGATCACCTCCAGCAGGCTCTGGCGCTGTTCCGGCAGACCGGTGACCGCGTCGGCGAGGCCGGCGCGCTGAGCAACCTCGGCGTTATCCACGCTGCCCAGGGCCGCTATCAGGAGGCCGGCACCCTCAACGCGCAGGCCCTGGATATCTATCGCCAGGCCGGTGACCTGTCGGGCGAAATGAGATGCCTGTCCGAATTCGGCAACACCGAGGAGCGGCAGGGTCGCTACCAGCAGGCAGCTCGCCACCACTATCAGTCTCTGGCCATTGCCCGGAGAATTGGTGACCGCTATGCGGAGTGCTCCGCGCTGATCAACTTCGGGACTGTGCGGATGCGGCAAGGCGATCTCCCGCAGGCGGCCGGTTACCTCGGCCAGGCACTGGCGCTGTGCCCCGAGACCAGTGACCGCTCCCAGCAAGCCGAAGCACTCACCAGAACCGGCGACGTCCGCCTGCGGGAAGG
>PLRW01000064.1 GCA_003164955.1 Actinomycetota bacterium
AGGTAGAGACTGTCCGGGGACAGCTTCTCGTGCATCTCCCGCACCGCGTCGAAGTCGTCGGCCCGGGCGGCGCGGATCTCGATCGTGGTGCCGTCGGTCAGCAGAGCGTAAACCCTGGATCCGTTGTCCGCGCTCACGACTCGCTCCCGCTGTTGCGACGGTTGACGGTGCCGAATCTACCCGCATAACGGTCCCTTGGCAGGGGGTGGTACCAGCGGGAGCCGTTACCGCGAGGCGGCCAGCAGTTCGCTCACGGTAACGAAGGTGTAGCCCGAGTCGGTCATGGACCCCACCAGACGATCGAGTTGCTGCATGAGGGTGGCGTTCGGCTGCGGACCGCCGTCGTGGGCCAGCACGATGCTGCCGGGGGAAGCCCGCCGCAAGGTCTCGTCGACGTCGAACTTCGGGCTGCCGCCGTTGACCCAGTTCGACCAGAGCATGACCTCGTAGCCCAGGCTGGCGCATACGGCCAGCCCGATGCTGTCGATCCGGCCGTACGGCGGCCGGCACAACGTGGGCGCGCGGCCGCTGAGCTTGGTCAGCAGCTCGTGGGTGCGTTCCAGGCTGGCCCGGTCGAAGGCCTCGTCGTGGTGGGTCAGGTCGCTGTGCGCCCAGGTGTGATTCGCCACTTCGTGACCCGCGTCCGTGGCCCGGGACACCGCGCCGGGATCGGCCTGCGCCCTCTCGCCGACCTGGAAGAACGTGGTCTTCGCGCCGTGCCGGCGCAGCATGTTCAGCACCTGTGGCGTCCATTCCCGCGTCGGGCCGTCATCGAAGGTGAGGGCGACGAGGCGGGCCGACGGTGCGGTCCGGAATGTCACCGTCGCCCGGTACGCGGCCGACCCGGACGGGCTCACCGTGCGGGCGGTTGGGCTCTCGGTGTTGAGGGCCGGCTCGGCGGCCAGCCCGGCCGCGGCCCCGGCGGCACCCCCGGCGGTGAGCAGTCCTATTCCGGTGAGCAGTGTGCGGCGATTCACCAGCTAAGTTTCAGTCGGATTTCAGATAATTTCAAAGTAATTCTTGCCATTCCCGGAGGAAATCCGGTGAATCTTTTCCGTCCCCGGTCAGGCCTCGGAGTCGTAGCGGAAGCCGTCACGGAACCGGCGGAACAGGCCGCCCTCGCGCCGCAGCGGCGGCCCGGGCGGCGGGGCGATCGGGCGCTCGTGACCCTCGGGCTCGGTGTAGTCGGCGCGCGCGATCGCGTCCACGACCTGCTCTTCACTGAAATCCCCGGAGCCGGGGATCTCCGGCACGAAGCCGACCAGGTCCCCGTCGAGCATCACCTCGGCCTCCAGCGATGCGGTGCCCTCGTTGCCCCAGATCGCCTCGCGGCCGCCGTCGAGGACGATGCGTACTCCGTAGATGCCGACGCCGCCCTTTTCCAGGTACGCGTCGATGCCGCGATCCCGGAGAGCGTCGGCGACCCGCCGTGCCCGGTTCTCATCCATGCCGCTCAACTTACCTCGGCGCCCGCCGCCGCTCGGCCCCGGCGACCGCGCAGGGTAGCCTGACTGTTCCCTCGGCGCGCCCGGAAGGCTCCCTTGACCACATCGTTTTCTCCTGCCGATCTTCCGACGATCATCGGCGCCCTCCGCGCCGCGGGCTGCGTTTTCGCCGAGGACGAGGCCCAGTTGCTCGTCACCTCGGCGCAGACCCCGGCCGACCTCACCGCGATGGTGGAGCAGCGCGTCGCCGGGCTCCCCCTCGAACAGGTCCTCGGCTGGGCCGAGTTCTGCGGCGTGCGTATTTCCCTGGACCGGGGGGTCTTCGTGCCCCGCCGGCGTACGGAATTCCTCGCCCGCACCGCGATCACGCTCGGCTGGCAGGCGGCCCGGCCCGGGGGGCCGGTCGTTATCCTCGACCTGTGCTGCGGTTCGGGCGCGGTGGGCGCGGCGGTAGCCGCGGCCCTGGGCTCGGCCGAGCTGCACGCCGCCGACGTGGATCCCGCCGCGGTGCGGTGCGCCCGGCGCAATGTGGCCGCCGCGGGCGGCCAGGTGTACGAGGGGGATCTGTACGAGCCGCTCCCGCCCGGGCTGGAGGGCCGCGTCGGCGTGCTGACCGCGAACGTCCCCTATATCCCGACCCAGGAGATCGCGCTGCTGCCGGCGGAGGCCCGGCTGCACGAGGCACGCGTGGCGCTGGACGGGGGGAGCGACGGGCTGGACGTGCTGCGCCGGGTGGCCGCCGGTGCCCCGCGGTGGCTGGCGCCGGGCGGCAGCCTCCTCAGCGAGGTCAGCGAGCGCCAGGCACAGGCGGCCAGGGAGGCCTTCCGCGCGGGCGGGCTGGGTACGCGCGTGACGGCCAGCGAGGACCTGAACGCCACCGTGGTCGTCGGGACCCGGCACCGGTAAAGTGCTGCGGGCGCGGCGTGTCGGCCGGGTGGCCGGTCCGGCGTGATCTCGTTCGGCGTGATCTCGTTCGGCATGGTGCCCAGGCGGTCGCCTTCGGACGGCCCGGCACCGCCGCCGGCTCCCGCATCGCCCCGTTAAGTTCCGTTCGGTATGGGGGTGTTTACCGGCAGTTGACGTGCCCGGAATAAGCCCGCAATGCCATCGCCGGACATTAGCGGCACGTTTGTCCGTGCCCGTCCCGGTGACGGCGGTCCCGTAGCCGGTCGCGGGGATGGCCGCCCCGGAACCGGGCACCAGGGGATAGTCACCCTGGAACCGGACCCCCGGGGGATAGTCGTGCCGGACCCGGTCATCGAGGGCGAAAAGGGGATCTTTATCCGGCACCTGCCGCCTTGACCGGCGCAGCGGCACCCGGCCGCGTCCGTACCGTTATGGTCGATGCCCCCATTTAGCGGCACCTACCTGGCTATGTCTGGTTAGGTGGGCGCATACGCACCCGGGGGGGAGCCCATATGACGCATGCTGCCGGAAGCTGGCGGCGGGTCGCCTTCGCGATGTTCGCGGTCGGCTGGGGAGCGAACCAGTTCTCTCCGCTGCTGGTCGGCTACCGCCATGAACTGCGGCTGAGTACGGGTGTGGAGGCCGGGCTCTTCGCCATCTACGCCGCCACTCTTATCCCCGGCCTGCTCGTCGGCGGCCCGGTGTCGGATCGCGTCGGACGGCGCCCGGCAGTGATCCCGTTCGTCGTGGTCTCCCCGCTGGCCACGACGCTCCTCATGACCGGCGGGCACTCGCTGGCCCTGCTGGCGGCCGGCCGCGCCCTGTCGGGCCTGTGCTCGGGGGTGGTGTTCGGGTCGGCGACCGCCTGGGTGCAGGAACTGTCTCCCGATCCCGCGGTCAGCGCCCGGCGTGCGGCGATCGCGCTGTCGGCCGGCTTTGCGTCCGGCCCGGCGGTGGCGTCGGTACTGGCCCAGTGGGCACCGGATCCGCTTGTCCTGCCCTACCTGCCGCATCTGGTGATCGGGCTGGCCGCCATCGTCGTCATCTGCCTGGCTCCGGAGACCGTGACCAGCCGCCGGCCCCGGTACCAGGCCGCCGGGGCACGTGGGAGTACGCGGGCCCGCAGGCGGCGATGGCCGCCCCGTGCCGTCCGCTCGGGCCGGTTCTGGCTGGCGGTGGCGCCCGCCGGGCCCTGGGTGTTCGGCTCGCTCGCGCTCGCCTTCGTCGTGGTGCCGCAGGAGGCCAGTGGCCCGGGCAGCGTATCGGTGGGCTTCGCCGGCCTGGTCACCTCGCTGACCGTGGCCAGCGGCATCGCGGTCCAGCCGCTGGCCCGGTGGATGGAGGCCCGCCACAGCCTGGCCGGGTCCGTCCTCGGCCTCGGTTTCGCGGTCATGGCCGCGACGGCGACCGCGGTCGCGGTGACCTCCGCCAGCCGGGTCGGCGCGCTTGGCTGCGCCATCGCGTTCGGGCTGGCCTACGGGCTGTGCCTGGTCTCCGGGCTGCGCGAGTGCGAGCGTCTCGCGGACCCGGACGAGCACGGCGCCGTCATCGCCTGTTACTACGCGCTCAGTTACGTCGGGTTTGGCGCCCCCTACCTGATCGCCGCGCTGAACGGCCCGCTGGGCCGGGTCGGCGCGCTGGGTGTCCTGGCCATCGCCGCCGCCCTGACCGCCGTGTGGGCCACCACCCGCACCGGCAGTCCCGGCCCGTCCGCCGGCCCTCCCGTGACCACCGAGGCCGCCGTCATGGCCAAAGTGAGCTAAGCGCCAGGGCTCTGGGCCCTGGTGTGGCCAGTCGGCCGGCCGCACGGCCACGGGTCAGGCGGATGCGGCTCTCAGTCCGCGCCGTGGTTCTCCTGGGGCGGAGCGGTCGCCGCGTGGTCGGTCGCGCGGTGCTCGGCGGGGACGAGGTGCGGCGCCACCGTGGGGGCGTCCTCGATGTGGTCCGGAGGGGCCAGGCCGAGCAGCCGGTAGACCTCCGCGCCGTCCACCGTTTCCTGGTCGATGAGCAGGTCGGCGAGCTGGTCCAGCTGGCCCTCATGGCCGTGCAGCAGCTCGATCGCCCGCTGTTCGGCCTCGCGCAGCAACCGGGCGACCTCCCGGTCGATGACGGTCTGGGTGGACTCGGCGTACGGCCGGCTCGAGAAGCCGGGGCTGCCGCCGTCGAGGTACATCGATCCGCCCTGCGGGTAGCCGACCGGGCCGACGGCGGGGGACAGGCCGAACTCGCGGACCATCCTGGTGGCCAGGTCCGTGGCCGACGCCAGGTCGTTGGCGGCGCCGGTGGAGCCCTGATTGAACTTGACCAGCTCCGCGGCGCGGCCGCCGAGGCGCACCGCGAGCGACTGGTAGAGGTAATCCTCGGGGTACAGGTGCCGTTCGACCAGCGGAAGCTGCTCGGTGACCCCGAGCGCCTGCCCGGCGGGCAGGATCGTCACCTTGGCCACCGGGTCGGCCTGCGGGGACAGCGCGGCGACCATGGCGTGGCCGGCCTCGTGCACCGCCACCGAGCGCTTCTCCGACGGCAGCAGCACGTTGGAGTCCTCGCGGCGCCCGAGGATGATCCGGTCCCGCGCGGCGGAAAAGTCCGCGGCGGTGATGATGTGGCGCGCGCCGCGGACCGCGAAGATCGCGGCCTCGTTGACCAGGTTGGCCAGGTCGGCGCCGGAGAATCCCGGGGTGCCGCGGGCCACCGCGTTCAGGTCGACGTCCGGGGCGAGATGCTTGCCTCGGCAGTGCACGGCCAGGATCGCGGCCCGCTCGCTCACGTTGGGCAGCGGGATGGTGACCTGCCGGTCGAACCGGCCGGGGCGCAGCAGTGCCGGGTCCAGCACCTCGGGGCGGTTCGTCGCGGCGAGCACGACGATGCCCGAGGCGGGATCGAAGCCGTCCATCTCCGACAGCAACTGGTTCAGCGTCTGCTCGCGCTCGTCGTTGGAGGCATAGACCTGCCCGCCGGAGCGGCGCTGCCCGATCGCGTCGATTTCGTCGATAAAAACAATGGCGGGAGCGCGCTTGCGCGCCTCGTTGAACAGATCGCGGACGCGGGCCGCGCCAACGCCGACGAACAACTCCACGAAGCTGGAGCCCGCGACGGAGAAGAACGGCACGTCAGCCTCGCCGGCCACGGCCCGGGCGATCAGCGTCTTTCCGGTTCCGGGCGGCCCGATCATGAGGACGCCGCGTGGCGGCGTCGCGCCCACCCGGCGGTACCGTTCGGGCTCCTTGAGGAAGTCGACCACCTCGGAGATTTCCCGCTTGGCGCCGTCGTACCCGGCGACGTCGGAAAACCGCGTCGTGGGCCGCTCGGCGTCGAACACCTTGGCCCGGGACCGGCCGACGCCCATGACGCCCTGAAGCTGGCCGGCGGCGTTACGCGAAAGCCGGAACCACAGGTAGCCGAACAGCAGCAGCGGCAGCAGGATGAACGACCAGGACAAGACCTCTTCGCCGAACGAGGAGCCCGTAGCCGCCGCCGTCACCTGGACGTGCGCCGTCTCGAGCTGGCTCAGCAGCGAGGAGCCCGCCTGGCTCGGGATGATGGTGGTGAAGTCTTTCCCGTTCGTCAGCGTCCCGGTGCTCGTCTGCCCGCTCTGCGCCAGGGAGATGGTCTTGACCTGGTGCGCCGAGACGTCCGAGAGGAACTGCGTGTAGTTCAGCTTCGCGGGGGAGGAGGTGTGCACGGCGGGCAGCGCCAAATACAGCAGCAGCATGATGCCGATGGCGATGGGCCACAGCCAGTGCCGCCAGGCGGGCGGCGGCGGCGGAGCAGAGGGAGTCGGCTTGTCGCCCCGTGGCGGGGGCGTTACCTGCTTGCTCATGGGGTGTCCACTGTCATGATGTCAGTTTGCCTTACGCCAATTGATCTTTGTCCGCGCCGGATGACCGGTTCGCTGGACGCGTAATATCGCGATGGCGCCACGGGTGGTGCGCTCAGTCAGGGGCTGGTGAGGCTCATGTCGTCCCAGTAGATGATGGTGCCTTTGCTGGCGCTGGTGAAGTTCGGCTCCAGGCCGGCGTTCACCTGACCGGTGCCGGGTTTGATCCCCTTGATGGTGAGCTGGGTCCAGGTGCCCGCGGTGAGGGTGACGGTGGCCCCGTTGGCGCTGCTGACGTAGGTGCCGCTGCCGTTGAGCAGGTCCACGTTCAGGTTCACCTTCACCGTGGCGGTGGCGCGCACCCAGATGCTGGCGGTGTAGGTCTTGGCCGAGCTGACCGGGGCGTACCAGGCCGGGCTGCTGTCGAGGTCCCAGCCGCCGCTGCCGGAACTGGTGGTCTGGGCCAGTGCCCACGACCCCGAATGCACCACCGTGGCCGAGCGGGCGACGGTGGAGCCCCAGTGGTCGGCGGGCACGCCGGCGCTCTCAAAACCGGGGTTGGGGACCAGGTTCCCCGGCGGCGGGGTGGCCTGGTAGGTGAACTGGCCGGCGGTGCCGGCCGCGCTGGTGCCGCCGGAGGTGGTCACGGTCACGCCGACCGTGCCGCTGCCGGCCGGGGAGATCGCGGTACATGAGGTCGCCGCGCAGGACACCCCGGTGGCGGGGGTGACGCCGAACGACACGCTGCCCCCGGACAGGTTCGAGCCGGTCACCGTCACCGCCGTGCCGCCGGCGGCCGGGCCGCTCGATGGGCTGATCCCGGTCACCGCCGGAGCGGACGGCGGAGGCGTGCTGGTACCGGCGGCGACTTCGTAGACCACCGCGCTGTTGAGGTCGTTGCCGAAGAACACGTCGCCCTGGGCATCAACCGCCACGCCGCCGTTCTGGGGATAGTTGTCGGTCCCCCCGCTGAAGATGGCGGTGCCGTTCGCGGCGTACGCCCCGGTCGCCGGGTTGCCGGTGAACTCCATGATCCGGTCGTTCTGGGCGTCGAAGACGAACAGGTCACCGCTGTGGTCCACGGCCAGGCCGGTGGGCTCGTCCAGCTGGCTGGTCCCCGCGCCCATCCCGCCGGTGCCCGCCACGGTGATCCCGGCCGCGGCATAGGCCCCGGTCGAGGCGCTGAAGAGATACTCCTGCACCTGGCTGCCCGCCGGATTGGAGACGAACAGATCACCATTGGCGTCCAGGGCGAGCCCGCCCACCCCGGTGATGAGGCTTAGCGACCCGCTGCTGGGCACGGTGGCCACGACGGTCCCGGAGGCGGCGTAGGTACCGGCCGTAGCGTTGTACGGGAATTCCAGCACCTGACTGCCGGACGCCACGAACAGGTCGTTGTTTGCATCGAACGCCATGGCGGTGACGGTCAGCTGGGCCAGCTGGGCGCCGCCGGGCACCGCCGAGCCCGAACTCGGATAGCTGCCCGCCGACGCGTTCCACGGGTACTCCAGCACCCCCGGGCTGTCCGCGTTGGCCACGAACAGGTTGTTGTGACTGTCCAGGGCGGGCGCGTCACCGGTCCCCGCGATCGCCGGGCCAGACGCTGAATAGTTGCCCTTGGCCGGACTGTACGGGAACTCGTAGACGGGCCCGTCGGCGACGAACAGGTTGCCGTGGCTGTCCAGGGCGACCGAGCTTATCCCGCCGTTGGTCCGGCCGACCTGGCTCATGATCGTGCCCAGCGGCGCGAAGCTCCCGCCCGTGTTGGTGAACTCCAGCACGAGGTCCCACACCGACTGGCTCGGGTCCGACGTCTGCGCGGTCTGGGTCGCGAACAGGTCGCCGCCGGAGTTGAAGGCCAGGCCCGTCGGGCCCAGCATGTTCCCGCTGCCCACCACGGTCCCGGTGCTGGCGTACGAGCCGGTGGCCGAGCTGTACGTGAACTCCTGCACGCCGTTGTAGCCGAGGTAACCGTAGGAGACGAAGAGGTCCCCGCTGGGGTCAAGGGTGACCCACAGGGCGAGGTTGGGCAGCCCGCCGCCGATCTCCGTGCCGCTGGCCGCGTAGCTGCCCGCGGCGCTGCTGAAGGGGTACTCCATCACCCGGCCGTTGTACTCGTCGGCAATGAACAGGTCCCCCTTGGCGTCCAGGGTGACCGATGATGGCCGGTCGAGCTGGTTGCTCCCGGTGCCCATACCCCCGGCGCCCGCGACCGTGCTGGCCGTCGTGGCGTAGCCGCCGGCCGCGCTGTTGTAGGCGAACTCTTCCACCCGGCTATTCGAGCTGTCCGCGATGAACAGATCACCCTTGGCGTCGAGAGCTATCCCGCCCGGGTCGCTGAGCTGGCTGAGCCCCGACCCGGCTGTCCCCGTGCCGGCGACGACCTTCCCGCTCGTGGCGTAGCTGCCGGTGGACGCGTTGTACGCGTACTCCACCACCCGGTTATTGAGGCTGTCGCTCACAAAGAGGTCGCCGCTGGCATCCAGGGCCACCCCCGTGGGGTAGGAGAGCTGGCTGAGCCCCGAGCCCTTTCCGCCGGCCCCGGCGACCGTTGTCCCCGCCTGCGCGAAGGACGTCGCCGAGGTGGCGGTGTACTCAAGGACCCGGTTGCTGGTCTGGTCGGCGACGAAGAGGTCGCCCTTGGCATCCACCGCGATCCCGGCCGGGCCCGAGAGCTGGCCGGAGCCGATGCCGAAAGCCGCCACGCCAGCCACCGGGACGGCGGGGGCGGTGAGGGCCGCGGCGGAAGCGGCACCGCCCAGCCATACGGAAGGCAAAAGGCCTGTCGCCGACAGGACCAGCAGGGTCGCACCCAGCGACCCCAGCCGTCGGGCATGGCGACCCAAGGTGAGATGAGCTCTTTTCAGCATGACACGCCCCTCCGGCCCGAGGCGTCACACTGGGGCTCGCATCGCAAACGTCGGATAAATCGGGAAATCTACTACCGCGTGTAGGACGCGCCACGCACGGGTTCGGTTTACCTGTGGCGTGCCTCCCGCAGACAGCAGAGCTGGGAAAACACCTGGCCCGGTGGCCGGGGACACCGCTGGCCATGGCAGCCGCATCGGCCTGGCTACCCACTCCGGCCGCGAGTGAGACGCTTCCGCGCCGGGCATAGGCGCACGGCAGTCACCGTTCCGCCGCGTTGGCAGAGCCCGGAAACAGCTAATGCCTCTATCCCTGGCATGCCGGGCACCAGAACTTGATCCGTTCCTGGCCCGGAGGGCCTTGCTCGCCCCTTCTGATTCTGGTCCCGCACCGTCGGCACGGCTGCCCGGCGCGGCCGTACACCCACAGTTGCTGGCCTCGGCGGTCCACCCCGGTGGTGACCCGCTGCGTCCGGTCCTTGTTGGCCTCCAGCATCTGGTGCGCCAGGTCGACCAGCTTGTGAACGTCCCTGATCTTGCCGACCGGCCGCCACGGCTGTATGCCGCGCAGGAACAGAATCTCTGCAACATAAACATTGCCGATCCCGGCGAGGTTCTGCTGGTCGAGCAGGGCGTCGGCGGCCGGGCGGTCCGGGTCGGCGCCGAGCCGCCGCACGGCCTCGTCCGGGTCCCAGTCGGGGCCGAGCAGGTCCGGGCCGAGGTGGCCGGTGACCCGCTCCTCCCGCGCGGTGGGCAGGACCTCGACGATGCCGAGTTCGTACCCGACCGCCCGCGCCTCGGCATTCTCCAGGATCAGGCGGATCCGGTAGCTCTCCCGCAGCCGCTCGGACGCGGGCGCGATCCGCCAGCGGCCTTCCATCTTGAGGTGCGTGTGCACGGTCAGGCCGTTGTCCGTGCGGACGAGCAGATGCTTGCCCCGCGCCACGACCTCCGTGACGGTGCGGCCGGCCAGGTCGGTCAGCGCAAAGCGGGGCACCCGGAAGTCGCTGCGCGTCAGCTCGCTGGCGGCCAGCGCGTCGTGCAGCAGTCGCGCCGCGTGCCAGACGGTGTCCCCTTCAGGCATGGCTCCAGCATGCCTGAAGGGGACACCGTGAGGTGACGGCGCCGCCCAGGAAGACGCCGCCCAGTAAGGCGTTGCCCAGCAGGCTGGCCCAGCAGGCTGCTCAGTAGCGGGTGTCGTCCGGCCGGCCGTAGGGGTCCTCGTACGGGTCATCCGGACGGCGGTCGTCGCGGTTGCCGGACCTGCGCCCCCGCGGAGGTCCGCCCGTGCCCCCGGATCCTCCCGGCGGCGCGGGGTCCCCGTACGTGCCGGGGTATGGCGTGTTCCCGTTGCTGGCGGGCCCCGGGTAGGCCGGGCTGCCGTTGCTGCCCGGGCCGCGATAAGCCGGGGAGCCCCCGGTCCTGGGCGAGGACGGGTCCGGATACGCGGGGTCCGGGTACGCGGGGTCCGGGTAGGACGGTGCGCCGGACGCCGGGCCAGGAAGCGCGGGCCGCGGGGGCCGCGGGCCGCTGGCCGCCGGCGGGCGGGCACCGCTGGCGGGCGGCCGGGTTCCCCCGGGCGGGGACGCGTGCCGGGAGCCGCGGGCCGGAGGCTCGTAACCGCCGGTGCTCTCGGGGTAGGAGCCGGCCGGGCGCGCACCGTTGCGGTACCCACTGTCGCCATACGGGTCGCGCCGCCCCGCCGGGCCGCCGGCCGCGCCGGGGCCGGTGGGGGCATTAGGCCCGCCAAAGCTATTGGGGCTGCCGGGAGGGTTGGGCCCGCTGGGGCCGCGGTACCCGCCGGGTCCGGCCGGGGGCAGCGCTGCTCTGGTCCCGCTGGGGGCGCCCGGCGCGGGGCGTCCATCTGATCCGGGACGTCCGCCCGATCCTGGTGCACCGCGCCGCGATGAGCCGGAGGCCGGTGCCCCGGCCGGCCCGGGTGCCCCGGCCGGCCCGGGTGCCCCGTAACCGCGCGGGTCGGCGCGCATGGTCTGCGTCTCGTCCGCCGATGTGTCGGGCCGGCCGTGCGAGGGCCGATGAGCCTCGCGAGAGCCACGGTAGGACCGGCTGTCGCTGGCCTCCCGTGCGTGCCGGGAGAACGACGCACTGGTCAGGGGGTCTTCGTCGGCTCCGCGTGGGGACTGCGCCGGCTCACCCCGGCGCCGCGACCCTCCTGGCCTAGCGGGCGCCCCGGGCCCAGCGGGCGCCCCGGGCCCGCTGTCAGGCTGCTGGCGCGGACGCGGTGCCGTACCTTCCTCTGGTTCTGCGGCACGCCTGCGCGCCCGGCGGCCACCATGCCCCGTGGGGGGAGCGTCCGCCGGGACCGGGGCGGACACCATGTCCGACGAGGCCGGGCCTGCGTGCACGCCGCGCCGGCCGGACCCGCCGGACCGGCCGGCGCTGTCGCCCGGCGCCCAGGGCTGGCCGGAATCGCCCGCGGACTGCGCGGTCCGCGCCGTCGTGGCCAGCGGCTTGTCGGAGGATAGGTCGCTCCAGAACTGATCGTCGGAAACGCCGTCGACCTCGTCGGCGCTGGGCCACGGATCATTGTCGTAGTCCTGGCGGGAGCGGCCGATCCGGATCTGCGGCTTCTGGATCTTCGCGATCCGCCGCCGCCCGGCGCGGGAACCGTCGCCGGTTTCGCCAGCGTCCTCGGCCGGGATGTCCGGGCTGGACAGGGGGGAGAACGGGCCGTCGGTCAGCGTGGTCGGCGCGTCGTCATAGTCGGACGGCCGCGCGGGATCGGAAGCGGGGGCGCGTCGGCGGCCGCCATGCGCGCCATGACCGCCATGCCCGCGCGGGCCTCTGCCCGCCGGACCGCCGAAGTCTCCGGTCGCGGGCCCAGCGAAGTCTCCGGTCGCAGGGCCAGGGAAGCCGCCGGCCGCAGGGCCGCCGAAGTCGCCCGCCGCAGGGCCAGGGAAGCCGCCGGCCGCAGGCCGGCCAAAGTCTCCGCCTCCAGGCCCCATCGCGCCCGCCGGGCCCATCGGGTCCACCGAGCCGGGACCGGCGCCATACCCGCCGGGACCGGCCACACGCTCGCCCGGCTCCGTATCGCGGCGGTCACCGGGGAAGGACGCGGGCGAGTAGCGGTCCGCCGGCGGGAAGTTCTCGCCACCGGTGCCCTCGCGGGCCGACCCCGGGTACCGGCCCCGGGAAGAGTCGGCGTCTCGCCCGCGCTCGCCGGCGCGGTCGCGGTAACCGCGCGGCCGCTCGCTGCGCTCACTACTCATCGGGCCGGTCATCGGGCCGGTCATCGGGCCGGACACGCGTGTGTCGGCCGCGGCGTCGTACCCGTCGTACTCGTCGTACCCCGCGGCACTCTGGCCGTAGCCGGTGTGCGGCGCGGCGTCTGTATCGTCGAATCCGGCCGCAGGCCGGCCGTCGGCCGTTCGCTGGCCCGTCCCCGTTGTCACCAGGCTGCTGCGATCGCCGCCGCGCGCGCTGCGGGCGGCCCGGCGCGCCGTGACGTAATCGGGGACTTCGTAGTCGTCATCGTCGCCGGAACGGCGCCGGGAAGGCCTGGCGGCCTTACCCCGGTCGGCCACCGACCGCATCCGGCCAGCCAGCGACGCCGACCGGCCCGACCTGCTCCCGCCTCTGACCAGCCGGTCGCCGGCTCCTGCGTCATCGGACGTGGGCTCATTGCCTCGTCCCGACTTCAGGCTGAGGTACAGGGCCGCGAGAATCGTGGCAATCACCACAACCCCGAGGACCACGAGCAGAGTCATTCAACCACCTAACAAACCATGGCCTCCTGGGTGGCACTAGCGAGGCTCACGCGGCCATCGACGCGGACCTGCCCCCGGTTTCGCTAGCGCCCTGGACCCGTTTACGCCTGGTCGCCCCGACGTCCGATTGTTCCGGACCGTACGGCCGATGTCCGATGATTTACCAAAGTTCCCGTGTCATTGGTCCGGTACCGGTCCATTAGCCGTGGCCGGCTCTGTCCGTCCGAGATCTGGCCGTCCGGAGAGTCGCGATTCCGGCTAGTCCGCTCATAATCTGGCGGTGACGGCCATGCGGCCCCGTGCGATCGCCGCGTGCGCGATCGCCTCCCAGGCGGACAGGGTCGGCGCGCCGTTCGGCAGGTTCAGCGTGGAACTTAGGGCGTACACGGTGAAGCGATAGCTGTGCCCGGGGTCGTCCGAGCACGGCGGGTCGTAGCTGGCCTGGCCCAGGCTGTTGTCCGCCTGCTTGGCCCCCGGGGGGAGCAGGGGGCCGTTCTGGATGTCGGTGGTCGCCGCGGGGATGTCGAACACGATCCAGTAGATGTACGGCGTAATCGGCGCGGCGGCGTCGTCCACGACGATGGCGTAGCTTTTCGTCCGGGACGGTGCCCCGGTCCAGTCGAGCGGCGGGCTGATCTTCGCCCCGTGGCAGGTGAAATGCTGCAAGAGCGCGCCCTGGCTGAAGGCGGCGCTGCTCACGGTCATAGTGGACGGCGCATCCGGGGTCAGGCTCCCGGTCCCGGAGCCGGCCCCGCACCCGGCGAGCAGGATCGTCGCGGCCGCACCGGCGATGCCCGCGCGAGGGCCGCGGCCCACACGCCGGAACCGGCTCACGCGCCCGTCACCGTTGCCCTTCGGTTGCCATAGGTAGCTCGACGCCCCGGGAAGCCGGATGGCTTCCGGTGCCCGATCCTATGTGGGCCACGGGCGGCCCAGCGCAGTGACGGGCGGGCGTGTCCGTTCTATTCGGGCTGGCGGGAGTTTCCCAGCATGATCTCGTCCCACGAAGGGACGGACGACCGCCGGCCGCGTGCTCCGGCCGCCTTCTTGCCGCGCCCGCGGGCCGGAGCCTCGTCCGCGCGCTTGTCGTCCCCCGGCTGGGTCGCCGGCTGGGTCGCNNGTCGCCGGCTGGGTCGCCGGCTGGGCGGGGGCCTGCGGCCGGCCGTTACCCGGGCCACGGGTCGTGGCGGTTTGCGGGACGCCGGTTTCGGCGGCTGTGGTTTCGGCGGCTGTGGCTTCGGCTTCCGCGCCTTGCGGCAGGCCGGCCTGGGCACTGTTCCGGTCGCTGGCCCCCCGGGTGCTGGCGGCCCGGTCCGCGCGAGCGTCTCCCGCGGCCGTCCGTTCGGTATCGCCTTGTTCTGCCGTCGGTGCGGCGGCCGATGCGGTGGCCGCCGGAGCGGCGGGTGCCGGAGCGGCGGCCGGTGGGCGGTCCTGTTCCCGCGCCGGGGCGCGGTCTCCGGCCGGGTCCGCCGCCGTGATCCCGGTCCAGCGCGGGGGAGCGAACGACGAAGGTGACGCCGCGTGCACGGCCGCCCGCGCTGGCTCCTCGACCGGTTCCATGATGGCCTGATGCTGCGGTGCGGCCTCCCGCCGGTCCGGCCGGGGCCTGATCGGGGTCACCGTGGCGGCCTCGAGCGATCCGCTGGCCGGCGCGGGCAGCTCGGCTTCCGGCAGCGACAGCCGGCCCGCGTTGTCGTCGGCGGGCGTGACGTGCCGGCGGCGCGGGTCGAACAGCCACTCGGCGATGTGCAGGCGCCCCCCGGCCCGGAACGCCAACTGGACCTGCCAGCTCCCGTCGCCGTGTTTCCGCGAGTCCCACTGCGCGTCCTCGGGATCGGCGCCGAGCTCGGTGAGGCGCTCGGCCACCACGTCGCCCAGACGAGGACCTGGCGTGGAATCTCCCTGGCGGCGCACGGACGCGTTCTGCGCCTGCTGAGCCACGTAACCACGCTCGGCGAGGACCGGGCCCTCGAACCAGCGGACTCTGTCGACCGGGATTCCCGCCGCGTCCGCGATTTCCTCGACTGTCTCCCCGGCGCGGATTCGTGCCTGGATCTCCTTGGGCCGCAAGGGATTCTCCACTTCGATCTCGTACTGGGCGAGCCGCGAGAACTGACCCCGTGCGACTGCCCGCAGCCGGTCGTCGATGGGCAGCATGAAGCGCCCGCTCCGCCCCGGAATGGCGAGGACGGCGTAGCTGCCGTCTTCGCTTACCGCGACGAAGCGCAGTTCCTGCATCGGCGTCCCTTCCGCTCTCGCACGCTGTCCGGGGCCGCTGGGCCCGGCGGTCAGCGTCGTATCGGAGCGTTAACGCTGTGTCCGCTCGTACCCTACGCCGGTACTTCCGGCTTCGGCACGAGTCTGGTCGGTCACGGGGCATCTGGCCAGCACCACGGGCGGCATGTCCCGAGTTCACCTTCGCATTCTTGCGCGCGGCGGCCGCCGGGCCGCTAGCGCGGGGGTGGTGTGCCCACCGGCTTACCCGTGGCCGCCTCCGGTTCGGCCGGGACGGGCACCGGCTCGGCCGGGAGCGCGTCCTTACCCGGGGCCGCCCCCGGTTCGGCCGGGACGGGCACGGGCTCGGCCCGGAGCGCGTCCGGCTGGTCCTGGGAGCCCAGCACCACGCCGTCCGGTCCGGACGGCCCGTCGCCGGGGCCGCTACCGCCGGGGCCGCCGCCCCCGCCGTGCCCCTCATCCCCGGGGCGGTCAGCCGGGACGCGGCTGAGCCGGGACGGCCACCAGTTCCAGCGGCCGAGGAGCACGACCGTGGACGGAACGAGCACGGTGCGGACCACGAAGGTGTCCATCAGCACGCCGAAGGCGAGGCCGGCGCCGACGTCGCGGATCTGCGCGCCGCCCGAGCCGCTCCCGCCGACGATCGCGAAGACCGCGAATGTCCCGGCCAGCACCATCCCGGCCGACGTGACCGTGGTCCCGGTCACCGCGATGGCCCGGCTCACCGCCTCCCGGAGCGGGTAGTTATGGGCCTCCTCCCGGATCCGGGACATCACGAGGATGTTGTAATCCTCCCCGAGCGCGAGCAGGAAGATGAACATCAGGAACGGGAGGATAAAGGTGAGGCCGCCGTCGCCCGCGAGCTTGATGAAGATCAGGACCGACAGGCCGAGGGCCGCGAGGTAGGAAATCCCCACCGAGGCGATCAGGTACAGAGGTGCCACGAGGCTGCGCATCACCAGGGCGAGCAGGAGGCCGATGACCACGATCGCGATCGGGATCACGTGCACCAGGTCGGTGTCGGAGATCTGGCTGATGTCGTAGAACGCGGGCGCCTCGCCGCCGACGCCGTGGTCGGTCGCGCCTATGGCCGTGGCGGCGGCCCCGGCCGCCTGGCGGATCGACGGCACCGCGTTCATCGCCGGGGTCGAGGACGGATCCCCGGCCTTCAGGCCCGCCTCGAACTGGATCGTCCGGCCGTCCGCGCTCACGTACTGGGCGGTCGCCCGGTACACCTCGTAGGCCTGCACCGGGACCGGCAGGTGGCTGGGCGGCGTGGTCGGCAGCTTCGACGGCGGCCCGAGCGAGGCCAGTTCCGCGTGCAGCCCGGCGAACTGGGCCGGGGTCAGGTTGACCGCCCCGACCGGGTTGAGCGGCCCGGTCACGCCGGTGAACAGCCCGCTGCTGACGATCTTCTGCTCACCGGCGGCGATCGCCCGCGCGTCGTCCCAGGCTGGCTCCTTGAGCGTATAGATGAGGTTGGTGGGGTTGGCGCTGCTGGCGGGGAAGTGCTTGGCCAGCAGGGCCTGGCCGGCCGCCGAATCGGTTCCGCCAGGGGCGCTCAGGGTGCCGCCGAAACCGGCCGGCTTATACGCGGTGACCGCAACGGCCAGGACGCCGAAGACGATGATCCCCGTGACCAGCGCGGTGGCGGGCCGCCGGACGATGCGGGCGGCGAGGCGCCCCCAGATCCCGACCTTACCCGTCCCGGCGTGCGTCCTCGTCGGCCAGAACGCGGCCCGGCCGAAGATGGCCAGCAGCGCGGGCAGCAACGTGAGCCCGGCGAGCAGCATCACGCCGATGCCGATGGCCAGCGGGATCCCCAGCTGGGAGTAGATCTGGAACGTGGCGGCCAGCAGGGTGAGCAGGGCCGCGATGACGGTGGCGGCGGAGAAGGTGATCGATTCCCCCACCTTGACGAGCGCGGTCTGCACCGCCTCCTTGGGCTCGATTCCGGCCCGGAGCTGTTCCCGGACGCGGAATACGAGGAAGAGGCCGTAGTCGGTGCCTGCCCCCAGCACCAGCACGATGAGCATGAGCTGGGCGATCTGCGAAACCTTCAGGCCCGCCTGCGCCGCCTCGGCGACCAGTGGCCCGGAGATCGCCACCGCCATGAACGCCGGGATCAAGGTGATGAGCGGCGCCAGCAGCGAACGGAAGATCAGCAGCAGCAGCACCAGGATGAAGACGACCGTGAGGCCCTCCTCCTGGTTACCGGTGGAGCCCGACTTTTTCTGCTGGTCCACCTGGATGGCGACCGCCCCGGCCAGGTGCACATGGAGGTCGGCCGGCGGCCCCGCCCGTACGATCGCCTTGCGCAGGTTGTCGACCAGGTTGGTGATGCCGGTCTGGTCACCCTGGCCGACGTCGGACAGCACCTGCAACTGCTCGGCCTGCCCGTCGCCCGACGTGCCCAGGTCGGTGACCCGCGCCACCGTTGGCACCGAGCGGAGGTCCTGCCGCAGGGTGTTCAGCGACGCCCGGTCGGCCGTCGTCAGCTGCCCCTGGCTGACCGCCGCCACCACCGGGACCGGTATCAGGTTCGTGGCGCCGAACGGCTTGGCCAGGTCCACGGCATGCTGGCTCGGCGCGCTGGCGGGCAGGAAGTTGGCATTGTTGCCCTGCGTCACGCTGGACAGCGACGGCAGGAAGTGCGGCACGGCGAACGTGGCCAGTAGCCACACCACCACGACAACCCACCGGAATTTGACGGTGAACTTTCCGATTGCCCCGAAGATCCCATCGATTCGCACCCGCAGAAGCATACTTGTGGCCCGCTGTGAGCCGGCTGAGCCGGGCGTTACGCGCGGGCTACACGGGTGTGGCGAAGGCGTGGCGAAAAGACGCCGTTGCAGGTTACGGCCACCTGCGGCCCGGCTGTCCGCTGCCGGGCGCGGCGGCCTGCCGGAAACTTCGCGTCGGCAAAATTTCCGGCAGGCGGTTACCCCCGGCCGCAGCCGCCTTGGTGATTAGATGCCCCTAAGGAAGAAATCGCAGGATAAGCGGCAGAAGCGATCCATGCCGCGGAGGTCGGATGCGGCGGACGATCGGGATACGGCGGTTCTGGCCGGCCGGAATGACCCCGGCGGCGATCGCGGTCGCCGCGCTGGCCGCGGTCGGTTCGGCGGGCCTTGTCGTGATCGTCGTGTCCCTCGTCGTCGTGGCGACGGGCCAGGGGAGAGCCCAGGGGGGAGCCCAGGGAGGAGCACGGTTCAGCGCGTCCCTGGCCCAGGCGCTGGAGGCCTGCTCGGGTGAACTGGCGCTGCTCGCCCTGACCGCCGCTGTCGTGCTCGGGGTCGCCGCGACCGAGCGCCATTTCCTGCCCCCGGGGACGCGGGTCACCGCGCAGATCGCGCACCGTGCGGTCGCGCTGGCCGCGGTCGGTTTCCTGCTCGTGCACATCCTGCTGGAGACGGTCTCGGCGCGGGCCGGGCTGCTCGACGCCGTGCTCCCCTTCACTGACACCAGGAACCGGCTCTACCTGGGGCTGGGCACGATCGCCTCCGACCTGGTAATCGCCATCATCGCGACTAGCCTGGCCCGGATCCGGTACGCGGGATCGCGGCGCCCGCAGCTCTGGCGGGCCGTTCATCGTTCCATCTATGTGGCGTGGCCGCTGGCCATTCTGCACGGCATGCTCATGCGGGGCGGCCCCGCGTGGGCCGCGTGGTCCTATGGGATCTGCGGGGGCCTGGTGGCGGTGGCCCTGACCGCCCGGATCCGGCTGCAGGACCCACGGCCGCCCACGGAACGCAGCATGCGCGAGCTGGCCCCCGGGCTATCGCCGCCGCAGCTGATGCCCGGACCGCGGCTCGCGCCCGGA
>PLRW01000355.1 GCA_003164955.1 Actinomycetota bacterium
GTGGCGCCGGGCGAGCCGGGAGACCCGGCGGCCGTGCCGGACCCGGGCGCGGCCGTGCCGGGCACCCCCGCGGCCGTGCCGGGTACCCCCGCGGCCGGGCCGCTGGGCGGTCAGGTCGGCGTAGGCCTCACGCCGCCCGGTGACCGTGCGCAGCACCGTGTAGGCCGCCGCCGCCTCGGCGAACCGGGCCGGATCACCGCCGTCGGCGCGGTCGGGATGGACGGCTGAGGCGATCCGCCGCCACGCAGCCCGGACCTCGTCGCCGCCCAGGTCCGGCCGGGCCGGCAGTCCCAGGGCCGCGAACGGATCCGCGGCGCTCACGGTCGCTCCCGGTCCAGGGTGCGCGTTTCCCGGTCGGCCGGCCCTGACTCCGGCCGGCCCGTTCCGCTTCCGCTCCGGCGGGGCCCCGCCGCCGGGCCGAACGCCTCATCCAGGAACGCGCTGACGTCGGCCATCGGCCGCCTCGGCGCCGGGATTCCCGGCGCCGGGCCCCCAGTCGCCGGGACGCTCGCTGCGGCCGGGTGTGGCGGAGCGGGCGCCGCCGCCTGCCGGGCGGCCGCGCGGGGGAGTGCCGCGGGCGCGGCGACCAGCCGTTTCACCTGGACGTAGGTCACGCCGCCCTGGTGCACGTAGGCGGCCTGTCCTACCCCGAGGCCGCGCACGATGTCCGGGTCGAGCACCGGCATGAGCCGGACCTGCGAGCTGCCCTCGCCGCTCCAGCGGGCCGCCGAGAACGGGGCCGCCATAAAGGGGACCGCCCACATCTGGCCGGCCGCCGTCGGGCTCGCGGTGACCGGCGGCGAACCCATCAGCCGCCTCGTACTGTCGACATATCTCCTTGTCCCGGCCAGCCCGACGACGGGATCGGGGTACGGCGTGCGCAGCAGCCAGATGCCGCCCTCGGCGGTGGCCGCGATCCGGTACCGCTCGTCCTCGTCGGCGGCGAGCCCGGGCCAGGACTGCGCCGATACCTGCACGGCCAGCCCCAGGGAACGCGCCCGCTCGTACAGGGCCCAGATCGGCACCCGCCGGGACACGGCGCTGAATTCGTCCACGGCCAGAAGGACGTCCGCGTCCCGCCCGGGCCCGCTGATGTAGCCCGCCAGCATGTCGACCAGGGCCCGGGCCTGCGCCTCGGCCACGGACGTTTCCGCGGTGCCCTCCAGGATGCAGTACCAGGCGTCCGCGTCGGCGAAGCTGCCCGCGGGCTCGAAGCCGGTCCCGAGCCGGCGCCACAGGCTGCGGAACCGCAGCGCCACGTCGGGGATCAGATGGGCGCCGGAACGCAGCGCGGCGAGCGTTTCCGCATCCCCGGCGGCGTACGCCGCGGCCAGCCAGTCGGCGTCCAGTCGCGCCAGGAAGTCCGCCGAACTGGCCGGAGGACCGGGTGGTGCCTGCACGGCCAGCGCCACGATCGCCTCCATCACGTCGGCGTAGTAGGCCGCCGCGCCGCGCCCGTGCTCGATCAGATCCAGCAGCGTGGTCGTCAGCCGCCCCGGCGGCAGGTCCCACAGCGACAGGTTCGCGTCGTCCGGCCAGATGGCCGTGGCCCGCGCGCCCGCGTCCCGCAGCACCCGGCGGGCCCGGTCGGCGATGCGCCGCGAATCCGCGCCGCCCTTGCAGTCGAGCACGACGAGCAGCGGGCGGCGGCCGGTCCCGGCCGCCTGGCGGCTCAGCGCCGTGGCCATGAACCCGGCCCAGAGCCGCAGGAGCAGCGTGGTCTTCCCGGTCCCGGTCGTCCCGATCACGACCTGGTGCGAGCGCAGCCGGTCGTACGGCAGGGCGGTGATGGGCGTGGCCCGGTGCCGGACCGCGCGGATCGTGCCGCCGACCACGACGGAACCGTTCCGGTAGGTCAGCGGGACCGATCCGGGTGCGGCGATGCGGGCGCGGGCGCTGCGGACCTGGCGCTGCCACTGGCGCCGGTCGAAGCTGATGGCGGAGGTGGGGGACAGGCCGCCCGCGCCCGTCTCCATCTGGTAGATACGGACGGCCCAGGTCAGGCCGCCGATGAGCAGGCCGGCTGGTATCGCCACCGGAGCGATGCCCACCGCGGCCGCCGCCACGTGCCCGGACGCGCCCAGCCGCCACATGTCCAGCCACGCCTGGTAAGGCGCCCCGGCCACCCGGTACCAGGCGGGTCCGCTGGGTCCGCCGGGCGTGCCCAGCCCGGAGGCGGCCAGCCAGACGGCCAGCATGGGCAGGCACCACAGCGCGGCGCCGTAGAGCCGCCGGGGCGGCCANNCCTTTGACCAGCCGCCACATTGCCCGGGCCGCGGCGCGGAGCAGCAGTAAGGCCAGGTACTGGCGGATCAGCATGCCCGCTCCCGGCCGTCCGGGGGCGAGCCATCCAGGGCCGGCCCCTGCGGGGAGAGACTCTCCCCGACCGGGCCGTCCGGGGGCGTCTCGTCCCGGCCCGCGTCCGCCCTGGCGCTCAGGCACGCCTGGGGCGGCAGATCCCGGACCTCCAGCCGGGCCGCCAGCGGGCCGAGCGCCTCGCGGGCCCGCAGCACGGTGGGCCGCGCCGCCGCCGAGCACACGTACAAGGCTCGCGCGTGCCGCGGTGGGCGGCCCGGAACGGCGGCGTCCGCCGCGGGACATCCGTAGTCACCCGTCCGGCCCAGCAGTTCGCGCATGATCGCCGTCGTCCGGGTGACGGTCTTGCGCGTCAGTTCCGCCTCGATGGCCCAGCATTCCCCGGCCCAGGGCACCGGGGCGCCGTCCGGCCAGTGCACCTCGCCGTCCGGCAGGTGCTCCCGCAGCCCGGCCCGGGTGCCCGCCCGCGCCCGCAGTCGGCGCTCCCCGCGCCAGAACGCCCCGGCCTGCTGGTACCCCGCCGTGGCCGCTAAAGCCAGCCGCACCGTGCTGACCGCCCTGATATGCGCGAGCCGGGAAAGCGCCGGCGGAATGGGCGCGTACCGCACGCCGCACGCGGCCAGCCCGGCGCGGGTCAGCCACACCCAGGAGGGACCGGGGCCGAGCCGGCCCGCGTCGGCGTAACCGAACCGCCGCCAGCGGGCGACCGCGGCACGGGCCCGCGGAACGGTGCCGCCGAGGACGGCAGCCAGCAGGTCAAGCTGCAGGCCGTACATCTCGGCGGTGAAGAGCATGGCACCGATGTCCCGGTCGCCGAGGCCGCGCGGCCCGGCGCTGGCGGGACCGCTGGGCCGCTCGCGCACTGTCATAGGTGATGCACATAATGCACCGGTTCCACCCGTCTCGTCCTGCGTTCTGGCGGCTGCGCCCGGGACCAGCGCGGGTGCCCTGGTTTCAGAGGGTTAGCTCACAGGGGCCGGGACCAGTTCTGCCCGATCAGGTCCTGGCCGAAGCTCCGGTGCGGGGCCTCATCGGTCAGCTCGAAGCCGGCCCGCTGGTAGATCCGCCGGGCCTCGGCCAGCACGCTGTTGGTCCAGAGCATGATCTCCGTATATCCCGCGTCGCGCGCGAAGCGGAGGCATTCGTCGACCAGCCGCACCCCGATCCCCAGCCCGCGCGCCGACGGAGTCACGTACAGCAGCCGGAGCTGCGCGACCGTGTCGCTCTTGCGGACGCAGAAGACCGAGCCGACTGGCTCTCCGTCCACTTCGGCGATCCAGGCGGCCTCCCGCTCCGGGTCGCGATGGTCGACGTAGTCCGCGACGATCCGCGCCACCAGGGCCTCATACGTCCCGTCCCAGCCGTACTGGCTGACGTAACCCACGGCCTGGGCCTGCACCACCCAGCCCATATCGCCGGGCCGGGGCGGCCGCAGCAGCCAGGACCGGGGGCGCGCCGCACCGGTGAGCGCACCGGTGATCTCCTGCATCCCGCCGACCAGCCGCCGCCGGGCCGGCTCACTCAGGCCCGCGAGCAGCGCGCCGATCTGCCCGGCGGCCTGGGCGTCGAGCCCGGCCTGCACGGCGCGGCCCGCGCCGGTCAGCGTGATTACCTGACGGCGCGCGTCCGCCCCCGAGCGTTCCCGCGTGATGAGCTGGTCGTCGGCCAGGCGCGCCAGGATCCGGCTCAGGTACCCCGCGTCGATGTCCAGGCTCCGCCGCAGCTCCGCGACCTCGGTCGTGTCGCGCTGCCCCAGCTCGAAGATCACCCGCGCCTCGGTCAGTGAATACGGCGTGTCCAGGTAGCCGCCGTGCAGGGCCCCGATCACGTTGGTGTAGAGCCGGTTGAACGCGCGCACCGCCGCGACCGCCTCACCGCCGGCCGTCTCCGCCGGCGCCTGCTGCTGGGTCACCGCCACACCCGCCTCCGATCATGATCATTAACGGACATTTGCTTGAGTCAACGATATTGCTGACTTCATCAAGTAATCAATGCCCGAGCCGGAACTGGGAGTTCGCGCCGGCGCGCGGTCCGGCGGAGAATCGACGCATGCGCTTGCCCCGCCTCCCCAGATCCCTGCGGCGGGCCGCCCGGTGGGGGTCCCTGGTGGCCGGCGCGCTGCCGTTGCTGGCCTTCCCGCCGGCGGACCTGTCCTACCTCGCGTGGTTCGCGCTGGTGCCGGGGATGCTGCTGATCCACCGGGCGCCGTCCGCACGGGAGGCGGCCATCCGCGGCTGGTGGCTGGGCTGCGGCTATTTCGTGGCCGCGATGTACTGGCTGGCCCCGGAGATCGGCCCCGCGGTGATCATCGTCGCCATCGTGTTCGGGGCCCTGCTGGGTCCGTTCGGGAAAATTATCTGGCTGCTGCTGCGCCCGCCGGTCAGCGTGCCGCGGGCGCTCGCCGCGCTCGTCGTCGTGCCGAGCTGCTGGCTGGTCACCGAATGGCTGCGCTCCTGGCAGGCCCTCGGCGGCCCGTGGGCCGTCCTCGGCGCGAGCCAGTGGCAGCACCCGGCCGTGCTGGCCCTGGCGTCGGTGGGCGGGGTGTGGCTGGTCAGCTTCGCGATCGTCGCGGTGAACGTGGCCGTGCTGATCGCGATCGTGTCCGGCCGGCTCGCGGCCCGGCTGGTGGCCGCCGCCGCGGCGGCGGTGGTCCTGGCGGCGGGGCCGGTGGCCTTCGCGCTCACGCCCCCGGCCCGTGACACCGGCACCGCGACGATCGCACTGGTACAGCCGGGTGTGGTCAGCAGCTCGGTCCTCGGCGCCAGCCAGGTGCTCACCGCCAGCCTGAGCCGTACCGGCAGCCTGCGCGGGGTGCGGCCGGATCTGATCGTCTGGGGCGAGAGCAGCGCCACCTTCCACCTGCAGGCCGACCAGTCGCTGCTGCGCAGCATCGAGAAGCTGTCGGCCACCGACCACGCGCAGATCCTCGTCAACCAGGACTCGGTCTTCAACGCGAAGAAGAGCAAGGTCGCGGTGCTCGTCGGGCCGACCGGGATCGACGGCACGTACACCAAGACCCGGCTCGTTCCGTTCGGCGAGTACATCCCGTTCCGCGCGGCGCTGTCCTGGCTGACCAGCATCAGCAAGGCGGCCCCGGTGAACATGGTGCCGGGCGACGGGGCGCACACGCTGCGCGTCACCGGGCCGGCCGGGCGCACGCTGACGATCGGCCCGCTCATCTGCTTCGAGTCGGCCTTCCCGGACATGTCCCGGGTGGACACCGACCGCGGGGCGCAGGTCATCGTCTACCAGACGGCCGACACGACGTTCCAGGGCACGGGCGAACTCGCCCAGCACGCGTCGCTGGGGGCCCTGCGCGCCGCCGAGACCGGCCGTCCGGTCGTGCAGGCCGCGCTGACCGGTGATTCGGCCGCGTTCGACGCCCGGGGCCGGCTGGTGGCCTGGATGGGGGAGTCGCGGCGCGGGGTCACGGCGGTCCGGCTCACGCTCCCGGCGGTCACGTCCCTGACCTTGTACGACCAGCTCGGCGACTATGTTCCGTGGACGGCGGTCGGCGTCGCTGCGGTGTTCGCTTTGGCCGGGCTGGCCGGGCGAATCCGCCGGCGCCGATCGCGCGGTCCGGGTGGCTATGCCGGCGGCGATGGGGCAGAATATGATGCGGGCACCGGATTGCACGTATCCGGCTAGCCCGCTAGCTCGCGTGGACAGGCAATTCCTTCGGACGGGCGTGAGGACGCAGGGGAAGGCGAACCTCGTCGTCTGCCAGGAGGAACGGTGTCTGCACAAGGCGTGTTGCATATTCATTCAGCGCCCCCTGCGCTGTGCCCGCACATTGAGTGGGCCGTGGCGGGGGTACTTGGTGTACCCGTGAACCTGCCGTGGGCCAGCCAGCCCGCGTCACCCGGGTCGCTGCGGGCCGAGCTCACCTGGGAAGGGCGCCCGGGTACGGCCGGAGCGGTCACCTCAGCGCTGGCCGGCTGGAACCGGCTGCGCTTCGAGGTCACCGAGAACGCCACTGACGGCTGTGACGGCGTGCGGCACAGCTTTACGCCTACCCTCGGCACGTTCACCGCGGTGACCGGGGGGAACGGCGACATCCTGATCCCCGAGGCGCGGCTGCGCATGGCCCTGGCCATGTCCCCGACGGATTCCGCGCTCCGCTCCGAACTGGACCGCTTGCTCGGCCGCGCGTGGGACGAGGAACTGGATGTGTTCCGCTGCGGCGGCGACGGCGCGCCCGTACGCTGGCTGCACGCTACCGGCTGACCTGGCCCTTACTCAGAGACGAGGCCCCGGGACGCAGACGGCCGGGGGGGAGGAGGCTCGGGCAGACGGCCTCCGGGCGTGCCGTCTTACTCAGTGGGTCGGCCGGCTTACTCAATGGCCTGGCCGGTGGCCACAACATTACATCCGAACGCACTAGCGACTAACTTAACGGCCATGCGAACATAGTATCGATGGGCCACCCAGGGGACACGCTCTAACTTGGCAGAGCGTGATCTCTCCATCACGGAGGATCAGCAAGTTTACGTGGAGAGTTAGATGATCAAGGTATCGAAGCCCGTCCGCAACGGTTCTGTGCGCGTCACTTTCGCCCTCCCGGCCAACGAGCCGCCGGGCGCTGTATCCCTGGTGGGCGACTTCAACAACTGGGACCCCTTCGCCCATCCGCTCCGGAAGCGCTCAAACGGCACCCGGAGCACCGTCGTGAGCGCCCCGTCCGGGAGCACGCTCCGCTTCCGTTACCTGGCCGAAGGCGGCCTCTGGTTCGACGACGATGGCGCCCAGGCCGTAGACGGCCACGGCGCCATCATCTCCGTCTGACAACCCGGGAGGCCCGTCCGCCGGTCTGGGAGACCGTCCGGCTCGGGCCTTAACCGGCTCAACTCCGGCCCGGTCTGGGAGCCGGCCCGGTCTGGGAGCCCTGGTCTCGGCCCGGGCCTTAACCGGCTCTACTCCGCCCGGCCATCCCCTCCCGTCGTCACCAGCGTCTATGGGCGTCACAGGAGCTGCAAGGGTGGCAGGCGTCACCAGAGCCGTCTGCGTCCGCAGGTGTCGCAAGCCGCAGGAGCCGCATGCGTCACAGGAGCCGCGGGGAACACTTACGCGGGGAACGCTTAAGTGCCAGGAGCGGTGAATGAACTCCGCGCATCTGACTCCAGCGACGGTTCAAGTCCATGATCGGCGCCGGTTTTCCGCACATAGGGGCTGTGTCGGAATTGATCCGAAGATCAACATCACTACTACATGTGGACCAGATACTGCAATCTCGTCCAACATCTTGTGCGGAGGGTCCTCCGCTTGGCGATTCTGCAACAACCCCATACTGCCGAAAACCGACGCCTGATCCTCCGGCACGCCGATCTGGGGCATCAGTTGGCCCGGCAAATCCGCTGGTATGTGCGGGTGCGGGGGCTGGTGTGGGGTTAATGGGACGCGGGGGGCTGGAGGGTGGTAGGGGGTGATGGACGCGTTGCCGATGGCGGTGCGGGGGAACGCCTGGCCGGGCTTCGGCGGGTGCTCAGCCCCGGCGACGCGGACCGGGCCGCCGTGGGTCACGATGATCAGGTCGGCTCCCGGGTGCGCAGCGGTAATCCGGTCCAGCGCGCGGTGGACCCGGTCGTACATCTCGGCGACGCTCTCCCCGCTGGGCGGCTTCCGGAACGGATCCTCCCAGAAGGCGTCGAGCACGTCACCCGTGGCCTCCCCCGCCGAGGCCCACTCCGCCGCGCCTCTCTCCGCAGTGCCTTCCCCTCTGCAGTGCTGTGCGCCCTCTTCCGCCCCACCGGGCTCGGCAGGTTCGCGGGCCGCATGGGGCCCTGCGTCTTTCTTCGCCCCACCGGCCTCGGCAGGTTCGCGGGCCGCATCGGTCCCTGCGGTCCGGTGCGCCATCTTCCTCTCTGCGGCACCGCTGGGCCCGGGTATCCCTCCCGCTTCGGGCGCGGCGAACGCTGAGTGGCCTTCGAGGTCACCGAGGGACTGCTCGCGGAGCGCGGGGTCGAACTCGACGGGCAGTCCCAGGTGGCCCGCGATGATCTCCGCGGTTTCGGCGGCGCGGGCCAGGTCGCTCGCCACGATCAGGGGCGCGCGGGGCGCGCGGGCCACGCGGCGGGCGAGTTCCCGGGCGGCGAGAGCGGCCTGATTCCGGCCGGTCGCGGTGAGGCCGGGCGCCGCCGGGGACTGACCCTGGATCCGGCCTGCGGCGTTCCAGCCGCTCTGCCCGTGCCGCACCAGCCACAGCGTGCCCGCGGCCTGCGGACTGGGCGGGCCGGATTCGTGCCGCTCCGGCGCACCTGAGCTATCGGGCTCCGGCAATGCTCTCCCCGTCATCGGAACAGGACTTCCCACGCCTAATACTGAAGCCGCGGGTCATCGTAATTCTTGAATTCGATGACGTTGTTGGACGGGTCGGCCAGGAAAATCGTGCGGTGCTGCTCGGCGGTTCCCTCGAAACGCAGCGCCGGGCCGGACAGCACACGCAACTTGCGCTGCTCGACGAGCCGGGTCAGCCGGTCGAAGTCCTCCGCCCTGGCGAAGCTGACCCCGAAATGGCTCGGGTAGGCGATCGGCTCGGCGGGCACGTCGGCACACAGGTGGCAGACGAGCTGGTCGCCGAAGAAGTCGAGGGTGATGCGGTCGGCGTAGCGGCGGGCCAGCTTCGCCCCCAGGCCGAATACATAGAAGTCCATCGCCTCGTCCAGGTCGCGGGCGGGAATCGCGATATGGCAGGCGTCGTGCGTGTCACGCATGGGCCGTTTCCTTCGGTGAGCGGTCAGGCGGCCGGCTGGGCGGGGCGGAACGGGTGCCGCGGGGCGGGGACGGTACCGGTGGTCAGGTCCAGCAGGGTGTCGCCGCGCAGCCCGCGGCGCAGGGTCTCCACGCCGATCACGTCCGCGGCGGCGACGTTCCCCAGGTTGACCGCCGGGCCGACGGTGCGGATCATCTCGACCTGCAGGTCCTTGGTCGGCGCCTCGAACATCACCACGGTGGGGTCGATGGCCCGCAGGATGGCGGACAGCACATCGGTCCGCATGTGCCCGTCCGCCCGGGCGATACCGCTGCGGCCGCTTTCCCGTGCCTCGGTGATCACCATGCTGGCCCCGGCGTCGAGGTCTTGCGCGAGCGCGTCCACCCAGTCGGAGGGCGTCAGCAGCGCCGAACGGTCCGCGTCCTTGTAGCCCACCTCGGACAGGATGGGCCGGACGCCGGCCAGGCGGCGCACGTAATCGGCCTTGCCGCCCTGATCCAGCGGGATCGTCCCGTTGGAGACCTCAATGTGCGTGGCCCCGAAACGCTCCACCAGTTCCAGGTAGCAGGCCAGCTCGCCGGTCCACACGAAGTGCTCGAACAGGGTCCCGCCGAAGTAGAAGCCGATACCCGCGTCTTTCAGCGCGCCGGTCTTGCGGTCGATGTCCCTGGTGACCAGCGCGGTGCCCCAGCCGAACTTCACCAGGTCGATGAGCTCGCCATGGCTCTCGATCAGGTCGGTGAACGCGCCGGTGGGCAGGCCGGTATCGATAACCATGGTGATGCCGTGCTGGCCGGGTGTCATGAGGTGCCTCCAGAGGTAGCCGGTGCCGTCGTGCGGCGGACCCCCTGATTCTTGGCCGCCCTGGTGGGGGCACCATGGGCACCCGATGCGAACCTGGTGAACATCGCGGGCGGGCGCGATTCCGGCCGCCGGTTTCTCACGCCGCTCCCAGCGAACTCACAGCGTTCGTGGCGCGGACGGGCACACATCACCCAGGACCCCAGTCCGCGGAGAGCTAACGGAGCGGCTGCCAGTCCGCCCGGCTGCGGCCCGCCTATCGGGACCGCGGAATGACCAGGCCTGATTCATAGGCGGTGACCACGGCCTGGGTGCGGTCACGCAGTCCCAGCTTGCTCAGCATCCGGCTCACGTGCGTCTTCACGGTTTCCTCGGTGACCACCAGCCGCGCCGCGATCTCCGGATTGGACAGGCCTTCCGCGACGAGCCGCAGCACCTGCGTCTCCCGGGGCGTGAGCGTGGCCAGCGCTGGGGCGGGCGAAGGCTCCGGCCGGGGACGCGTGAGGGCGAACTCGCTGATCAGGCGGCGCGTGACGGTCGGCGCGAGCAGTGCCTCACCGGATGCGATGACCCGTACGGCGTCGAACAGCCGCTCGGCGGTGACGTCCTTGAGCAGGAAGCCGCTGGCCCCGGCGCGAAGCGCGTCGTAGACGTAGTCGTCCAGGTCGAATGTGGTCAGGATGAGGATGCGCGGGCGCCGGGGCTCTTCCTCCGGCTCATCCCCGGCGAGCTGCCGCGTGGCCTCGATGCCGTCCGTGCCGGGCATCCGGACGTCCATGAGGATGACATCGGGGCGCAGCGCGCGGCAGATCCGCACGGCTTCCGCCCCGTCGCACGCGGTGCCGAGAACCGTGAAGTCGGGCTGCGTGCCGAGCAGTTCGGCGAATCCGGTGCGGACGACCTGATGATCGTCGGCGACGACGATCCGGATCCCGGGGGGCCCGGTGGTCCCGGAAGGCCCGGTGATCCCGGTAGTCCCGGAAGGCCCGGTAGTCCCGGAAGGCCCGGTGGTTCCGGAAGGCCCGGTGGTTCCGGAAGGCGCAGCGTTTCCGGAGGGTCCGGTGCTCGCACGGGATGCGGCGCTCATCTGGCCGTCTCCATTTTTCCGGGCAGGCTGGCCGTGACGAGGAAGCCGCCGCCGGGCGCCGCGCCGGTGCCCAGATCCCCGCCGACGGCGAGGGCCCGCTCGCGCATGCCCAGCAGGCCGAGGCCGCCGTCCGGCCGTTCCGTGGACGGCCCGGAGCCGCCGTCCCGCCAGGCCGCGGGCGGGCCGGGACCGTTGTCGCGGATGCGAAGCCGCAGCCCGTCGCCGTCGTAGCGGAGTTCCACATCGACGGCGGCCCCCGGGGCGTGCCGCCGCGAGTTGGTGAGGGCCTCCTGCACGATCCGGTAGGCGGCAAGCTCGACGCCGGGGTCGAGCGCGGCCGGCGGCCCGCTGACGATGAGCCGGGTTCCCGCGCCGGTGGCATCCCGGGCCGAATCGACCAGCTCGTTGAGCTGCCGCAGACCCGGCTGGGGCTGCCGGGCCGCCGTCTCGGTCTCGGTGTCCTCGCGCAGCACGCCGAGCAGCCGCCGCATCTCGGTCAGCGCCGCCCGGGCCGTGTCACCGATCGACAGCAGCCGCTGCGCGCCGGCGGCCGGCATATCCGGCGTGGCCAGCCGGGCCGTCTCCGCCTGCACGGCGATCATGGAGATGTGGTGGGCGACCACGTCGTGCAGCTCGCGGGAGATCCGGGCCCGTTCGCCGCGCGCCGTGTTCTCGAAGATGGTGCCGGCGATGACCTCGCGCACCGCGCTGTGCTCCGCGGCCTCGGCGCGCGCCCGCCAGGCGATCCCGGCGCAGGTGGCCACCGGGACCAGCCCCGCCAGCACGATCGTGACCACCCTGGTCTCGGCGTGCGCGGAACCGGTGTCCGTGGCACCGGCGAGCGCCAGGATGAGGAACGGGACCGACAGCGCCACGGCCAGGGCCTGCGGGCCGCGGCGGGCCAGCCGGCCGGCCGCGATCAGCTGCGCCGCCAGGCCGGCCACGGTGAGCAGCTGGAAGAGCGTGATCGACAGGACGCTCGCCGCGCAGATCGCGACGGCCGACGCGGCCGGCCGCAGGAAGGCCGGCGGCAGGGTTGTGAGCAGGCAGAGCACGATCAAGGTCAGGAAAGACTGCGGGCTGAGGCCGGCTGCGATGCCCCGCGGGATCGCTTCGGCCAGCGCGAGCAGGCCCAGCAGGGATGCGGTGACGGCGGGCGTGCGCGGGGCCGTGGCGATGCGGCGTCCGCGGCCGGCCGATCCGGCCGTCCCCTGCATCACTGGGCCCACGTCCCTCATTGTCGCCGCATCTAGGGCGCGGTGGCGTCACCCCGGCCAGGTATTCCGGAGTCCCTCATACGAGTGACGCGCACCTCCCGGCGGCCCCGTCCGGGCGGCGGCCAAGACCCCTCTCAGGCGTGACGACCCGGCCCCCCTGCGCTGCCTAGCGTGGCTGGCATGGAAGCAACTGTCGAAGTCACCGGCCTGCGCAAGCGGTTCGGGCCGACCCTCGCGCTCGACGGGATGTCCTTCACCGTCAAGCCGGGGCACGTCACCGGATTCGTCGGCCCGAACGGCGCCGGCAAGTCCACCACGATGCGGGTGATCCTCGGCCTGGACGCAGCCGACGAAGGCCACGCTCTGATCGGCGGGCACAGCTATCACAGCCTGCGCCACCCGCTGAACCACGTGGGGGCACTGCTGGACGCCGCCGCGCTGCAGCCGAGCCGGAGCGCCCGCAATCACCTGCTGTGGCTGGCCCATTCCCAGGGACTGACCGCCCGGCGGGTCGACGAGGTGATCGAGCAGGCCGGCCTGCAGGCGGCGGCGCGGCGGAAAGCGGGCGGCTACTCGCTGGGCATGCGGCAGCGGCTCGGGATCGCGGCGGCGCTGCTCGGCGACCCGCCCGTGCTCATGATGGACGAGCCGTTCAACGGCATGGACCCCGAGGGCATCTACTGGATGCGCGGGTTCCTGCGGGCGCTGGCCGCCCAGGGCCGCGCCGTGCTGGTATCCAGCCACCTGATGGGCGAACTGCAGGACACCGCGGACCACCTGGTGGTGGTCGGCCGCGGCCGGGTCATCGCGGACACCACCGTGGCGGACCTCATCGCGACCGCGTCCGGCGGCCGGGTGACGCTGCGCACCACCGCGCGGTCGGAGGCGATGACGGTGCTAGCGCACGCGGGGGCTACCGTCGCCGCCACCGACCGGGACACGCTCATCATCTCCGGGCTGGCGGCCGAGAAGGTCGTGGCCCTGCTCGGCGAGAGCGGCGTGCCGTTCTCCGAGGTGTCGGCGCACCGCGCGACGCTGGAGGAGGCCTACATGGAGCTCACCCGCGACGCGGTCGAGTTCCGCGCCCTTACCCCCGCCGGGGGGTCCGGGCCATCGGGGTCTGGGGTGTCCCCAGGGGGCACTGTGGCCCCCCGGGCTAGCACCGAGGAGGCCGCGCGATGACCGCCGGCACCGTGACGCCGTACCAGCCGTACCGGCCGGGCCAGCAGGCCGGGCGGGACGGGTTCGCACAGGTCCTGCACGCCGAGTGGACCAAGTTCAGGACCGTACGCGGCTGGGTGATCGGTCTGCTCGCCGCCGTCCTGGTGATGCTCGGGCTCGGGCTGCTGTCCGCCGGGGGCAGCAGCCACACGTGTCAGACTTCGGGCGGCGGCCCGACCCGGACCGGCCGGGCCTGCCTGCCCACGTACGCGGTCGGGCCAGGCGGCGAACCGGTGGACGACAGCTTCTATTTCGTGCGCCAGCCGCTGGCCGGGAACGGCAGCATCACCGTCCGGGTGACCTCGCTGACCGGCCTGCTCCCGCCCGCGAACCCCAACGCGTCCGGCCCGAACGGCCCGGCCGACACGCGCCCCGGCCTCATGCCGTGGGCCAAGGCCGGGCTCATCATCGCCGGCGGCACGAACCAGGGATCGGCGTACGCGGCGATGATGGTCACCGCCGGCCACGGGGTGCGGCTGCAGGACAACTACACCCAGGACACGGCGGGCGAGCCGGGCGCCGTCTCCGCGGCGTCCCCGCGCTGGCTGCGGCTGACCCGCTCCGGCGGCACGATCACCGGCTACGACTCGTCCGACGGGACGCACTGGACGCAGGTCGGCGCCGTTCACCTGACCGGGCTGCCGTCGACGGCCCAGGCCGGGCTATTCACCGCCTCCCCGGACTACAACGTCGTCTCGCAGTCCTTCGGCGGGACCAGCACCACCGGGGGCCCCACCCAGGCCACGGCGGTCTTCGACCAGCTCGGCCGGTCGGGTACCTGGCCGGCCGGCACGTGGACCGGTGACGCTATCGGTGCCGGCGGCTCCGGTCCGCCGGGGGCCGGCGCGTATCACCAGAACGGCAGCCAATTCTCCGTGACCGGGTCCGGTGACATCGCGCCGGTCATAGCCGGGCATGGCAACGAAGGCGACCCCGATTTCACCATCACGGACTTCCTGCTGGGGACGTTCGCGGGACTGATCGCGGTGGTCGTGGTCGCGACGATGTTCATCACCGCCGAGTACCGGCGGGGCCTGATCCGCACCACGCTGGCCGCGAGCCCGCGGCGGGGCCGGGTGCTGGCGGCCAAGGCGATCGTCGTCGGCGCCGTCACGTTCGTGGCCGGGCTGGTGGCCGCCACCGTCGCGGTGATCGCCGGTACCGCACTGGGGAACAAAAACTCGTATGTGTTCCCGGTATCGTGGCTGACCGAACTGCGCGTGGTGGCCGGCGCCGCGGCGCTGCTCGCCGTGGCCGCCGTTCTCGCCCTGGCCCTCGGGACCGTCCTGCGGCGCAGCGCCGCCGCGGTCAGCATCGTCATCGTGGCGATCGTGCTCCCGTACATCCTGGCCGTCGGTTCCGTGCTGCCGGTCGGCGTCTCGGACTGGCTGCTGCGCATCACCCCGGCCGCCGCCTTCGCCGTCCAGCAGGCCGTGCCGCAGTATCCGCAGGTCACGGCGCTGTACTCGCCCGGGTCCGGGTACTTCCCGCTGCCGCCGTGGGCCGGGCTGGCCGTGCTGTGCGGCTACGCCGCGCTCGTCCTGGGCCTGGCCGCCGTCCTGCTCCGCAGGCGGGACGCATGAGCCAGGCCGTGCCGGCCGGGTCGCCGGGGCCGCCGTCTCTGCCGGTCGCGATGCAGGCAGGCCTGACCGGCCTGCGGGACGCGCTGCACGCGGAATGGACCAAGCTGCGGACCACGGCCGGCCCCGCCTGGCTGCTCGCCGCCACCGTCGTGCTGACGGTGGCGGTGAGCGCCGCGGCGACCGCCGCCGTCCGGTGCCCGGCCGGCACCGCCTGCCCGGTGGACACCACCAAGCTGAGCCTCACCGGGATCCAGTGCGGCCAGGCGGTCGTGGCCATCCTCGCCGGGCTGGCCATCAGCGGCGAATACAGCTCCGGGATGATGCGCACCACGCTCACCGCGATGCCGCGCCGGACCACGGTGCTGGCCGCCAAGGCCGCCATCGTCGGTGGCCTGGTGCTCGCCGCCGGGACCGCCGGCGTCCTCGGGTCCGTGCTCGCCGGCCGGCTCATCCTGCCCGGCCACGGCTTCACCGCCGCCCGCGGCTTCCCGCTGCTGTCCCTCGGCGACGGCCCCACGCTGCGGGCCGCCGCCGGCTCGGTCCTCTATCTCGGCCTGATCGCCCTGCTCAGCCTGGGTATCGCCACCGCGATAAGAGACTCCGCGGTGACCATCGGGGTCGTCCTCGGCCTGCTGTACCTCTCCCCGCTCATCGCCCAGGCGGTCAGCAACCCGCAGTGGCACCGGCACCTTGAGCAGGCCGGGCCGATGACGGCGGGGCTCGCGATCCAGGCCACCACCGGCCTGCGCGGCCTGCCCATCCAGCCCTGGGCCGGCCTGGGCGTGCTGGCCGCGTGGTCCGCCGCGGCGCTGATCATCGGCGGGCTCCTCCTCCGGCTCCGGGACGCGTGAACGTGAACCGGGCCTTCCGGGCAAGACTGCAGCGCGCCGCATGTCGCCAGGGCCCCCGCAGGCACGTAGCCTAACCCTGTGGACCGGCGCATCTTCGGGCTTGAGAACGAGTACGGCGTGACATGCACGTTCCGTGGACAACGGCGGCTGTCGCCCGATGAGGTGGCACGCTATCTGTTCCGCCGCGTGGTGTCGTGGGGCCGCAGCAGCAACGTGTTCCTGCGCAACGGCGCCCGCCTGTACCTGGATGTGGGCAGCCACCCGGAGTACGCGACGCCCGAGTGCGACAACGTGATCGACCTCATCGCGCACGACAAGGCGGGGGAGCGGATCCTCGAGGGCCTGCTCGTCGACGCCGACAAGCGGCTGCGCGAAGAGGGCATCGCCGGGGACATCTACCTGTTCAAGAACAACACCGACTCGGCCGGCAACTCCTACGGCTGCCACGAGAACTACCTGGTCGGACGGCACGGTGAGTTCGGGCGGCTGGCCGACATCCTGATCCCGTTCCTGGTCACCCGGCAGATGATCTGCGGCGCCGGCAAGGTGCTGCAGACCCCGCGGGGCGCGGTGTACTGCGTCAGCCAGCGGGCCGAGCACATCTGGGAGGGTGTGTCGTCCGCGACCACCCGCTCGCGCCCGATCATCAACACCCGGGACGAGCCGCACGCGGACGCCGAGCGGTTCCGCCGGCTGCACGTCATCGTCGGCGACTCGAACATGAGCGAGACGACCATGCTGCTCAAGGTCGGCTCGACCGACCTGGTGCTGCGGATGATCGAGGCCGGCACGGTGATGATGCGCGACCTGACCCTGGACAACCCGATCCGGGCCATCCGCGAGGTCAGCCACGACATGACCGGCCGGAGCAAGGTCCGGCTGGCCAACGGCCGGGAAATGAGCGCGCTGGAAATCCAGCGTGAATACCTGACCAAGGCGCAGGATTTCACCGACCGTAACGGTGCCGACGCGACCGCGCAGCGGGTGCTCATGATGTGGGAGCGCGCGCTGGACTCGATCGAGAGCGGGAGCCTGGACAAGGTGGCCCGGGAAATCGATTGGGTAACGAAATATCAGCTCATCGAGCGTTACCGGGCCAAGCACGACCTGCCGCTTTCCTCGCCGCGGGTGGCCCAGCTCGACCTCGCCTACCACGACGTGCACCGCCGCCGCGGCCTGTACTACCTGCTGCAGCGCAACGGCGCGGTGGACCGGGCCACCCGTGACCTGGACATTTTCGAGGCCAAGTCCGTTCCGCCGCAGACCACGCGGGCCCGGCTGCGCGGCGAGTTCATCCGCCGCGCGCAGGAGCGCCGCCGCGATTTCACCGTGGATTGGGTCCACCTCAAGCTCAACGATCAGGCCCAGCGGACGGTCCTGTGCAAGGACCCGTTCCGTTCGGTCGACGAGCGGGTCGAAAAGCTCATCGCGGGAATGTAAAGCCGCACCTATTCTCGGTGTGCACAGGGCATAATCGGCCGCTGAGGCGCATATCTGCCCGCATGATGCATCGTTGCCGATTACTGATCCGGCACGCGCCCGCCGTCATCTGATGGGTCATAGGCGGGCCGGTATTTTCGGCCCAGCCTGCTGCGACGGAAGGACAGTGCGGTGACCGGACCCACGCCGGAAGGCGACTTCGAGCTCGACGCGGTCATCATCGGCGGCTGCGGCCACGTCGGCCTGCCGCTGGCCGTCGCGCTCGCCAGCCGGGGGGCGCGGGTCGGCATTTACGACGTCAGCCAGGCCGCGGTGGAGACCGTCAACGCCGGGCGGCTGCCGTTCGCCGAGCCGGGCGCCGCGGAGCCGTTGCGCGAAGCCCGGGCCGCCGGGCGGCTGAAAGCGTCCTCCGACCCGGCCATCGTGGGCACCGGCGAGCACGTGATCGTGGTCATCGGCACCCCGGTGGACGCGCACCTCAACCCGGACCAGGCCGCGATCCCGAACGCGCTGGGCGGCTGTGCCCAGTACCTGCGCGACGGGCAGATCCTCATCCTGCGCAGCACCATCTACCCCGGGGTGACGGCGCTGGTGGAAAAGACGATCGCCGCGCTCGGCGTCAAGCTCGACATCGCGTTCTGCCCCGAGCGGATCGCCGAGGGCAAGGCGATGACCGAGCTGTTCGAGCTGCCGCAGATCATCTCGGCCCGCACGGCGCAGGGCGCGGAGCGGGCCAGCGCGCTGTTCCGGCGGCTGACCGATCACCTGGTCGTCATGACGCCCGAGGAGGCCGAGCTGGCCAAGCTCTTCACCAACGTGTGGCGGTACATCAAGTTCGCGACGGCCAACCAGCTCTACATGATGGCCAACGACGGCGGCCTGGACTTCGAGCGCATCCGGCAGGGCCTGGGGGAGGACTACCCGCGGGCCGCCGACATGCCGGCCGCGGGCTTCGCCGCCGGGCCGTGCCTGTTCAAGGACACCATGCAGCTCGCCGCGTTCAACAACAACAACTTCGCGCTGGGCCACACGGCGATGACGATCAACGAGGGCATGCCGCTGTATCTGGTGCACCGCCTGGAGCAGCGCTTCGACCTGGCGTCCATGACGGTGGGCATTCTCGGCATGGCCTTCAAGGGCGGCTCGGACGACATCCGGTCCAGCCTGTCGTACAAGCTCAAACGGATCCTGGCCTTCAAGGCCGGCGCGGTGCTGTGCACCGATCCGTACGTGACCGTCGACCCGGCCCTGCGGCCGCTGGAGGAGGTCATCAGCCGGTCGGACCTGCTGGTGGTGGCCGCGCCGCATCCGGAGTACCGAGAGCTCGTGACGGACAAACCGGTCGCGGACATCTGGAACATCCTGGGCCAGGGGGTGCGGATATGACCCCCGAGACGCCCCGGGTCACGGTCGTCATCCCGGCCTACAACGAGGACGAGCAGATCGTCCCGATCCTGGACCGGCTCTTCGAATCGGTGCGCCTGGCGTGCGAGGTCCTGGTCATCGTGGACAGCGAAACCGACACGACGATCCCGGTGGTCGAGGAGTACGCGCGGAAGGAGGACCGGATCCGCTGCCTGATCAACACCTACGGCCCCGGGCCCGCCTACGCGATCAGGTTCGGCATCGACGCCGCCCGTGCTCCCGTCGCGGTCGTGACCATGGCCGACGGGTGCGACGATGCGCGGCAGATCGACGAACTGGCCCGGCTGGTGGAACGGGGGGTGGCCGTGGCCGCCGCGTCCCGCTACATGGCCGGTGGCCAGCAGGTCGGCGGCCCGGTCCTCAAGGGCACCCTGTCCCGGGCGGCCGGCCGCTCGCTGCGTATCCTGGCCCACGTCGGAACGCGCGACGCCACCAACTCGTTCAAGGCGTATTCGACGGAGTTCGTGCGGGAAGTCGGCATCGACTCCCGTGACGGCTTCGAGATCGGCATCGAGCTCACCGCCAAGGCCAAGCGGCTCGGCCGCCCGGTCGCCGAAATCCCGACGATCTGGCTGGACCGGCAGGCGGGCGTGTCCAACTTCAAGGTCGCGAAGTGGATTCCCAGCTACCTGCGCTGGTACCGGTTCGCGTTCGGGCCGCGCCTGTCACCGGAGCAGATACGCATCCAGGCCGGCGAGCCCGGTCCAGATGCGCCCGGCCCAACATCCGCCACAGAAGGGAAATAGAGGCAACCGATGGAGAAAGTTCTGGTCAGCGGATCGGCTGGGTTCATCGGCGGGTACGTGGTCGGGGAATTGCTGCGGCGCGGCTACGCCGTGGTGGGGGTGGACAACTTCTCCAAGTACGGCCGGGTGAAGAAGTCCTACGACGACGATCCGCACTACCGGCTGGTCGAGGGCGACGCCCGCGACGTGGACCTGATGACGCGCCTGCTGTCCGACTGCGACCACTTCATCGCCGGGGCGGCGATGATCGGCGGCATCTCCTATTTCCACACCTACGCCTACGACCTGCTCGCGACGAACGAGCGGATCGTCGCCGCCTCCTGTGACGCGGCGATCGCCGCGCACCGCGACGGCCGGCTGCGCAAGGTCACGTACATGTCGTCGTCGATGGTCTTCGAGGCGGCGAGCGAGTGGCCGTCGCAGGAGGGCCAGGAGCGGGAGATCCCCCCGCCGCTGTCCTCCTACGGCTTCCAGAAGCTGGCCATGGAGTACTTCGCCCACGCGGCCTGGGACCAGTACCAGCTGCCGTACACGATCGCGCGCCCGTTCAACTGCGTCGGGATCGGGGAGAGCCGGGCGCTGGGCGATGAGGAGATCCTGTCCGGCAACGTCCGGCTGGCCATGAGCCACGTCGTTCCCGACCTGGTGCAGAAGGTGCTCAAGGGCCAGGACCCGCTGCACATCCTGGGCTCCGGGGAGCAGGTCCGGCACTACACCTACGGCGGGGATCTCGCGGTGGGCATCGTGACCGCGATGGAGCACCCCGACGCCCGCAACGAGGATTTCAACCTGTCCACCGAGGAGAGCACGACCGTGCTCCGGCTGGCCGAGGCGATCTGGCGCAAGATCAAGGGCGACGGGGTGCCGCTGCGGATCGTCAACGACGAGCCGTTCACCTACGACGTGCAGCGCCGGGTGCCGGCCGTGGACAAGGCCAAGCGGATGCTCGGCTTCGCGGCGACGACGAGCCTGGACCAGATGCTGGACGAGGTCATCCCGTGGATCAGCAGCGCGGTCGAAGCCGGCACCATCTGAACCCGGCGCGGGTGGGGAGCCATGGCGGCGCGGGAAAGTGCGGCGGCCCGGGGCGTGACGGCCGCCCCGGCGGGACGGCCCGGCGCCGCGGAGCATCCCCGGCCCGGCCCCGTCCGCGTCCCGGCCGGCGTCCGCACCGGGCGGCCCGGGCGGACTGCGCGCTGGCTCTGGGCGGCCGGGCTGGCGGTGGCCGGGGCGGCGCTGTTCACCGCGTACCTGCGGCTGTCGAACACCTACCCGGAGGATTCCGACCAGGCCAACCTGGGCCTGCAGGCGTGGGACATGCTGCACGGCAACCTGCTGCTGCACGGCTGGATGCTGTCGGATGTGTCCTTCTACACCACCGAGCTGCCGCAGTACATGCTGCTGGAGCTGATCGGTGGGCTGAACACCGGTACGTTCCACGCCGCGGCGGCGATGACCTACACCCTCGCGCTGCTGCTCGCGGCGATGCTGGCCAAGGGCCGCGCGTCCGGCCGCCGGGGGGTGCTGCGGGCGCTGATCGCGGGCGGCATCATGCTCGCCCCCCAGCTCGGGTCCGGGGTCTTCATCCTGCTGCTGACCGTCGGGCACCTCGGCACCTCGGTCCCGCTCCTGGTGACCTGGCTCGTGCTGGACCGCGCACGGCCCGGCTGGCGGCTGGCGGTGGCGACCGGGCTCCTGCTGACCTGGGGCGCGGTCGCCGATTCCCTGGTGCTGGCCGTCGGGTCGCTGCCGCTCGCGCTCGTCTGCGGGCTGCGGATCATCCAGGGCATGTTCGGCTCGCCGCCCCCGGCGGACCCGGCGCACCCGGCGAGCGCGTCCGGCGGTGTCACCGGGCGGCTCCGGCACGCGCTGGGCACCCGCCGGTTCGAGGTCTACCTCGCCGCCGCGGCGGCCGGCTCGGCCGTCGCCTCGCAGCTCCTGGTCCGGCTGATCCACGCGCTGGGCGGGTACACGCTGCACGCGGTCACGTTCACCATCGAGCCGGCCGGTAAGTGGGCCGGACAGGTCGCCGGTACCTGGCGCGGGCTGCTGCTGCTCTTCGGCGCGGATACCCGCGGCCTGCCCCCCGGCTACGACCGCGACGTGGCTCTCCTGCACCTGGCCGGGGTGGCCCTGGTCGCGCTGGCGCTCGTCCTGGCCGCCTGGATCTTCACCCGGGCGACGCTGGTCGACCAGGTGCTGGCCACCGCGATCGCGATCAACGTGGTGCTGTACGTGATCAGCAACATGCCCTCGCTGAACGCGCACGAAATGGCCATCGTGCTGCCCTGCGGGGCGGCCCTGGCCGGCCGGATGCTGGTCCGGCTCACCGGCTCCGCCGCGGGGCCCACCGCGCCGGACGCCACGGCTGGTCCCCTCGCCGCGGCCGAACACGGTGCCGCCACGGGACACGGCCGCCTGATCAACCGCCGCCTGATCACCAGGGTGGCCCGGGCCGCCGTGGCCACCACCGGCGTGGTCGTGCTGGCCGGGTACCTGGCCGGCCTGGGCCGGGAGGTGCGCCATCCGGCCGTGGCCGCGCAGAACACCCAGATCGCGTCCTGGCTGGCCGCGCACCACCTGACCTATGGGCTCGGCGGCTACTGGGAGAGCAGCATCGTCACGGTGGATACCGCGAGCCATGTCCGGGTCCGCGCGCTGATGCAGTTCACCATGCGGCGGGACCTGTGGGAGTCCAAGTACGCCTGGTACGTCCCGCACGGGCAGTACGCCAACTTTGTCGTCTTCGAGAGCGTGGGCGGCTTCTACTACCACTGGGAGCCGCGTGTCCTCGTGCACCGGTACTTCGGCGACCCGGCCCGCACGTATAACGTCGGCCCGTGGACGGTGATGGTGTGGGACCGGAACCTGCTGCCGGACATTCCGGGGAACCCGTCATGAGCATTCGCGGCGACCGGGCGGCGACGGCGCCCGCGGGGCCACCAGCCGAAGCGGCGGGTTCCCCGGGCCAGGGCCGTCGCCCCTGGTGGAGCCGTCGCCCGTGGTGGATCTGGGCGGCGCCGTTCGCGATCGTGCTGACCGTCTTGTTCGTGCGCAACCGGTTCCTGTTCACCACGAAGTGGATCGAGCAGGGCGACGCCGCCGCGAACTCGATCCGGATCCAGCAGGCGATGCACTTCACGCTGCTGGTCGGCAACTACTCCCGTGAGGGGTTCAGTCATCCCGGCCCGGCGTACATGTACGTTCAGGCCTTCGGCCAGTGGCTGTTCGAGTCCGGCCTGCACGTGGTGCCGACGGCCTGGAACGCGCACCTGCTCGCCGTCTTCGTGCTGAACAGCGCCCTGCTCGCGCTGGCCGTCGGCATCGTCTACGGCTGGGCGCGGTCGCTGCGCGCGGCCGCCGCCTGCTTCGCCGTCGTGCTGGTCTTCGGGGCCGTGCATCCGACCGCGATCAACTCCGACTGGATGCCGTACATGTACGTCGTCATGTACTGCGTCTTCCTCATCGCGGCGGCGTCGGTCGCGGCGGGGCACGTCCGGGACCTGTGGATCTTCGCGCTGACCGGGTGGTTCCTCATCCACGGGCACGCCTGTTTCCTGTTCATCGTCCCGGTGATCACCGCGGGCGTGCTCGCGGTCCTGCTCGCCGAGCACCGGCGGGCGCCGGTCGCGGCGCTGCGGCGCTTCGTCCGCGACGGGCGCCGGGCGTGGATCCCGGCCGTGGCCATCAGTGCCCTGTTCGCGCTGCCGATCGTGGTCAACCTGGCCCTGCACTGGCCCGGCGACTTCGGCAAGTACTTCGCCTACAGCAAGTCTTCCGCCGCCGGCGGCCACAGCGTCCTGCAGATCGTGCGGTACGCCCTGTGGTTCTGGTGGCCGGACCGGCACGCCTGGCTGGCGCCGGTCCTGCTGTTCGCGGGTGCGATCGCGGTGGCCGCGGGGCTGGCTCGCGGCGGGCTGCGCCGCTTCCTGCTCATGCTGCTCGGCATCAACGTCGTGTCGTCGCTGGCGGTCGGCCTGTACGCGGCGGCCGGCATCGACGACCTGAACCAGTACTACATCGCCTACTTCTACTGGTCGGCGCCGCTGCTGGCGCTGCTCGTCATCGCCGTCGGGCTCAGCCAGGCGCTCGGCGCCCGCACGGGCACGGCGCTGGCCGCGGCCGGCGCGGTCGCCGCCCTGGCCGTGTTCGCGCTGGTGCCGGGAATGCGCACGAGCACCGAGGACACCGACTCCGCCCTGCCGCACGCCGTCGCCGTCCTCGCGGCGCACGCGCCCGGCCGGGAGATCGTGCTGTCCATCCAGCACGATGCCTGGATCGACACCACCGGTTTCCTCGTCCAGGCCGAACGGGTCCACATCCGGGCCTGCGTGGATGATCCGTACTGGACGTTCATGATGACGGCGCAGTTCATCTGCACCCCGCAGCGGGCGGCCGGCGGGGTCCGCTTCACGTTCGACTCGCCGCACGCGCCATCGTCCGCGCCCGTTCTGCTGCGCTTCGGCCATACGGACGTCGTCGCGGGACCAGTCACCCGGCCGTGATGCAGCAGGCCCGTGCCGTCCACCGGGCGGCGTGGGCGGCCGGGATCGTGCTGGTCGCGGGCGTGCTCTTCGTGAGCTACCTCCGCCTGTCGGATCGGGTACCGGTCGGCTCGGATGGCGCGTCGAACGCGCTCCAGGCGTGGGACATGCTGCACGGCAACCTGCTGCTGCGGCACTGGACCGTCTCGGACGTGTCGTTCTACCCGGCCGAACTGGTCCAGTACGCGATGATCGAGGCGGTGCGGGGGCTCAATCCCGGCGTGATCCACTTCGCCGGGGCGATGACCTACACACTGCTCATCCTGCTGGCCGCCTGGCTGGCCAAGGGCCATGCCACCGGCCGCGAAGCTCTGCTCCGGGTGCTGATCGTGGCCGTTGTCATGCTGGCCCCGGCGCCCGGCGCGGGCTCCACGCTGCTGCTGAGCCCCGATCACTTCGGCAGCACGCTGCCCGTGCTGCTGGCCTGGCTGGCCGTGGACCGGCGGCCGGCCCGCTGGTCCGTCCCGGCGGTGGCCATCGTGCTGACGTGGGGGGTGACCGCCGACGGCCTCGTCCTCGTCACCGGCGTCGTGCCCATGGTCATCACGTGTGCCGTCCGGGCCGGCGTGCTGCTGTTCCGCCGTCCCGATAAGCGGGGGCGCACCTGGCCATGGGCGGAGGTATCGCTGGCCGTGGCGGCGATCGCCTCCGTCGGGCTGGCCCGGGTGGCCGTGACCCTGATCCAGCGCAGCGGCGGGTTCGCCATCCAGCCGGTGGCGACGACGTTCGGCCTGTCCTCGATCCCAGGTCACCTCCGGCTGACGGGCGAGGGGCTGCTGATGCTCTTCGGTGCCGAATTCCCGGGCCTGCACTCGCCCCTCGACGTCGCCATCGCCGCGCTGCACCTGATCGGGGTGGCCGCGGTCGCCGTGGCCTTCTGCCTCGCGGTCAGCCGCCTCGGGCGCGGCGGCGAACTGGCCGTCCCGGGACTGGCCGTCGCGATCATCTGCAACGTCGCCGCGTACGTGCCAACCCCCTTCGTCCAGGACCTGCTCAGCACGCGGGACATCTCGGCGGTGCTCCCGTTCGCGGCGGTCCTGGCCGGGCGGGAGCTGGC